>CAIRSA010000351.1 GCA_903881085.1 uncultured Acidobacteriia bacterium
GCGAATTAGCTTAAGCCCATCCAACTGCTTTTTCCAGGCTAACCGAGTGAGGCTATGGTAGCGAAAACGCCACCAGCGAATCGGAAAACGTATTGCTGTACTTGTTGCCACCGCCTGCCGCAATCACCACAAACTGCTTCTTCGATTTCGGCGCAATGTAGGTCATGGGATTTGCGAACGCGCTGGCGGGCAGGCGTGTGACCCACAACTCCTTACCGGTATCCTTATCGAACGCGCGGAAGCGGCCGTCGTTGGTGGCGCCGATGAACAGCAAACCGCCCGCGGTCACCACCGATCCGCCGATGTTTGGTGCACCGGTGGGCGGGATGCCTTTGGCAATTAGTTCGTCGACTACGCCCAGCACGGAGCGCCAGCGGAACTCGCCTTTATCGAGATCGATGGCCGTCAAATGGCCCCACGGCGGCTGCTGGCAGCCGTAGAGGTTCTGATCCCAGAAACGCGAATTCGGAGAGCCGAGGCCGCGCGTGCGGTACGGAATCACAGAGCCATCGGGTCGCTTTTCCAGGCGCACGGCCATGCCGGCGTCCATCGAGTTCACATACAGGGTGTGTGTCTCCGGATCGAACGATGCGCCGCCCCAATTGGTGCCGCCATTGGTGCCGGGAAAGAGAATGGTCGTCTTCAGCCCGATTGGCGTGTACAGGCTGCCGAACACCGCGCCGGCGATCAGCTTCTCGCAGTAGGCGCGCGATTCGGGCGTCACGGTGGTGAGCTCTTCGAGTTTGAAGCTCTGCTTTGCGAAAGGCGGCGGCTTCACCGGAAACGGTTGTGTGGGCCAGGACTCTTCGCCTGGCACTTCGCTCTTTGGCACGGGCCGCTCCTCAATGTCGAACAGCGGTTTGCCGGTGACACGGTCGAAGACGAACGCGAAGCCGGTCTTGGTCACCTGCACCACCGCAGGCACGGGCTTGCCATCGCGGGTCACTGTTACAAGAACGGGCTGCGCAGGAATGTCGTAATCCCACAAGTTATGATGCACGGTCTGAAAGTGCCACAGTCGCTGGCCGGTAGCGGCGTCAAGCGCGACCAGCGAATCGCCGAACAAATTCGCGCCCTTGCGGTCGCCGCCGTAGTAGTCGTAGGCGGGCGATGTCAGCGGCACAAACAAAATGCCGCGCTGCGCGTCCATGCTCAGAATTGACCACGGATTGACCGCCGCGCGATCCTTCCACGCATCCTTGGCCCAGGTGTCGCCGCCGAATTCGTCAGGGCGGGCGACGGTATGGAAGGTCCACACCAGCTTGCCGGTGTTGACATCGAACGCGCGGACATCGCCGGCGGGGCCTTGGGGTTCGCCATCGGCAGTGAGGGAGCCGCAGATCACCAGATTTTTGTAGATGGCTGGCGGCGAGGTCATGCCGTAGGCTTTACCGGGAAACTTGTCTGCAACGCCCGCGCGCAGATCGATCGAGCCGCCCTGGCCGAAAGCGTCCATCGCATGGCCGTTGGCGGCGTTGATCGAGTAGAGCCGTCCGCCCAGCGTGCCATAAAAGAGGCGCTTCTCCTTGCCGTTGGTCCACAGCGCCGCGCCGCGATTGATGTGGAGATTGGCCGAGCGTTCTTTGTCGATCTTCGGATCGAAGGCCCACAGTTCCTTGCCCGTTTCGGCATCGAGCGCAATGAGGCGGGCGAAGGGCGTGGTCACATACAGGACGCCATCGGCCATCAGGGGAGTGGCTTCAAAGGCGCTTTTTACGGGGAGTTTTGTGCCGTCGCTGACGTCGCCGGTGTGATACGTCCAGGCAACCTTCAACTGCGAGACGTTGCCTCGGTTGATCTGTTTGAGTGCTGAGTATTTCGAGCCGCCAGGGTCATTGCCCCACGCTTGCCAGTCCTGCGCCGCCGCCATCGTGGCCAGCAGCATCCCTACTGCGAACATCTTCATGGCGAGATGATATCATTCCGCGCTGAGCGCGTGATGATTCACCGGGCCACATCCGTGCCCCAGGCCTGGATTGGTGCGGATCGCTTCCGTGATGAAGCCCTTCGCCTCAACCACGGATTCCACCAGTGGAATGCCGCGCGCCAGACAGGCAGTAATCGCAGCGGAGTACGTACAGCCGGTGCCGTGCGTGTGTTTCGTCTTGTAGCGAGGTGCTTTGAGGTCGATGAACCGGCCATCGTGGAACAGCACATCCGTTGCCGGGCCCTTCGCGTGGCCGCCTTTGATCAACACGGATTTCGGCCCCAGCGCGGCGATACGCTTGGCGGCCTCTTTCACTTCCTTCGCCGTTCCGATGCCCATGCCGGCGAGTGCTTCCGCCTCTGGAATATTCGGGGTCACCAATGTTGCGTAGGGAAGAAGATAGCGGATCAGTGCAGCCTGCGCTGCTTCATCCAATAGCGGCGAGCCGTGCTTGCTGATCATCACCGGGTCGACGACCAGCGGAAACGCGAAGCCAGTCGCTGCTTTGGCCACTGCGCGCACAACTGCCGCGGAGCCGAGTGCGCCGGTCTTTGCGGCGTGCGGCGGAATGTCTTCCAGCACGGCTTCCAGTTGTGCCGCGACCAACTGTGGCCGCATGACGGAAACTTGGCTTACGCGGATGGTATTTTGGACGGTCAGCAGAGTGACGACAGCTTCGCCATAGACTCCGAACTGATGAAATGTTTTGAGGTCCGCCTGGATTCCGGCGCCTCCGCTCGGGTCGGAGCCGGCAATCGTCAATGCGACAGGGGTCATTCCGTCTTATCGGTCACGCGCAGTAGCACGGTAGTAATATTATCCGGGCCGCCGGCCTTGCGGGCGAGTTCGATTAACTTTTTGGCTTTCTCTTCCAGAGTGCCTTCGGCGGCGAGGACAGCGGCAATCGCAATATCGGTAATCACACCATGCAGGCCATCGCTGCAAAGCAGCACCTGCACGCCGGTTTCGAGCGGAAACACATAGGAGTGTGTGCGAAGATTTTCACTTACGCCGATTGCCATTGTAAGCACGTGGCGCATCGGGTGCGATTTGAGCTGAGCCTCTTCGATTCCCAACCGGCGGCCGACTTCATGCACCCAGGTCTGGTCTTCAGTCAACACAGCTAGCTGGCCGTCTTTATATATATAGGCGCGGCTATCGCCTACGCTCGAAACATAGGCCTGACCATCGACCTTCACTAGAGCCACCAGCGTGGTACCCATGCCTTCGAGTGTGGAGTCTAAGTTGGCCGCCTCAAGCACGCGGCGATTGGCCTCCTCGAATGCGCGGGTCAACATGCCGGGTTCACGCGAGGTGGTTTTATAGACGAACTCTCCTACCGTCTCTGCGGCAAGTTGGGACGCGTGTTCGCCTGCCGCGGCCCCACCCATCCCGTCCGCCACCAGATACAATCCGAGTGCAGGCGCTAACAGGTAGTAGTCCTCGTTGTTGCTGCGAACGCAGCCAGGGTCGGATAATCCGAAGGCTTCCAGCATGAACTATCCGATTATAAACCAGAAACCACGATTAAAGTTCAACAGTTATTGCCGTTTTTTTTGGAGGCTACCCGGACGGCCTTGGAAAGCGTGGAAGCGGGGAAGGAAAAAGAGCGGCGCAACGCTGGGATAGTTCGTCGTTGCGCCGCAAAAAGCCTGGCAGAATCTGGTTAGAGAGATGGGCTAACCAGAGGGCCACCAGGTCAGGGATAGATGGAAGAAGAGCGAAGCCGGTCCTGACGGATGAGTCGGACCGGCCAATGCACCTCCGGCTGGGAAAGAGGACCCGGAGCTTGCAAACCTGAATCGATGCAACCGAAGTTAGGCATTTCGAATGCTTAATTGGCATTGGCAGTTGGCTTGGCGGCAACGCCCGAGAAATGGATTCCAGGCAGGGAGAGAGCCGTTCGACTCAGCGCGATTGCCACCATCGCCTTACTCCTATAGCAAGTCTAGCCGGAGTATAGAGAATCCACAGTTGGAGGAATCGATAAAAGCCCTGCTAAAAATTGCTTATGATTCCAAGGTGCGGAACTAAGGTACTAGGGTAGTCCAGATTGTTGTTCGTGATTCTGTCGCTTAGGGATAAAATTACTACATGAACAAAGATCTGCGGGTTACCGTGCTGGGGGCGGGGAATATGGGCTCGGCGTTGATGGGCGGGATGCTCCAGGCCGGGGTGGTGACGCGGCAGAATCTTTGCGCTACCGTGAAGTCCGAACCGCATGCGGTGGAGCTTGCGGCGCGTTACGAGGTGCGTGTGACCACGGGCGGTAATGCTGAGGCCGCTGCGGATGCCGATGTTGTGATTGTGGCGGTCAAGCCTGGATATGCGATGGGGGTGCTGAATGAGATTGCGCCGCGCTTGAAACCGGGGCAGGTGATTGTTTCGGTGGCTGCGTCATTGCCCATCGCGATGATAGAGTCAGCACTACCGTTCACGTTGCCGGTGTTTCGTGCCATGCCCAACATTCCGGTAGTAGTCGGTGAAGGCGCTACGGCGGTGTGCTGCAATGGCTCAGCTACAGGCGAACAGCGCGATCTGGTGGAATCGATCTTTCGCGCGGTAGGCGTGGCTTGTTTCGTAGAAGAAGATATGATGGACGCGGTCACCGCGCTTTCTGGCAGCGGACCGGCGTACATATACATGGTGATTGAGGCGATGATATCGGGCGGCGTGAAGATGGGCCTTTCGCATGGCGTGGCTACCCGCTTGGCAGAGCAGACGGTGCTGGGTGCGGCAAAGCATGTGCGCGAAACAGGTTTGCATCCGGCCATTCTGCGCGATCAGGTAATTACGCCCGGCGGTGTCACCATCGTTGCCATTCATGAATTGGAAAAACACGGTCTGCGGTCGACGATTCTTTCGGCCATCGAATCGGCCACGCTGCATTCGCGCTCGCGCACAGCAGTGCTGGCGGAAAAACTAAAACACGAACATAAACCAAATGACAAGTAAACGGATTCTATCCATACACGCCCATCCTGACGACGCTGAGATCCTGGCGGGGGGCACGCTGGCGCTGCTTGCTGCGGCCGGGCACGCGGTAACCATTGTTTCGATGACGCCAGGCGATTGTGGTTCTGCGGAATACAGCGCCGAAGAGATCTCGGCTATCCGGCGTGGTGAAGCCGCGGCCGCCGCGAAACTGATCGGTGCGGAGTACGTCTGCGCGGAGTTTCGCGATCTGGCGATCTTCAATGACGATCCAAGCCGGCGGCGCGTGACGGAACTGCTGCGCACGCTGCGACCCGATCTTGTTTTGACCTCGGCCGAGGCTGACTATTTGTGCGATCACGAAATGACCAGCATTCTGGTGCGCGATGCGTGCTTTGCCGCGCCCGCGCCGAACTATACTACGGGTGGCAAGGCGGTTGTGCTGGAGCATTTGCCGCATCTGTATTATATGGATCCTATCGGTGGGCACGACCGCAATGGCTATTACGTGCAGCCTGACTTTGCCGTGGATGTTTCCGCTGTGCTGGAGCTAAAAAAACAGATGCTGGCCAGCCACGCCAGTCAGCGCAATTGGCTGCTGCGGCAGCATGGCATGGATAACTACATTGAGCAGATGGTGACGTGGACGCGCGCTTGCGGCATGCGTTTCGGGTTGCTGGGGGCGGAGGGTTTCAGGCAATATCGTGGACATCCGTATCCAACTTCCCCGTTGTTACAAGAGTTACTGGGCGACGACTTGATCCGCCGCGGCTAAAGCCCCCCCTTGCTTTCGGGAAAAATCAGGAGTATTGTTTCAGCACCTATGAAACAGCTCCGTCAGCTTTTGCACCATAGAGAACTCTACTCGGTAGAGAAATCCCAAACCGTGCTCGAAGTAGCACGAACCATGTCCCACCTCGGGGTTGGGGCAATCCTTGTTCTGGACGGCCGCAAGTTGAGCGGCTTGTTTAGCGAACGCGATCTGATGCGGCGCGTGATCGTGGAAGGTTTGGACCCTTCCTCCACGCCAATCAGCAAAGTCATGACAACGGAACTTGCGACCATTGACGAGACGGCCACCACGGTGGAAGCCGTCGAGATGATGCAGGAAAACGGATGCCGCCACTTGCCTGTGTTGCGGTTGGGCCATGCGGTGGGGATGATCTCCATGCGCGATCTGATGAGCGAAGAGATCGAAGAAAAGACGGAGGAACTGCAACACATGAGACACTATATTCACGGCGCTGCGTGAAAACAGGACTCATTGTATTTGCACATGGCTCGAGCGTTGCCTCGGCCAATCAAGCGGTAGAAAAAGTTGCTTCCGATATGGCGGTGCTGGGCGGCTATGAAACGTACGAAACTGCGTTTCTTGAAGCCGCCCAGCCCGATTTAAAGGAGGCAGTGGCGCGCCTTGTTCCGCAGGGCGTAACACGTATCATCGTGCTTCCTTACTTCCTCACACTTGGGATTCACTTGAAGCGCGATCTTCCGCGCATCGTAGGCGAGTTGAATCTCATCTATCCAAGTGTGGAGATTCATGTGACAGAACCATTGGACGGGCATCCGGCGTTGAAGGAGATCCTGCTTGACCGGGCGCGGAAAGCGCTGGGTACGGCATGAGGGCGGAGCTTGTTTCCTATCGCGACCTGGCTTCGGGCGTGCGGCACTTTGTGTTTGAATCGGCGGAGATTGACGGGGCTGCGTTTCAGCCGGGGCAGTTTGTTTCCTTCTCTGAGACGATCGGCGAAAAGCGCATTACGCGGGCCTATTCGATTGTCAGTCCGGCGATTGTGGATCATCGGTTTGAACTGTGCTTGAATGTGGTTGACGATGGCCGCATGTCGCCGTTGTTGTTCCGCATGCAACCTGGCGAATCGATCGACATGAAAGGGCCGCTGGGCGGCTTCGTGTTGAAGCAGCCGGTTTCAGATTGCATTTTTATTGCTACCGGCACTGGTATTGCGCCGATTCGTTCCATGTTGCTCTCATTGCCTGAGCCTGCGGCGCGCCGGCATATTCTGTTGTTCGGAGCGCGGTATCGCAGCGGGCTATATTACTGGGATGATTTGAAAGACCTGCCTATTGATATTTGGCCAACATTGACTCGGTCTGATGCCGATTGGACGGGCCGCACTGGTTGGGTGCAGCAGCATCTGGACGAGGCGATCGGGGAGCGCCGCGACTGGCATTTCTACATCTGCGGGTTGAAGGCGATGGTTGACGATGTGCGCGCGAGGTTAAAGGCGATGGGCTTCGACCGCAAGCAGATCACCTACGAAAAGTTCGACTGAGTGGTGAATCATTAGACATTGGACAGGCGGATCGCCTGTCCAAAATCTGAGGGGGCGATTACTTCTGCAGCAAAAAATGCCCCGCAAACAGGCTGTCAATCCCGGATGAATAAAAACTGCGCACTGCGTCGCGCGGCGTGCACACCATGGGATCGGAAAACAAATTGAACGAGGTGTTGTACAGCACAGGCAGTCCCGTGCTTTGCCCCGCATGATGCAGCAGCTTCCAGTACAGCGGATTGTCGTGCTCGGAAACAGTGTGCACGCGGATGAGTCCATCGCCCATCGTTGCAGCTTCAAAGCGCGCTTTGTGGCCAGTCCGCACGCGGCCCACGGTGGAAAGAAACCGCGCATTGGAACCGACTTCGAAATACTCCGAAGCGAGTTCCACCGGCACCGAAGCGGCAAACTTACGGAACGATTCGCGGTGCTTGATGAAGACGTTCAAATTCTCAGTGGAATACGGGTTCAACGGAGAGGCCAGAATGCTGCGATTGCCCAATGCGCGCGGACCGAATTCCATGCGCTCCTGCATCCAGGCGACGATCTTGTGATTCTGGATTTCGTCTACGGCGGCGTCCAACAGTTCATCCGTCGTAAGCAGATAGCGGAAGCGCAGCTTGCAGTTCTCAAGCACCTTCTTGATATCTTCCGCGCCGAAACTCGGGCCGAGCGCCAGCGTGTGGAATGGGATGCGGCGCGTTTGCCCCAGCACATGATGCCAGGCGTAGAACAGCGCGCCCAGCGCGGTTCCGGAGTTACCCGCGGCTGGTTGCACGAAAACCTTTTCGAAGCGGCCGGAACGCTCGATGGCCGAAACCAATAGCGCATTCATGAACAGTCCGCCGGCCAGGCAAAGATGCTCACCGGTACCGGCCAGGCCTTCCACTGCGTCTTCCACGGCACGCTGCAGGCCAGCCGCAATGCGTGCCGCCAGCGCGTCATCAATGCGGTCGCCATCGCGGATGCCCAGCTTGTCATAGAAGCGGCTGCTGAAGCCTCCGCGGCCGAACAGATCGCTGTCAAACCAACTGCGATCGATGGCGCGAAATTCGCCGCCCTGGATCGGCAGCATTTCCGCAAAGACCGATGCCAGATCGGGCTCGGCCAGCGTGGATTGCCATTGCACTTTGTGTTCGCCGGCGTTGGGCTCGTAGCCTAACAGTTCCGCCACGCGGCTATAGACATCGCCGATTGAATCGGGAAAATATAACTCGTTCTGCAATTGCAGATCGTTGCCAGAGGCTTTCCAAATCGCCCCGCAGCGGAAGTCGCCCTTGCGGTCGAGCGTTAGTACTGTGGCCTGTTCGAAGCCCGAGGCATAGTATGCGGAGGCCGCGTGCGCTACGTGGTGATCCACTACGGCGATGCGGCTTTTCGGGAAGATGGAGCGCAGATGCAGGTGCAGTTCTGTCTCCGGTCCTTCGGCGAATGGGCGCGCGATGGCTACGCAAGTTACATCGTCGGGCCGGACATTGGCGAGTGCCAGGCAACTGAGAATGGCCTCTTCCGGAAGTTCGCCGGGTTTGCCGTTGCGCGAAACTTTGTTTTGTTCCACGGCCGCAGCCAGTTCGCCGTCCTTCAGAATCACGCACGCCGGATCATTCAGAAGCCCGCCAAGTCCGAGTACAATCATTTGGATTTTTTCTCCACCTTTGCCCACGTGTCGCGCAGCGCCACGGTGCGATTGAAAACAAGATGTTCGGGCGCAGATTCTTTGTCAACGCAAAAGTAGCCCAGGCGTTCAAACTGGACGCGGTCGCCCGGCTTGGCATTGCTCAGAAACGGCTCGAGCTTTGCGTTGGGAACCAGCTGCAGGGAATTCGGGTTCAGGTTGACCGTGAACTCCTCGCCCTCAGGCACTTGATTCGGATCTTCCACTTTGAACAGGTTGTCGTAGATGCGCACCTCTGCTTCGATGGCCTGCGAAGCCGAGACCCAATGAATGGTTGATTTTACTTTGCGGCCGTCGGGCGTGTTGCCGCCGCGCGTGGCCGGGTCGTAACTGCAATGCACTTCGGTCACATTGCCGTCAGCGTCTTTCACCACGCTGGTGCAGGTGACCAGGTAGCCGTAGCGCAAGCGCACTTCCTTGCCGGGCGACAAACGGTAGTAGCCTTTCGGCGGCACTTCGCGGAAGTCGTCCTGTTCAATGTACAGTTCGCGTGAGAAGGGCACCTGGCGCGAGCCTTTGCTTGCGTCCTCGGGGTTGTTCACGGCGTCCATCATCTCCACCTGGCCTTCGGGATAGTTATCAATGATGACCTTCAATGGGTTGAGCACAGCCATCACCCGATCGGCGCGCTTGTTCAAATCTTCGCGCAGGAAGTATTCCAGCAGCCCCAGTTCGATGATGCCGGGGGTTTTCGATACGCCAATGCGTTTGCAGAAATTGCGAATCGCTTCCGGCGTGTAGCCTCGGCGGCGCATTCCTGAAATTGTTGGCATGCGCGGATCGTCCCAACCGGTAACGAACTTTTCCTGGACCAGTTTCAGCAGCTTGCGCTTGCTGAGCAGTGTGTAGGTCAGGCTCAGGCGGTCGAACTCAATCTGCTGCGGGTGGTGAATTCCAAGCTGTTCAACGTACCAGTCATACAGCGGGCGATGATCTTCAAATTCCAGCGTGCAGATGGAATGCGTGATGCCTTCAATGGAATCGGACTGGCCGTGCGCGTAGTCGTACATCGGATAGATGCACCACTTGTCACCCGTGCGGTGATGGTGTTCGTGCAGGATGCGGTACATCACCGGATCGCGGAAGTTGAGATTGGGCGCGGCCATGTCGATCTTGGCGCGCAGTGTGCGTGAACCATCGGGGAACTCGCCGTTCTTCATGCGCATGAACAGATCGAGATTCTCTTCGACGCTGCGGTTGCGGTACGGGCTATCCTGGCCTGGTTCGGAGTAATTGCCACGCGTCTGGCGCACCTGTTCCGCGTTGAGATCGCAGACGTAGGCCTTGCCATCCTTGATCATCTGCACTGCCCATTCAAAGAGCTGGTCGAAATAATCAGAGGCATAGAACATGCGGCCTTCCCAATCGCCGCCTAACCAATGGACATCTTCAATGATGGAATCGACGTATTCGGTCTCTTCCTTCGACGGGTTGGTGTCATCAAAGCGCAGGTTGCATTTGCCGCCGAACTCTTGCGCAAAACCGAAGTTGATGTTGATGGATTTCGCGTGGCCAACGTGCAGGTAGCCGTTCGGCTCCGGCGGAAAGCGCGTGTGGACGCGTCCGCCGTTCTTGTTGTTCTTGATGTCTTCAAGGATGATGTCGCGGATGAAGTTCGACGCTACTGGGGTCGATGTTTCCGCGGCATTGGTGCCTGCTTCGGGCTCGCTATTGGGCGTACTCATAATCTCTGTCCTTTTCGAAAATGCCACTAGCTCAGCATCGCAATCGCTCTACCGATGCGTTGGATGCAGGCGTCGCGGCCCAGCGCTTCCAACGTTTCAAACAACGGCGGCGCGTTTTTGCGGCCGCAAACGGCAACGCGGATGGGCTGGAACATCTGGCCTGGTTTAATTTTCAGTTCCTGCGATCCGCCACGCAGCGCGGCGTCCAAGGCATCGTGATTGAATTCGCAGGTGGCGAGCACTTCGCTGGCTTTTTGCAATGCGGCAAGTGCCATCGCGGCGTCGCCTTTTTGTGGAATCAGTTCGGCATTGTCGTAGGGCGGAAGTTCGTCGATCAGGAAAAAGTCGATGACGCCGGGCGCTTCGGCGAAGGTCTTGATGCGTTCGCGAAACAGCGGGGCGAGTTGCAGCAGTCTCGCGGGATCGGCCTGCAGGCCTTTCGCCAGCACGAACGGCAATGCGTTCGCGGCCAGTTCGTCAGGCGTTAAAGTGCGTATCAGTTCAGCGTTCAGCCACACGGCCTTGGGGTCGAATGGATCTTCTTCGGTGAAGTTCACCACGGCGTTGCTGCGGTTGATGCCTTCGAAGCTGAACACGTCCACGATCTCCTGGCGCGTCATGCGTTCGCGGTCGTCCTTCGGAGACCAGCCGAGCAGGCACAGGAAGTTGATGTAGGCGTGCGAGAGGAAGCCGCCGTCGCGGTAGGTTGTCACGCTGACAACCGGCCCGTGCTTGCGCTTCGAAAGCTTGGCCCCATCGGGCGCGATCAGCAGCGGCAGGTGCGCGAACTGTGGCATCACGTCGCCGGCGGCCTCGAAAATCAGGAGGTGTTTGAACGTGTTCGAAAGATGGTCCTGGCCGCGGATGATCTGCGTGATGCCAATGTCGATGTCGTCGGCGCACGATGCCATGTGGTACGTGGGCATGCCGTTGCTGCGCAGCAGGGCGAAGTCTTCGATATCCGCCACGGACTTCGACTGCTCGCCGTAAACACCGTCTTTGAATGTGACGTGGCGCTCTGCGTCGCGCGGTACGCGGAAGCGCAGTACGAAGGGTTCACCTGCGGCGGCGCGTGCGTCGCTCTCTTCGCGCGAGAGTTCGCGCATGCCTGGGTTGCAAAGCCACGGGCCTTCGCTCGCTTTCTCTTCGCCCGTTGTATCGAGCGGCGTGAAGTCGCGATAGGCATGGCCGCGCTCGAAGATTTCATTGGCCATCTTCTTGTGCAGGTCGATGCGATCGCTCTGGCGATATTGTTCGTCCCATTCCAGGCCGAGCCACTTGAGGCCATCGAAGATGGAATCGAGCGAGGCCTGCGTGTTGCGCTCGACGTCGGTGTCGTCAATACGCAGGATCATCGTTCCGCCATTTCGGCGCGCATAGAGCCAGTTGAAGATGAAGGTCCGTGCGCTACCGATATGCAGATAACCGGTTGGAGAGGGGGCAAATCGAACTCGAAGCATTAATCTTCTAGTTTAACTGACCGCCGGGGGCGGCGTCCCAATGTGTGGAACCGGTCACAATTTGTGACCGGTTCCACACAGCTCCATCATCAACAGAAACAGGGGCTCCAAGCACTACACTTGCGATTTTGGTACATGAAAGGCGGTATGGTGTCGCTCGCAATTATCCGAATGAGCACCTTTCAAAATGCCAAATGCAAAAGCAGTAACCCTCGCCAACCCTTCCGTGCCCGTTGAGGTTATCGAAAGGAAGATTTACTCGATCCGTAAACAGAAAGTCATGTTAGATGCCGACCTGGCAGAACTGTATGAGGTGTTGACCAACGTTCTGAATCAGGCTGTCAAACGCAATGCTGACAGGTTCCCCAAGGACTTTATGTTCCGTCTCAGCCTTCGCGAAAATGCCGCATTGAACCGGTCACAAATTGTGACCAGTTCACAGAAGCATCGCAATCCGCGCAGCACTCCGCTTGCATTTACAGAGCTTGGTGTAGCCATGCTCTCATCGGTCTTAAATAGCAAACGCGCAGTGCAGATGAACATTCAAATTATGCGCGCCTTTGTGAAACTGCGTGAGGTGATGGCTACGCATGTTGACCTTGCCGCGAGAATGAAACACGTTGAAGCGGTTCAGGAAAAACACGGCAAGGTCATCACTTTAGTGGTGGAAGAGATCAAGCAGATGAAAGCGCTTCCGCCACCTCCCAAGCGCAAATACGGTTTAAGACTGATCTGGCATCGGCCTGACTCGCCCGATTGACGCTCCACGCATATTTGCATAGAATAGCTTGCGGCGGATTCATCCAAACTTCCGCCGCAGGGGAGTGTCTAAGTGAGCACACGAATTCTATCTGGATTGTTGTTTCTGTCATCTGCGTTGACGGCCCAAACGGGCACCGGAATCTTCGGCACCGTGACGGATTCTTCAGGTTCAGTGGTTGGCAACGCCAGCCTTACGGTAACCAACGACGCTACGGGCGTTGCCGAAAAGACAAAGTCGAACACCGATGGTTATTACATATTTCTCGATTTGCGTCCCGGCAGTTACCACATCACTTGTTCGGCGTCAGGATTCGGCAGCGTCGACCGCACCGGAATCCTGCTCGAGGTGGACCGCCGCGCGCGCGTCGATGTCGCCCTTCGAGTAGGCGAAATGAAGCAGGTGATGGAAGTGCAAGGTGCGGGTACGACTGTCGATACGGCCAGTTCCACTGTGAAAGAAGTTGTCGATGCCAAGCGCATGGACGAACTGCCGCTCAACGGCCGCAATGCGCTTTCGCTACAGGCGATCCTGCCCGGCTCCATTCAAATGGGCTCAGGTTCGGCGGCCACGGGCACTGCGCTGAACACCAACCTTGTATTCAGCGTAAACGGCACACGCGCCAGCCAGTCATCATATGTTCTCGATGGCGGCCTCAATATGGAGATGTACAATAACGTTCCGGCGGCGTTTCCTAATCCCGATAACCTGCAGGAGTTTTCCATTCTACAAAACGGCTACAGCGCGGTGAACGGGCGCAACGCCGGCGCTGTGATCAATATGGTCACCAAGTCCGGCACCAACCAACTGCATGGCGTGCTCTACGACTTCATTCGCAACAACGACATGGATGCGCGCAATTTCTTCTCGCCAATCGTCTCCCCGCTGCATCGCAATCAGTTCGGAGGCAATTTCGGAGGACCAGTGATCGTGCCGAAATACAAGGGCAAGGACCGCACGTTCTTCTTCTTCGGCTTCGAAGCCATGCGCCAGGTGCTGGGCGCAACCAGTTCGGGCACGGTTGTTCCGACCTCGCTCGAACGTACCGGCGACTTCTCGCAAAGCGCGGTGCGCGGCAAACTGATTACCGTTGCGCCGCCAACCACTGTAACCATCGCGAATCCTACCGGCGTACCGTATCCGAACAATGTGATTCCGCCGAGCCAGTTGGATCCAGTGGCGTTGAACTTCACGAAAGCGTTTCTGCCGCTACCCAACAGTCCGGGCAACATCTACACCTTCAATCTGTCGCTGCCGACCAATGATTATCAGGTTGTGACGCGCATCGATCACTCCATCTCCGACAAGAACAAACTCAACGGCCGCTACTTCTGGGACGACAATCTGAATCGCACCAACTATGCCGTGCCCGCATTCAACGGCGTGAACAACTGGATCACGCACAACATCGCGTTGAACGATACGCACATCTTCTCGCCATCGCTGGTAAACACTGCGACACTCACCGTCGCGCGCAACAACTTCATCCGCGCTCCTGAGGTAACCGACCCGGCCAACTGGGCCGCGCTCGGCTGCAAGTCCACTTGTGTGCCGCTGGCCCCGCCCAACATTCCCACCGATTGGATTCTGGGCATCAATAACGGACTTGGGCTCGGCATCGCAACCAACTATCTTAGCCACATGATGAACTACCAGTTCCAGGACACCATGTCGTGGACCAAGGGCAAGCATCTCATCCAGTTCGGCGGCGACCTCGCCAAGGTGCGCCGCAATGGCCGCGAAAACTTCGATACGGATCCGAGCTTTTCGTTCAATGGTCTGGCCACGGGGCCCGCTGGTTACGGCTATGCCGACTTCTATACCGGCGCTGCCGCCAGCGTCTATCAGAACTCGCCCATCTCAGCCTGGCAATATAAGTGGACGCCGTTTCTCTATGTGCAGGATGATTACCGCGCTTCGCGCCGTCTGACGCTGAATCTAGGCGTGCGCTGGGAGCCTTACATCACGGTGAAAGACGCCTATGGCGAGAACACTGCCTTCCGTGCCGGACAGCAGTCCACTGTATATCCGCTGGCACCGTTGGGCTATCTGTTCAATGGCGACAAGGGCATCAATGGGCTCGGTGTGATTCCCAATCGCCTCGATCGCTTCTCGCCTCGCATTGGCTTTGCCTACGATCCCTTCGGCGATGGCAAGACCAGTATCCGCGGCGGTTACGGAATCTTCTCCGACACCATTCAATTGGTGACCTTGAATTCCAATGGCACTTCGCAGCCCTTTTCTTACGGCTTGACCACTTTCAACGTGCAGTTGTCGAATCCGTACGGCAACAATCCCCAGCAGTTGCAGTTCCTGCAAAACTACACACGCGCCAATACGGATAAGGAACGGGCAACGAAGGCCTTCTACCTGCCCGTGACGGTGATGTCGATGAATCCCGATTTCACCAGCGCCTACGTGCAGCAGTGGAATCTCAACATACAACGCGAACTGCCGAAAAAGATCGTGCTCACCGTGGCGTATCTCGGCAACAAAGGCACGCACCTTCACATTAATCAGCAGGTGAATCCTGCGGTGTTCGTGCCCGGCAATTCCACTTCGGGCAATGTGGATTCACGGCGCATTTACCCAGGCTATCAGACGATTGAGAGCATTCAGTCGACGGCGAACTCCACGTATCATTCGCTGCAGGTCAGTTGGAACCGCCGCTTTGAAAACGGCTTCACCTTCCTTGGCTCATACGTTTTTTCGAAAGCAATCGATCTGGCCTCAACCGATGGCAACAGTGGTCTGGCCAATCAGGCGTCGAATCCCTTCAACTGGAACCGCGATAAAGGCCTTGCCAACTTCTACGTGAAGAACCGCTTTGTCACGTCGTTCATCTATGACCTTCCGTTCTTCCGCAAAACCAAGGGCTTCGAACGCGCGGTGCTGCACGGCTGGTCATTGAATGGAATCCTGACGCTGCAATCGGGCATTCCGTTCAGTGTCGCCGCGGGCCTGGACCGCAGCCTGGCGGGCATCGGCAGCGATCGCGCCGACGTGCTCGGCCCGGTGGCCGTCTACGACAGCGTCTCGACCAACAGCAAGCTGGCAAAGTATTTCGACACCGCTCCATTCGCGCAGCCTGCGCTTGGAACGTTCGGCACAATAGGTAGAAATACTCTGATTGGGCCAGGCCTGCAGAACCTCGACCTGGGCGTATTTAAAGACATCGCCATCAACGAGCACAAGAAATTCCAGATCCGCTGGGAAGTGTTCAACAGCTTGAACCACGCCAATTTCGGGAATCCCAACGCGTCGCTATCGAGCTCGAACTTCGGCCGCATTCTTTCGGCGAAGGATCCGCGCATCATGCAGCTTGCCGCGAAGTTCTACTTCTAGGCCGGTATTACGGGGGCTTCGCCAGGGGCCCCCAATTGCATTCCCCCCTCCCGTTCGTGCGATTATGATGATCGGGTATCTTACTTTATATGAGAAAGAAAGTCACGGTTGTCGGCGCCGGAAACGTCGGCGCGAATTGCGCACTGCGCATCGCTGAAAAAGAGCTCGCGGATGTCGTCCTGGTTGACATCATGGAAGGCGTTCCGCAGGGTAAAGGTTTAGATCTGTTGGAGTCGGGCCCGGTACAGGGCTATGACGTCAATATCACTGGCGCAAACGACTACGAAGCCACCGCCAACTCCGATGTGGTCGTCATCACTGCCGGCTTCCCGCGTAAGCCGGGTATGAGCCGCGACGATTTGCTGCTGGCCAATTATGAGATTGTGAAGAACGCCACCGAGCAGGCGGCAAAGCATTCGCCGAATGCGATCCTGGTGCTTGTCACCAATCCTCTCGACGCCATGTGCTGGGCCGCGCAACGCGTTTCGAAGTTCGACCGCAGCCGTGTGATCGGTATGGCCGGCGTGCTCGATACGGCGCGCTTCCGTACCTTCATCGCTGAAGAATTGAAGGTCTCCGTCGAGAACGTGACCGCCGTTGTTTTGGGCGGCCACGGTGACACGATGGTGCCGCTCACTCGCCTGTCGAGTGTTTCCGGTATCCCGCTTTCTGAATTGATGGACGCGGAAACCCTGCAACGCCTGGTGACCCGCACGCAGAACGGCGGCGCGGAGATCGTGAAGTACCTGAAGACCGGCAGTGCCTACTACGCACCTTCGGCGGCAACCATCGAAATGGTGGAGTCGATTTTGAAGGACAAGAAAAAAGTTCTGCCTTGCGCCGCACTTCTTGAGGGCGAATACGGAATTAACGGGTTATATGTAGGTGTGCCAGTGAAGCTCGGATCGGCCGGTATCGAGAAGATCTACGAGATCAAGTTGTCCGATGAAGAGCAGGCGATGCTCAACAAGAGCGCCGCTGCTGTAAAAGAACTGGTGGATGTATTGAAAGAGAAGGTGGGGGCGTAACCGCCCTCCCTTTCTCACCGTCTGATGCTGTATACTGCCTTAAATACGTAAACAACCCTAATGGAGACACCAAATTAAATGGACACAGTTCAGATTGTCGCACTCGTTGGTTTAGTCGCAGTTATCGCGATTATCATTATGCGCCGCAAGGGCAAGAAGGCTAGCTCTTCGGAAGACGAATTTTAAGGTTAGAGTCCTATCGTGGCCGCAAGTCCTCCAACCATAAATCCGCGCTATGCGTGTTTCCGGCTGAAGATCAAGCCATCCGTAATTCATCGCTGGGGTGTGTTCGCAGCCGAACGCATCCCGGCAGGCCGCAAGGTGATGGAGTACACCGGTGAGCGAATCAGCCGCAAGGAAACGAAGATTCGTGCTGAGCGCCCGCTGAATTACATTTTCACGCTCAATAAGTATTGGGCGCTGGATGGTTCCGTCGGCGGCAGCGGCGCCGAGTTTATCAATCACTGTTGTGAGCCCAACATCCGCAGCTGGGTGTTCAAAGAGCACATTCTCTACATGAGCAAGCGCGATATTCTTCCGGGCGAGGAATTGACCATCGATTACCACTTCGATAAGGATGTGGAGAAGGTTCCGTGCTCGTGCGGTGCGCCCGGTTGCCGCGGAACCATCAACCTAAAAGACTAGCCGGCAATTGGAAACATCTGGCGGCCAGGATACGGCAGATCCAGTTCCAGCAGACGGTTATATTTCGCCAACCGCTCACTGCGCGTGATGGAGCCGACTTTTATCTGACCAGCGCCCGAGGCGGTCGCGAGATCAGCCAGAAAACTGTCTTCGGTTTCGCCTGACCGCGCCGAAACCACTGCGCGGAAGCCCGCCTGCCTGGCCCGGTCAATCACCTCAAAGGTCTCGGTCAACGTGCCGATCTGATTCATCTTTACCAGCACGGCATTGCCCGCCTGTTCCTGGATGCCACGTTCCAGACGCGCCGGATTGGTGGTGAAGAAATCGTCGCCCACCAATTGTTTTCCCGCCCCCAGACGTGAGGTCAGTTGCTGCCAGCCAATCCAATCGTCTTCCATCAGTCCGTCTTCAATCGACACGATCGGGAAGCGCGCGCACCAGTCCTCCAGCAGCGAAACCATCCCGGCGGAATCAAGAATCCGATTTTCGGATCTCAAATGGTAGGCGCCGTGTTCAAAGAAATGCGTGGAGGCGCAATCGATCGCAATCGAAACCTGTCTGGCCGGTTCGAAGCCGGCCATCGCAATCGACTCGGTGAGCAGTTCCAGCGCACGTACGTTCGATTCCAGCCTGGGACCCCAGCCGCCTTCGTCCGCCACTCCAGTGAGCAGATAGCCGCGCGCCCGCACCAATTCGCCCGCCGTGCGATGAATTTTCACCGTTGCTTCCAGCGCCTCAGCGTAAGTGTCGAAGCCGTGCGGGATGATCAGAAAGTCCTGAAATTCGATGTTGCCGCCGGCGTGCAGGCCGCCAGAAAAAATATTGATCATTGGCACTGGAAACAACGGTTGGCGCGCGCCAGCCAATGTCTTCCAAAGCGGCTCATTGCGCGCCACGCTCACTGCCCGCGCCACCGCGCAGCTGACGCCGAGGATGGCGTTGGCCCCCAGTCGCGACTTGCCCGGCGTACCATCCAGCGCAATGGCCCGCTTGTCGAGCGCGGCCTGATCTTCGGCATCCATTCCGCGCAGCCCGGCGAGAAGTTCGCCCACGTTGGCCACGGCCTTTTGCACGCCCTTGCCGTTGTAGCGCGCCGGGTCGCCATCGCGCAGTTCCAGGGCCTCATGGCGGCCCGTGGAAGCCCCTGAGGGCACGTGTGCCCACGCCGTGGCGCCGGTCGATAGCCGCGCTTCCACAGCCAGCGTGGGGTTGCCGCGCGAATCCAGAATCTCCAGCGCGCGAAGATGTTCCAATGTCAATTTCATGCAAAAACCTCGAGAACGGATTTGGGAGGATGGAGCATCAGATTGCGCGCGTACTGCCGCACCTGCTGGCGCAACGCATCCTCCGCGATGTATTCGGCCGGGGACTTGCCATCGATGCGTGCCAGCATCAAGCCTCCCAGATGGGCGATCGTGGCGGGTTCAAACCAGTCCAGCTCTGCCACGGCCGGTTGCAGCGCCTGCCAGAATGCGGCGGCCGCCACTGCGTATTCAACAGCCCATTGTGGACGAAAGAACGACTTCAGGCGCAGATGATTCAGCAGGAAGGCGGCATCGAACGAGGGGTCTCCAAAATGCACAACTTCGAAGTCGATCGCCATGGCCGCATTCCCGGCGACGAGGAAATTCTTCGGACTGTAATCTCCATGGACAAGGCAGTAGCGGCGTGTGGAGGCGCTGGCGATGATCGCGTCGAATTGCGGTTTGAGATCGGGATGACGTGTCGCCGTAAAGCGGTAATACGGATCCAGCCGAAGCTGATCGAACACCGTCTGGTCGCCGAACTGTTCCTGCCACGCGCTGCCGCTGGAGGTTGTTTGCATGATGGCGCCCAGCGTGGCGCCGATGTTTGCAGCAACGGCCGGGCGTATTTCGCCACGCAGCAACTGTGTTTTCCAGTCTTCGGCATCCGCCGCCGCGGCGGTCATTCCGTAAATGCAATTTTCCTGGTCTTCAAATAGAATCGATGGCACTGCACCCGCCGGCAGATGCGCAGCAAGCTGGCGAATCGAAGCGCATTCACGAAGCGTCCGCCTGGGGTCCGAGAGCCATTCTTCCTTTACCTTCAGGCGCTCCAGTGCCTGCTTGACCACCAGTCGCTTGGAACCGGTCTCAACCAGCAGCACGACGTTTGATACGCCACCGCCTAATGGAATGACACGCAGAGCTTCTATGCCATGCGAAGAGAAGTAGGAAATTGCGTTGGTTTCATCCAGGAGCAGCAAACTCTAAGGATAACCCAACCTGTCTGTGCCCTGGCTGCCTACTTCTTGCCAAAGAGCGAAAACAGTCCCGATATGCCCGAACTGCCCGACTTTTTCTTCGGCGTCTGCTCCTTGCCAATCAGGTTTTCGGCCAAAGCGATCAGGCTCTTCCCAAAAGTCGTGGAAGATTGCACCGGCTTGCCCTCGAGCAGGCTGCGCTGCAATGATTCATAATCGCTGGGAATAATCTGATAGACCTCGGAACGTAACGCCATTTCGATCATGTCCTGGCTTAAGCCTACGTCCCGATTGAAGCGATTGACTACCAGTTTCACTTTTGTCCGCTTGACATGGTGCTGTTCCAGATACGCAAGTACGCGCTGCGCGGCCTGCAGGCTGGGCAGTTCGTTGGTCGTCACCAAAAGGATCTCATCGGACTTTCGGGCGATGCTGAGCGACCAATCGCCGTAGCCTCCGGAAGTGTCGAGGATCACATGATCATAGGCGCGGCGGGCAAAGTCGATAATTGCCGAGGCATCTGAAACTTCTTGCGCTGCTGCAATCGGAGATTCCGGGGGCAGCAAGATATCAATTCCCTGGCTTGGTGTAACAAGGCCCTTCCAGATGTCGTTGTCAAGAGTAGAGGCGTGCACCAAGGCATCCAGGAAACTGAACGTGGATTTTACCTTCAACAGAAAAGAGATGGTCCCGGCCAGCGGGTCCAGATCCGCCAGGAGCACCCGT
Source organism: uncultured Acidobacteriia bacterium (assembly GCA_903881085.1). Classification (GTDB taxonomy): domain Bacteria; phylum Acidobacteriota; class Terriglobia; order Bryobacterales; family Bryobacteraceae; genus CAIRSA01. Next base: position 20,704 of record CAIRSA010000351.1, read on the forward strand.
CCGGAACTGATTCGCTTTGCCTGATGCGCCAGATTGCAGGCGATGGTACTCGACCCGCACGCGCCCTTGGCTGGCATGACGCAGTAAACCCGGCCCCTGCTGCCGCCACTGGCGGAATTCGGGTTCAGTTTTTCCATCCGATCGATGCAGGCGACAAACTCTTCCGCCGAGCATGGGTGCACCAGGAAATCAGCTGCCCCCTGACGAAGGCATTGCAAAATCTGGTCCGGGTCGTTTGTTGCCAGCAGGGCGACGATCTGAATGGCGGGCGCCAATCCAATCAGGTCCGCGATGACCTGCATGGCCCGTTCGTTGTCGCTGTGGACATCCAGGAAGCACAGATCCAGTCCGCCCTTAGCCAGCACTTCAGAAAGCTGCCGGCGATCGGGAAAACCCGATACCTCAACCACCTTTGTGCCCGGCAAGTTTTGCGAAAACAGGGGCGCCAAGTCCGAAGGGATTCTGCGGCTGGGACTGACAACCAGAACCCGCGATGCATCCTTCGCTAGCTTAGATCCGTTGTTAAACATTTCTTTTCAATGGTTTACGGTTATTACGTCTTCTTCTTTTCTATCGTCAGAATCGAGTCAAAACATGAGAACGAATTTCCATTGCTCAAATGATGAGAATTCCTAACCCCAAAACCTACTCACACTATTATGGGCTACACCGATAAGTGCAGTGAAAGGGGGCTTGCCCACCGGTAAAGCGGTGGTAATGCAATGCTAAATCCAGAATCCAAGACAGTGTGCGTTTGCGACACGCAGCCAATCACGACTGAAGGTTTGAAGGCCGTCCTCAGCGAGCGCGAAGATCTTCGCTATCTTGCTAGCGGCCATAGCCTTAGCGAAATAAACGATCTGATCCGGAATAGCCGGCCGGACATCGTTATTATAGACAAATCATTCGGGATCCAAGCCGTTCTCGATTGGATCACGCACATCAAGAGCGGTGCGTATCATTCCACTGAAATTGTTGTTTGGGGTGTTTCGGTCACAGAGGCCGAAGCGCTCCGTTTTCTCCAGTCAGGGGCGCGCGGGATCACCCGCAAGTCGACTGACATTGAAACCCTCTTGGCCTGCCTGCGAGCTGTCGCCTCCGGGTCCAGCTGGATGGCAGAGTCGGTGTTCCGCGAATCGGCAGGCGTAAACCGCTACTCGAAATCGGAACTGACTCCGCGCGAACAGCAGGTTATGGAGCTTGTCGAGCAAGGGTTGAAAAACAAGGAGATTGCAAAGGAACTTGGTATCCGTCCCGGGACCGTCAAAATCCACCTGAAACACATCTTTGAAAAGACTGGCGTTCGCGGCCGCTATGGCCTTGCCCTTTCAGTGATGAGGCAAAAAAGTTCTGTCGTGTTGCAAAATGTTGCCCATGAGGCGCAGAATGTAAACACCTTCAGCACTGCGCGAATGTTATCCTGAACTCGTGCATTTCTGTTTTCGAACGGCGGCGGTTGGGCTGCTTGCGGTAACCGCTTTTGCCCAAGCGCCGCCACTACTCACCATCCTGAATGAAGAATTGAACCGGAATTTCCGTGTCTTAAAGGAAAAGTCCGACCCGCCTCCCTACTTCCTCTCGTACGCGGTCACTGAGCATGAGACCTATGCCATATCCGGTACGCTGGGAATCCTCTCGGCGAAGTCCGGCGGGGCCTCGCGCACACTCGATATTTCATTGCGCGTTGGCTCGCCCAAGCTCGATAACTACCACCGGGTTCCAGGCGAGCGGCAACGGCCGCAGTTCACCACCGGCGCGCGGGTCGTGCTGGACGATATGCCGGAGGCCATCAAACGCCGCTTGTGGCTTGAGACCGACAGTGTTTACCGCAGTGCGGCGCAACGCATTACTGAGATCAAAACCAATGCCCAGGTGAAGGTGAAGGCGGAAGATAATTCTGACGACTTCTCTCCCGTAGATCCTGCGCACGCCATCGAAAGCGTCCCCAAGCTCAAGTTTGAAGAAAAGATGTGGGCCGAGAAGATTCGCAAGTGGTCTTCGGAATTCAAGCGCCATCCTGAGATCCTCACCAGCAGTGTGATCGTACTTGCACAGCGTGAAGTGAAGACCTTCGTTTCGAGCGAAGGCGCGGCGCTGCAGCATGGGCGCACCTTTGCCCGCATCCTTGTCAGCGCCCGCGCGAAGGCCGCCGACGGCATGGACCTCACTACCAGCCAGACGCTGGAAGCCGAAGAGCCTGGCAAGTTGCCGAAAGACGATGTCGTGATGGCGTCGGTCATGAAGGTGATCAACGATCTGAAAGGGCTGCTGAAAGCGCCCGAGGTCGACCCGCTTATTGGGCCGGCGATTCTTTCCGGCAGCGCTGCGGGGGTCTTCTTTCATGAGATCTTCGGCCACCGCATCGAAGGCCATCGGCAAAAAGACGAAAGCGAAGGCCAGACCTTTACCAAGAGTGTTGGAAAGAGCGTGCTGCCGGATTTTCTCTCGGTGATCTTCGATCCAACCAGGCATACGCTGAACGGCAATGATCTAAACGGATGGTTCTCCTTCGACGACGAAGGCGTACCGGCACAGCGCGTGGCCGTGGTCGAATCCGGCGTATTAAAAACATTCCTGTTGTCACGGTCGCCGATCGAAGGTTTCCCCAAATCGAACGGACATGGCCGGCGTCAGGCTGGACTGGAAGTGGTGTCGCGCCAATCGAATCTGATTGTGGAATCTTCCAAAGCGGTTAGCGACAAGCGGCTGCGCGAGATGTTGATCGAAGAAGTGAAGCGCCAGAACAAGCCCTACGGCTTTTTTTTTGAGCACGTCACGGGAGGCTTCACCACCACCGAACGCCGCGGAACACAGGCCTTCACCGTCATGCCGCTGGTGGTTTACCGCATCTATCCGGACGGCCGCCCCGATGAGTTGGTGCGAGGCGTGGATATTGTGGGCACACCACTGGCCAGCTTTGCCAAGATCCTTGCCACCAGCGACCGTACTGAGATCTTTAACGGCTACTGCGGCGCCGAGTCGGGCAGCGTGCCGGTTTCGGCTGTCTCGCCCGCGCTGCTGGTCTCGGAAATTGAAATTCAGAAGAAAGACAAGGGGCGAGATAAACCGCCATTGCTGGACGCTCCCAATCCAGGAGGTGCACAGTGAAGCTGCTTATCGGTTCCTTCCTTTTCATTGCTTCCACGTTCGCGCAGGACGCCTCGACGGATATCATCCTGAAGGCCATGCGCGATGAGATGGGGCGCGCGTCGAAATTGAGTCTGGCGGGTTTTAGTGGCCCGTATTATGTGGAGTATTCGCTCGATGATGGCGAATCGGTCTCTGCAGCGGCCTCGCTCGGCGGACTTTTGACTAAGGGCACTAGCCGCATGCGCTTTCCGCGCACGCAGGTGCGCATCGGCAGCTACGAGCTCGATAACACCAATTCCGTCTATTCCCGCTTTGGCTCCAGCAGCCGGTTTGATCCGGACCAGATTGCCGACGAAGCAGGCTACGAACAAATTCGCCGCCACTTCTGGTTGGCCACCGATCGCACGTACAAGAATGGTGTGGAGGCCTTCGCGCGCAAGCAGGCCGCCATGCGCAGCGTGAATCAGAGCGAAAAAATCAACGACTTTGCTAAGGTCACCCCAAGCAAAATCATTCTCCCTGTCTCGAAATTTAAAGTGGATTCCGATGAGTGGGTGAAACGGGTGAAGAGCCTGTCTCTGATCTTTGCAAAATATCCCAAGATCCTCGATTCCTCGGTGGAGTTTAGCTCGTCGCAATCCACGTTTTATCTGGTGAACAGCGAAGGCAGCGAAGTGCGCACGCCTGACCACATGGTGACTGTAACGGCGCGGGCCTTCATCCAGGCCCCCGATGGCATGCTGCTGGCCGATGCTGCGGTTGTCCAATCCTCAACGCCTTCGTCATTGCCGACAGAGGCCGAGTTGCAGAAGGAGTTCACGAAACTGGCGGAATCGGTCACTGCACTCGCGCAGGCACCGGTCGGAGAGTCCTATTCCGGACCTGTGTTGTTTGAATCGATGGCCTCGGCGCAATTGTTTGCCGAGCTACTCGGTTCGAATCTGGTAATGACGCGCAAGCCCATCTCCGAACCCGGACGCGACCGTGCGGCGCAAGCCAGCGAACTGGAAGGCCGCATTGGATCGCGCATCCTGCCCGATTGGATCGATGTCGTCGACGACGCCACTCAGACCGAATGGCACGGGCGTCCGCTGTTTGGCAACTACCTGGCCGACATGGACGGCATCGCTCCGCAGCCAGTCAAGCTGGTGGAAAAGGGAGTGTTGAAAACCTACCTCATGTCGCGCCTGCCGGTTCGCGGTCTGGAGGGCTCAAACGGCCACGGCCGGCTGCCTGGGGCATATGGTTCCAGTGCTGCCACCCTAGGCACCATGTTTGTCCGCGCTAATCAAACCGAACCGATTGCCGAACTGAAGAAGAGGCTGATTCAAATGGTTCAGGCTCGCGGCAAGCAGTACGGCATTCTGATTCGTAAGAACGGCTTTCCGGCTGTTTCGCTGCCCTCGCGCGCCAACGGCTCCACTCGGCTGGTGAGCGCTCCGGTGCTGGTGTACAAAGTTTACGCCGATGGCCGCGAAGAGCTGGTACGTGGTCTTCGCTATCGCAATCTTTCGGTGCGGTCGCTGAAGGACATCATCGCCGCTTCCGATGAAAACTATGTCTTCGACTTTGTCGGCAACAACGCCCCGCTATCGCTGATCGGAGCCGGCGGCTACATCGTCAATTCCACGGTGGTCGCTCCGGCCATCCTGTTTGACGATTTCGAATTGGAACGCCCGCAGGAAGAGCTGCCCAAGCTGCCTGTGGTTCCTCCTCCGTCTTAACGCTCCGGTCATGACAAAACTGAGCCGGCTCATTTTCAGAGAGGTCGTCTCCGGCGCTGCGCTGGGGCTGGGGTTGTTCACCTTTGCCCTGTTCATGTACCGGTTGGGAGCGATCCGCCTGTTTGAGCTGCTGGTGCGCAGTTCGGCGCCTGCGCGCACCATTGGCTATCTGTTCTCGCTCATTCTGCCCTTCGTGTTTACGTTTGCCATTCCTATTGGCGTGCTTGTCGGCACGCTGATCGGCCTGAGCCGCATGTCGAGCGATGGCGAAATCACCGCCATGCGTGCGGCAGGCGTGCCTAGCCGCAAAGTGCTCGCTCCGGTGATGTTCTTTTCGTTTCTGATGATGGGGGTGGCGGGTAGCTGCTCGCTGTACCTGAATCCCATCGCGATCCGCGAATCCTACCGCATCATGAATGAGCTGATCGCCGAGCAGATGACGGCCGAAATTCAACCCCGCGTTTTCGGCGAGCAGTTTCCGAAAACGATTTTGTATGTGGGCGATGTTCTGGCCGGTCCGACGTCGCGGTGGCGCAACATCTTCATTGCTGACCTGACGCCGCCTGCGGACCGCAAAAGCAGCGCCAAGGAAGCCAGCGACGCGCCGCTCATCACCATCTCAAGCGAAGCGTTGGCCGTGCCTGATGTGGCCCACAATCGCATCCAGCTGCATTTGTTGAACGGCAGTTCGCATGAAGTCGCCAAAGATGTGAGCGACTACTACAGCACTGCCTTTCCTGTTGGCGATCGATTGCTGGAAGCGGAAAAGCCCAACCAGGTTCATGCTAAGGCGTACGTCGAAATGGACACGCTGCCGCTGAAGCGGGAGGCCCGCGCCTCGGTTGAGGCGCGCATTGAGTTGCATACTCGCCTGGCTCTGCCTTTGGCCTGTGTTCTGCTTGCGCTGGTCGGCATTCCGCTTGGGGTCTCGTCTCGCAAGTCGGGCAAGTCCGCTGCCTTCGTGCTTACTGTGTTCCTGGCCTTACTTTATTTCACAGCGATGATTGGTCTGACCGGACTTGCACGCCAGGGCACAATTCCAGTGGAATTAGCCGCCTGGACTCCGAACGTTCTGTTTGCTGTCGCCGGCGTGTTCTTTGTATCGCGCCTGGAAAAACCAGGTGATCGCGATCTGGTGGGCGGCTTGCGCTCCTTTGCCGTCGGCCTCTTTTCGAAAGTCGGCAGCTCCATCTCGGATGCATCCGCTCCTGTGAAGGCAAATAAGCGCGGGGGCTTCCGCCTACTGCCACAGGTGATTGATACTTATATCCTGAACTCGTTTCTGTTCTACTTTGCGCTGTTCCTGGTTAGCTTTGTCTTCATGACCCACGTGTTTACCTTCTTTGAGCTAATGGGCGACATGTTGAAGAACAAGATTGCCATGTACAAGATGCTGAGGTATCTCTTCTTCCTGACGCCGAAGCTGATCTACGACTTTACGCCGCTCAGCGTACTGGTCGGTACGCTCGTCACCTTCGGTGTGCTCTCCAAGCAGAACGAAGTGACCGCGCTGAAGGCCTGTGGCGTGAGCTTGTACCGCATGACCGTCCCCGTGCTGCTGATGAGCGCGCTGTTGAGCCTGTTGCTGTTTGCCTTCGATTATTACTACGTGCCCGAAGCCAATCGTATTCAGGATGCCATCCGCGCCGAGATCAAAGGCAAGGCCGTCCAGACCTATCTGCATCCGGAGCAGAAGTGGATTTACGGCCACGGTTCACGTATCTACTACTACAAGTATTTCGACCCGAACGAGAACGTAATGGTTGGCGTCAGTGTGTTTGAAATTGACCAGAAGAAGTTCCGCCTCAGCCGCCACATCATGGCCGAGCGCGCGCGCTGGGAGCAGGGCATTGGCACCTGGATCTTTCAGAACGGATGGTCGCGCGACATTGAGGGCACGCGCGTGCGGCAGTTCCAGCCGTTCCAGGCCCAGGCCTTCAAGGAATTGGATGAGCCGCCCAGCTACTTCTTGCAAAAGGTGATGCAGGAAAAGCAGATGAACACCACCGAACTGGCCAGCTACATTAAGAATCTGCAACAGAGCGGTTTCGATACCATTCGTCTGCAGGTGCAATATCACCGCAAGTTTTCCGTGCCGCTGTTTGCCTTGATCATGGCCATGATCTCCGCGCCCTTTGCCTTCATGACGAGCAATCGCGGCGCGATGGCGGCCGTTGGCGTGAGCTTCATCATCGCCATCGCCTACTGGTCTGTCAGCCAGCTGTTCGAACAGATCGGCAACCTGAATCAGCTACCGCCCGAAGTCGCAGCCTGGAGTCCAGACGCCGTGTTCCTGTTGGCCGGCCTATATCTAATGGCTCGCATGAAAACTTAGGCATCGGACAAAAATAACTTCAGATTTCCTGATGTCATGCGGGGATTTTCGCTACGCGCTGAATTCGGATTGATCCCGAACAACCGCTCCCTGACTGTCGCGGCTCGGTGGCATTGGGAATCTACCGAGCCGCGACCGTAAATGCGCTTTCAACTCTTGCGCCAAGGGAGCGGTTACTGATTATCCTGGAAAAAGCAGTTGGATGGGCTTCAGCCAATTCGCACGACGCGTCGCATTTGGGGTCTGACACCTTTTTTCGGCCGTTTTCGGCCGAA
>CAIRSA010000352.1 GCA_903881085.1 uncultured Acidobacteriia bacterium
TCAAACGCTCAGGCATGTTCTGGACGCTGCGCGGGGCCAACGCTATCATAGCCCTTCGCTGCACAACCCTTAATAACCGTTTCGAGGATTACTGGGTTGACCGGCGCGCTGCTTGATCCCAACTTTTATGTCGCGCACCCCATCAGGATGGCCCGCGGAACGGCGGCCAGGACTCTGTTGCGTGGGGCGTGTCGGTTCGTTCTGCAACGCGTGGATACCCCGCGTTCTCCATATCCCGTCATGGATACGGCCGCTCCTACGGGACGCTCTGCCGAAATGCCGGTGCCGCGGTGATTGCGAAGTTGATGGCCCAAGGCCTTGCATTCAGGGGTAAGATCGTCATTGAAGGCCGCAGTGGCAAGGAAGCCAAGATCGCTATCTACCAAACCGTCCGTGAGCAGCACGGCAAACCATTCCTCGTGAATGAGACCATACCCGGCAGCCCCACGAGATACCGCCCGCAATGCGAGTCACCCGGCAGGTGAGGAGCACGTTGTATGCAACCGATGCTAAATGTTAGAGATAGCTTTTCCAGATGCGTTCAACTGCTCCTTCTCGGATTACGGAGACCCCCAAACTCCGAGCGCCGTGGGGAAAACAAGGAAAATGAGATCCACTAGACGCAGTTTTCTCCTCTCAGCCGCTGCGGCGCCAGCCTTCGCGGCCCCATTCAACGCCGTCGACTACGGCGCAGTTGGCGATGGCAAGACTCTCAACACCAAAGCGATCCAGGCGGCGATTGACGCCTGCCACGCCTCGGGCGGAGGCCGCGTGGTGCTCTCGCGCGGCACGTTCCTTACTGGCACAATCCGCCTGAAAAGCCACGTTACGCTCTTCATCGACGCTGGGGCGCGGCTTCTGGGCAGCCCCAATATCGCCGACTACCCTAAAGACGCCGGCGTCTGCGATTGGTCCCCGAAATTCAATTGGGGCAGGGAACTTACTGGTTCGCTGGTGTACGCGGAAAACGCCGAGGACATCGGCATCGAAGGCGGCGGCACGATCGACGGCTCCCAAGGCGCGGGCAAGCTCCGCTCCTTCCCCAACCCCGGCGATGCGGAAAAGCGCCGCCCCATGATGGTGCGCTTCCGCGATTGCACCAACGTTCATGTCAGAGACATCACGCTGACTAATCCTGCGTCCTTCACGACGTTCTTTGTCGCCTGCCGCGACATGTCGTTCGATCACATTCGCGTGCGCAGTCGCGCCACCGGCAACGGCGACGGCCTGGATTTCGACGGCTGCGAGCGCGTGCGCATCTCCAACTGCGACTTCATTACAGGCGACGACGCCATCGGTCTGAAGACGTTCCTCCCGGGCAAGCCGTGCGCCGATTTCGTCATCACGAATTGCGTGCTCAGTTCCGCCTGGGCTGCCATCCGGCTTGGCCCGGAGTCGTTTTCCGATATGCGCAACATCGTCGTGTCCAACTGCATCTTCCGCGATTGCCGCGACGGCTTCAAGATCCAATCCGGCGAAGGCGCGGTGATCGAGCAGATCTCCGCCACCAACATCCTGATGGAGAACGTGCTGCGTCCATTCTTTGTCACGCTCAACCGGTTCGGCATGAGCAAGCACGCGCCGCCCGGCCGCACGCCCATCGGTAAGCTGCGCGATCTCCACTTCAGCGGCATCCGCGCGGTGGTTCCTCGCAACCCCACCGGAAAAGGTTTGGATCAGCCCTGCGTGGCGTTTGTGGGCTACCCGGGCCACTCCATCGAGAATGTGAGCATCACGGATTTCGATCTCACCATGCCCGGCGGTGGCACTCGCGAGCAGGCCGCGCGCGCGGACGTCCCCGAACTGCTCGACGAGGTGAAGCGCTATCCGGAGGCCGACAGCTTCGCCGGGGAACTGCCCGCATCGTGCATTTACCTGCGGCACGTGCGCGGCTTTCGGCTCACGCAGTCCCGCCTCGCCACCGCCGCGCCAGATGCGCGGGCCTTCCTCGCTGGAGACGATCTCGACGACATCTCGCTCACCAGCGTCACTGGCTGGGCCATTTCAAATGACGTGGAACTCACGCAGTTTTCCAAGGCTACCGAGGTTTCGCTCGTCGGCAGCCGGATCCGGCGAGTCTCGCGGTAGTCTATTTTTGGCTTGGTTCCAAGGTGATAGTCTTGAAATGCGTATGCCGTCAAAGGAAGAAATCAGGGAACAACTGAGCCGCATCGCGGCGAGTACGGCGTTCTGCCGCTCGGACCGTATCACCTCATTTTTTGCGATTCACGGTGGAAGAGACGCTGGCCGGGAGGGAAGCCGAAATAAAAGAATGCCGGATCGCCACTGATGTGTTCGATCGGCGCGAGTCCTCTTTGTTGGATGTCCTTACGTTCCGGCGGACTCCGGTCAAGTCGTACGCCAGGATCTTCCGTATCGCGAAGGGTTGCTGCAGATTGAACTCACTGGCGCGGGCCGGACCGTGCGCAAAATGATCATTAATGGACGAGAGGCCCACACCGCCTCTGGACACCAGGATTTGAAGATCGACGTGGCACCGTAGGGTGAAGATGAAGCATACAGCCTCTCACCTTCGCGATAGAGAAAAGAGGATACAAAATGGAATCACTAAACCGCAGGCGGCTCTTAACAATTGCCGGAGTCGGTGCTCCCTTATTGGGCGGCGGCGAAGTGTCGGCACAGAACGATGTGCGGACCACCATCGAACGGGAAATACGGCGGACCAAGCCCGACTACGTTGCCTACGTTCCCGGTCACTGGGATGGCTCGACGCACGACTCACTGAACGAGCACTTCCTGGTCTTCGATGGTCCTGACCAATCGTTGATGGCTATCTGGACCCAGTCCGACGGCGCATCTGGTGGCGCGAGCCGGCAGAAGAACCGTATCAGGTTTTCCCGCTCCACCGATGAAGGGGTGACCTGGGAGAAGCCGAGCCACGTTGCCGGACCAAGGTCGGTTGACGATCCGGCGCCGATGACCAGTTGGGCGTTTCCGATGGTTGCGAAATCAGGCCGGATCTATGTGATCTTCAACCAGAACGATGGGCAGAAGGCGTGGATTCAAATGCATACCGGAACTATGGCCGGTGTCTACAGCGATGATGGTGGACGTACCTGGTCGCGCCCACAACAAATGGCCATGCCGGCCAGTCCGCACGACGACCCCGCCGGAAAAGTGCCCCCGGAGTGGATTGTGTGGCAGCGTCCCATGCGGGACCTGAGCGGCGGCTATTTCGCTGGGTATACCCGATGGTTGCATCCGGCGAGAGCACGCTGGAAAAAGATCGAGGCGTGGACACAGATCGAGTCCGTAGTAGAGTTCATGCGTTTCGAAAATGTGGATGCCAATCCCGAGCCGCGTGACCTCAAGATTCGTTATTCGGCTTGGGGAGACAAGGCGTTGCGAGTGCCTTACTATCGCGATCCGTTGCTCAGCATCGCCCAGGAGCCAAGCCTGGTTCGTCTTCCCGACAAGCGCCTGTTCTGTGCGATGCGCTCCAATAGCGGCTATCTTTGGTACAGCCTTTCTAAGGACGATGGCAGGAACTGGTGCAATACGCGGCCATTGTTGCGACGAGACTTCGGCGAGCCGCTCCTTCATCCCGTCAGTTGCAGCCCGATCTATCAGATGGCGGATGGCCGATACTTACTTTTTCATCACAACCATCGGGGCGATTTTGAAACTAGGCCTGAGAAGACTTATGGCCCACGAGCCCCGTCCTGTCTGGTAGTGGGTGAGTTCCGGCCAGACGCGGACCAACCCATCTGGTTTAGCGAGTCGAAACAGTTGATGGACCTGGACAATATGGCGGTGAATGGGCTGCCGGTGTCGCCTCAGAATCCGATGAACTCCGGCTTGAGCCTCTACTCGAGCTTCACTACGCGTCGCGGGAACAATGTCCTTTGGTACCCGGAGCGGAAGTTCTTCCTGTTGGGCAAGAAGATCGATGCGGGTTTTCTGGCTGGGTTGAGCGTCCCTGGAGATCAAAGGCCGTGATGAACGAACAGGTTCAAGGGCCGCCGCGCTGCTAAAAAGATCAGCTTCAGGGCCACTTGCAACTGCCGAGGCGAATTCTGCTGCGCCGTAATCACGCCGAACGACGTCAAGCCCGTCTGCGCTCCCGGGGCGGCGAACTGCACGCGGTTCAGCGCGTTGAACGCCTCGCCGTGAACTGGGCTATCAGCTTCTCGCCGATCGGGATAGCCTTGATCAACGACAGGTCGGCGTTGCTGATTCCATGGTCAAAGATGTCGTTGAAGGCTCCACGGTAAATTTGTTCTCACTTGGTGGCCGCTCGTGTTGAGTTTCGAGTCATGCGCAGATAATCGAAGACGAGGCGGGTATTGAAACTCAGTTTGCGCATCATTTCGGCGATGGATTGGTACGGTTTCTGAAACGACTTAAGGATGCCCACTGCAAAGCGGCGTAGGCGGGTGATGTTCTCCGGGCCGAAGCCGGTACGGATTCGGCTTCGGTCCTCGTCGTAATTCCAGTCGATGATGTAATGCACGCTTTCAATGCTCCAATGCCCGCGGTTGACCGCCAGTACGCGTTCGGGAGAAGCCTCTTGCGGCGTGCGGCTCGTGATCCCGAGTACGGTTTCATCGGTTTGCTCGCCGGTCTTTTTATTCACCGATTCGCGCTCGATCAGAAAGACCTGCCCTACATGCGGGAAGTCGAGGTAGCCATTGAGCGCGGTGCTGCACCAAATTCGCCGCGTTTCGATGCGGCCATGATCTGGCGGAGTTACCTCGACGAAGTCAGGCGCGGCGCGCTTCTCAAACAGCAAGGCGATATCGCATTCCAACCCCGGTTGGTTGCCCTTGACCGTGAAATGATAATGAGCTTTCTGCTCGACCACGTAGTTGGCTATTGCGCGCTGGGTGAGCAGGGCGTCGGCGATGATGTCCTTACCTGCAATCCCGCAGGTCTCAAGCAGTGGAATCGCCATGCCGATTTCATTGGTCCGCTTTTGGTCCTCGCTGCCTGCCACAGGCAAAGTACCTACTTTTTTTGGGCGTAGCTGCGTTTCGACTCGTGCCCGATGGCGCTCAGGATGTGGGTCTGATGCCCCTCCTCGTCGAGGGCATTCTTCATTGTCTTGCCATCTATCGCCAGCGCCTTGTCTTGCGCTCCCCACGCCTGATTCCATGCATTGAGCCCCCCGTCCAGCACTCCCGGCTCGATGCGTACCAGGCAATCTCGAATCACAGATTCGCTGGGAACGATATAGCGTCCGTTCTCACGCCGGCAGTCAAAACGTTCGCGCGCCTGCGGCCCCAACTCATCGGCCCAATTGGAGATCGCTTTGTAGCCGCGCATGCCGCACAGGATAGCACCCGCCGCGATGCTCAGCACCGTCGACAGGCGATGACGCCTCCCCTGGCTGCGGCGAGGATCGGGAATGGACTTGAAACACTGCGGCAGCAGGCGCATCTGTGCGGCATTGAGCATGATCTTAGACTCTCCTGTCAGGTGAAAACGATCCCGGTTGGGGTGGGTCAGTTGCGCGCGTGCATCGCCACACAGGGGGCGCACAAAAATCCGCTTGGGTCCTTCGGCTTGCGCGCTGTAGCCTTCCCTGGTGCGCCGATAGCCTTGGGTCAGGCCCAGTTCCTGCCAGTTGGCCGCCCGATACACGCCGCCGTAAAAGCGCTGTGGGTCGACGAAAGTCTCAAGCAGCAACAGCGGATGGCCGAACCGGGTGCGCCAATCGGCATCCGCACGCCGTTCGGTCTGCGACAACACCCGCGAGCCGATATTCGGTTGATTCCAGCCGGGCAGGATCAGGAAGCGGCTGTTGTTGGCGATCAGATTCAGACGGCCGTACTGCGAGCGGAAGTCCCAGCCGATCCAGCGATCGCGCACACCGCATTTCAACGCCGCCGCCGATAGGCTCAATTGCGCCACCCACTGCTGGCGCCACGTCGCCACATACCATACCGTCTGGCCGATCTTGGCCAGCTCGCCAAGATAGTGGTGGCTCGCCATCTGCTCTTGATAGCGCGCTTCCTCGCTTCGTTCTACGGGGCGCACCAGGATTTCCTTCAGCGCTACGCTTGTGAATGCTGTTAATTCCATTCCCTACTTTTATAGCAGGAATTTTCCGCTTTGTCCACCTTTTGGGGTTAAAGCATAGAGCCTGTGTGGATTGTGACGTAGCGCGAATTCACCCTGGCTGGTCTGCCCTCGTGCCTGGCGCTTCGATACAATGATGTCTACCATGGCAAACGATACTTCCCGCCGCGGGCTGCTGCTCGCATCCCTTTCAGCTGTTGCGGCTCGCACTGTTTTCGCCCAACAGACAGGCTACGTACCCAAGCAAAGTGACCGCCCAGAAAAGATCGAAGGCGACGAGCCCGGCTTCAAAAGCATGTTCGATGGCAAGACGCTCAATGGCTGGGAGGGCGATCCGAAATACTGGCGAGTCAACGACGGCTTGATGACGGGCGAGATCACGCCGGAGACCATCATCAAGAGCAACACCTTCATCATCTGGAAGGGCGGGGAACAGGAAGACTTCGAATTGAAGGTGGACTTCCGTATCACCGAAGGTGGCAACAGCGGCGTCAACTATCGAAGTGTCGTGGTGGAAGATAAGGTCACACCTTCGAATAAGTTCGCCATGCGCGGTTATCAATGCGATATCGATGGCAAGAAGCGCTACACGGGCAATAACTACGAAGAGAAGGGCCGTCTGTTTCTGGCCGAACGCGGCGACGTAACGCATGTCACCGGAACACGCAAGCCCGTGCTGCTTGGCCGGACCGGTGACAACAAAGAACTGGCCAATTTCGTTACCGACGGATGGAACTCCGTGCATCTGATTGCGCGTGGCAATACGTCTTCGCATACCATCAACGGACATCTGATGTGCATGGTGATTGACGACGATCCGAACCGGCTGAAAAAGGGCTTAATCGGCGTGCAGGTGCACGTTGGGCCGCCGATGAGAGTGGAATACAGGAACTGGCGTATCAAACAGATGTAGGGTGGAAGAATCAACGGTGGGTCCATCCTGGCAAGACATCGAGAACGCGTTTGACAAGGCCGCCGAACTGGATGGTGAAGCGCGCGCGGAATTCCTGCGGTCGATTGCCGATCCGGCTTTGCGTCAGGAAGTGGAATCGCTGTTTGCCGCAGAGGAGCGTGGCGGCACAACATTGAGCGGCATGGTAAGCGACGTGGCTGCAACCATTGACGATGAAAGCGTCAAGCTCAAGTCGGTGGGTCCATGGAGCATCTTGCGTTTGTTGGCATCCGGCGGCATGGGGGCGGTCTATCTTGCCGAACGGCAGGGCGAAGGGTTCAGCCAGAAGGCCGCGTTAAAACTGCTGCTGCGGGGATTCGAAGGCCGCTTCTTTGTGTCGCGTTTCCGCCAGGAGCGGCGGATTTTAGCGACGCTGGATCATCCTCATATCGCGCGTCTGCTGGATGGCGGCACGGCCGACGATGGGCGGCCTTATCTCGCACTGGAGTTCATCGATGGGCCAAGCATTACGGAGTTTTGCAAGGACCTGTCCACCGAGCGCCGCTTGGAGCTTTTTCTCGACGTCTGCAATGCGGTGGAACATGCCCATCAAAGGATGGTGATCCATCGCGATCTGAAGCCATCCAATATTCTGGTGAATCGCGAAGGTCAGGTGAAGCTGCTGGACTTCGGGATCGCGAAGATGCTGGACTCCGAAACGTCGGGCGCGAGTGTGGCGCTGACTGGCACGGGAGTCAAACTTATGACGCCCGACTACGCCGCGCCCGAGCAGATACGTGGCGAGACGATCACCACGGCCACGGACGTTTATTGCCTGGGGCTGGTGTTGCATGAATTGCTGACTGGACGAAAGCCGTTGCCGCTGCCCAAGGATGCGCCGCTGGAAGCCGCACGCATCATCTGCGAGCGGGATCCGGAACCGGCCGGCATGTCGCCCGATATCGATGCGGTGATTCTCAAATGCCTGCGAAAGGAGCCCGCCGCTCGCTACGCTGCGGTTTCCGGTTTGCGTGAAGACCTGGAGCGCGTGTTGCGTGGCGACGCAGTCACAGCGTATCGCGGGGCGTGGACTTACCGCGCGGTGCGATGGATTCGCCGGTATCGATGGGGCGTTGGGGCGGTGGCTTTATTGCTGATTGCGATTGGCGGCGGCGTGGCTTCCACCGCACGGGAGGCGCGCATCGCACAACGGCGGTATGAAGATGTTCGCGAGTTGGCGCGCACTGTGATTTTCGATGTGTACGATCAGGTCGAAATGTTGCCCGCGGCAACGAAGGCCCGCGAAACCATTGTGAATACCGCTTTGCGATACCTGGAGGGGATGCGCTCGGACGCGCAAAGCGATCCTGGTCTGGCGATGGAGTTAGCCGCGGCCTATGTGAAAGTCGGTGATGTTCTGGGATATCCGCGGATGGCCAATCTGGGGCGGATGAAAGAAGCCGTGGAGAGCTTTGAGAAAGCCAAGGTACTCTACTGGAGTGTTGCCGCGCGCGAACCATTGCGGCCCGGCGTGAATGGCGGCCTGGGGCGAGTGGCCGCTCGCTTTGCGGCGGTCGCAAACACACAACAGCGGCTTGCCGAAGCGCTGCGATTGAGCGATGAGGCGGAGCGGTACGAAGCTGCGGAATATGCAGTCAGCGGCAAGAAGGACTTGGACCTGTTGGTTCATGTGGATCATGAGCGGTTTCTGGTTGCAAGTTTTCAACAGGACGCCGCAGGGTCTCGACAGCGGTGCCTGGAACTGCTCGGACATGGCGAGGAATTGGACCGCCGTCATTCCGACGCGAATAGCCGCTACTGGGTCTCGTGCGCGCGAGGACAGGCTATTCTTGCCGATGCTTACGCCGGCGAGCCGACAGCTGCCGTGAAAGCGATGCTCTCCCATCTGGTGGCTATCGAGCGTGAGGTAGCCAAAGAAGATGCCCACCTCTGGCTCAAATCCGACCTTACGTTTTATGAAGCTGCCTTGGTTAATTTGTATTCGGGGCTGACGGTTCCCTCTGCCGGGAATCCCGCTGAAGCCGTGCGCGTCGCAGACGCCAGGCGGTTGCGACCGAAGTCCAGGCAAGCCGCGGATAGAGCTGACCTGCGAGTCCGCACGATTGAAGTGATGCAGCAGTGCGTTGAGTTGCCTGCCAGAAGTTACGTGGATGCTGCCGCCGGCTTCAGGGAGTTCCTCTCCATCCGCCACGAGATTCATGAGTTGGAGAGCCGTGGACATTCCGACGTCTTTGACGATTCCGATTATCTGCTGCTGAGCGTCGGAGGAGTGCGGGCATTGCGGCTGCTGGGCAGGCGGGAGGAGGCCGCGGCACAGGCGCAAACGGGATTGAAGCGAGTGGAAGCACTCAAGGAAGGCGACGAGTCGCCGCATGTCGCGCATGGGGAAAACGTGCTTCGCTTTGAGCAGGCTCTGCTTGGAATCGATATCGGGGGAGCGGTTCAAAAGGCAGTGCGCGTTCAGAAGTCATGGCCTTTGTCGCTGTTACTGAAGGGCGACGTGGTGAAGATCCTGGCGCTGAGCGGGGCGCGCGCCGAAGCGGCGAAGGTGCTTGCCAGTATGCCAGCCTGCGAATACCGGCGCAGGCTGGAGAGCGAATTCAGAAAAAACAAATTTTTTGATTGAGAGTGATCAATTTGACCGTTCCATTTCGAATGTACTCGTGTAGGCGGCGGGAAACGCTGCCGCAATCAAAGGAGACTCGAAATGAAAACGAAGACCAAAATGACTGCCGGCGCATTGACCCCGAACCACAATCAAACCAGCCGCTAATTAAGATTTCAATCATCGGGGAAGCCGCGGTTGTACGGCAACCGCGGCTTCCCCGTGTTCATTTGCGGTCAACGCACTTGATCGATAGTGTACAAATCGGCTAAATTGAATGCCTGTGACCCCATCCTGGCAGGAGATAGACGCCGCGTTTGTGCGGGCCGCCAATCTGGAAGGCGAAGCGCGCGCAGCGTTTCTTGATTCACTTGCGGATGCAACATTGCGGCGGGAAGTGGAAGCGTTGCTTGAGGCCGATGGCGATGCCGCGGGCCTGCTCACCGGTCTGGTGGGAGATGCCGCCGCGGCACTCGACGACGTTGACACTTTGGAGTTTGTCGGTGCATGGAAAATTCTACGGCCGCTGGCCGCAGGCGGGATGGGAACTGTCTACCTTGCGGAACGTGAGGGCGAAGGCTTTCGCCAAAAAGCCGCGCTGAAACTTTTGCGGCGCGGATTTGACAGCCGGTTTTTCGTATCGCGCTTTCGCCAGGAGAGGCGCATTCTTGCTTCGCTTGAGCATCCACACATCGCCCACCTGTTGGATGGCGGCACGGCTGCCGACGGACGGCCCTATCTTGCGCTGGAATTCGTTGACGGCCAATCCATCACATCCTACTGTGCGGAGCTGCCGCAGGAGCAGCGCGTCCGCCTCTTCCTCGATGTTTGCTTCGCGGTGGATCACGCTCACCAGCGCATGGTGATTCACCGCGACATCAAGCCATCCAACATACTGGTGAATCGCGAGGGCCAGGTGAAACTGCTGGATTTCGGCATCGCTAAAATGCTGGATGCCGGGAGTTCCGACGAAAGCGTTGCCCTCACCGGTACCGGCGTGAAACTGATGACTCCGGAATACGCTGCGCCTGAGCAGGTGCGCGGCGGGACCATCACTGCCGCGACGGATGTCTATTGCCTGGGCCTTGTCCTTTATGAAGTGCTCACCGGGCGTAAGCCTTTGGCCTTGCCCGCGGACGCGCCACTGGAGGCAGCGCGGCTGATCTGCGAGCAGGAACCGGCGGCGACCGGTTTGCCGCCGGATCTTGACGCCGTGGTTCGCAAGTGCCTGCGCAAGGAGCCCTCCTCAAGATACTCCGTTGTGGCCGGATTAAGCGCAGACCTGGAGCGGGTGCTGCGTGGCGACGCGGTCTCAGCTTATCGCGGGGCCTTTAGTTATCGCGCAGGGAAGTGGCTGCGGCGCTATCGCTGGGGCGTGGCTGCAGCGGTGCTGGTGTTGCTTGCCGTTGGGGGCGGCGTGTTCGCAACGGCCCGCCAGGCGCGCATCGCGCAGAAGCGTTATGAGGACGTGCGCCGGCTTGCGCGCACCGTGATCTTCGATGTGTACGATCAGGTGGAGATGCTGCCCGCGGCGACCAAAGCGCGAGAGACCATCGTGAATACGGCGCTCGAGTATCTGCAGGGACTCAGCGTTGATGCACGTGACGATCCAGGATTGGCCATGGAACTGGCAGCAGCCTATGTAAAGGTTGGCGATGTTTTAGGTTACCCACGCATGCCGAATCTTGGGCGGCTCAAAGAGGCGGTGGGGAGCTTTCAAAAGGCCAGGACTTTGTATAATAGCGTTGCGGTGCAGCAGCCAGGCAGGCCTGGCGTCAGGCGAGGACTGGCCCGTATCTCCGCACGAATGGCCGCGGTTGCAAATAACCAGCAACAACTGGACGAAGCCATGCGCCTGGTTGAGGAAGCGGAGCGGTTGGAAAGGCAGGAATCCGCTGGAGACGCCAATCGGGATTGGGATCTGCTTGTGCATCTGGATTATGAACGCGTGGTAGCAGCGGGATTTCGAGAAGACGCCGCCGATCACCGCTCGCGACTGGCGGAGTTGGGTAGAGACGCGGCCGAACTGTATCGAATTCGTCCTGACGAAAACAGCCGGTATTGGATTTCCCTCGTGCGGCGCCAGACCATTTTGTCGAACGCGTTTTCCGGCGAGCCGTCGCTTGCTTTTCAGCAGCTTCTTCCGGAACTGGCAGTGATGAAGAGAGAAGTTTCCGCGGAAAACATTCATCCGTGGCTGAAATCCGATCTGCTTTACTATAACGCCAATTTGACGTACTTCCTTTCGGGCTTGACCTTTCCATCTGCTGGACGGCCGGCTGACGCCGTCCGGGTTGCCGATGGCGGCGGCGTGGTTCCATCTACCATTCAGTCCTCCGATCGGGCGGACTTGCGCCTGCGAGTGCATGATTTAATGCGGCGATGCGGTGTGCTGCCGGCCAGGGCGTTCTTAGATGCCAAGGCGGCGCTTGGTGAGTTCGTGGCTATACGGCAAGCCATGGACGAGTTGAAACGTTCCGGCAATTCCGATGCGTTTGACGATGTGGATTATTTGCAACTGGCAGTGGGCGGCGTTCGATCCTTGCGCTTGTTGGGGCGAAAGGACGAGGCTGCCATCGAAGCGGTGAAGGGTTTGGCGCAGTTGGAGTCATTGAAGGAAGATGCGAAATCGCCTCAAGTGGTGCATTGCGAAAACGTGCTTCGATTTGAACAGGCACTGCTTGGTATCGATATTCAGACTGCTGTGCAACGGGCCCGCCTGGTTCAGTTGTTCTGGCCGTTTGCTCTTTTGCTGAAAGGCGACGTCATCAAGATCCTTTCCATCAGCGGAGAGCGGACCGAGGCGCAGAAGGTCCTGGAAAGCCTGCCGGCGTGTGAGTACCACCGCCGGCTGGAGCAGGAATTTAAAAGCAACAAATTTTTAGATTAGCGTGATCAATTCCAGCGGCCGATTTCGAATGTGTAGGTGAAGGCGGCGGGATACGCTGCCGAACAAAAGGAGAATCGAAATGAAAACCAAAACGAACATGACCGCCGGCGCTTTGACCCCGAACCACAACCAATCGGTTCGCTAATTCGTGGCGCCCAACTTGAATACAGGCGAAGTGACCAGCCTGCTGGTCCAGTGGCGCTCGGGTGACGTTGAAGTCCCTGAGCGCCTCATGCCGTTGTTGTATGCGGAACTTCGTAAGATCGCTTCCTCCCACCTTCGCCGGTCCCAAGGCTATAACACTCTCCAACCGACTGCCCTCATTCACGAGGCATGGCTGCGCCTGGCAGATCAAACGCAAGTGAATGCTTCTGACCGCATCCATTTTTTCGGCATCTGCTCGCGGCTCATGCGGTTAATCCTGGTGGATAACCTGCGCCAGAAAAATGCGGGAAAGCGCGGCGGCGGCCTGGGCAATGTTCCGCTGAACGAGGCGGTTGCGGGCGCCAAGCAACAGGGCCGGGATGTGGAAGCGCTGCATATGGCGCTCGAAGCCCTGGAAAAGATCGATACGCGCAAAGCACAGATCGTTGAACTGCGCTATTTCGGCGGCCTGACCGCTGAGGAGATCTCGCAGCACCTGAACATCGGCACGGCAACCATCACACGGGATTTACGCACTGCGCAAGCGTGGCTGGCGCGCGAACTTGGCGCAACTCGTTAAGCGATAATAGGCTGCATGCGAACCAAGTGGTTACTGAGTTTTTGCCTGCTTTCGGCGGGCGCATTGAGCGCGGCTTCGCGCAATCTGGAGATCTATTGGATCGATGCCGAGGGCGGCGCTGCAACATTGATCGTGTCGCCAAGCGGCCAATCGATGCTGGTCGATACGGCGAATCGAACGTCCGATGATCGAGACGCCAGGCGCATTTTCGCCGCGGCGGAAAAAGCCGGGCTGAAGCAGATCGATATTCTTCTGACAACCCACTATCATGGCGATCACATGGGCGCAATGCCTGCGCTGGTGAAGTTGATTCCGATCAAGATGTATATGGACCACGGGCCGTCGATTGAATTATCGCGGCCAAACGTGGCGGCAGCCTATAAGGCCTACGAAGAGCAGACCGCCGGTCATCGCAAAGTGCTGAAGCCAGGCGACCGCATTCCGCTGAAGGGTGTGGAAATCACTACCCTGATGTCCGCCGGCGAAGCGATTGCTCAAACGATGAAAGGCGCGGGCGCGAAGAACCTGGCCTGCGCCGATTTCAAGGAGCACAATGGCGAGCCCGATCCCGACAATGACATGAGTGTCGGCTTCCTGCTGAAGTTCGGCAAGTTCAAGTTCATCGATATGGGCGATCTGACGTGGAACTTCGAGAAGAAGGCTGTTTGCCCGGAAAATCGCATTGGCACTGTGGATGTCTACCAGACTACGCACCATGGTCTGGACCGCTCTAATTCGCCGCAGTTTGTGTGGGCCATTCAGCCGAAGGTGGCGGTGATGAATAACGGGCCGCGCAAGGGCGGGCAGCCGAGCGTGTTTGAGACGCTGCGCAAATCACCGGGGCTGGAAGACATCTGGCAGGGCCACCTGGCATTGCTCACTCCGAAGGAGATCAATACCGGCGAGCAGATGATTGCCAACCTGGAACCTACAGCGGAATGCAAGGGCAATCTGTTGAAGCTCTCCGTGGCGCCAGATGGCAAATATACAATGACCAACTTGCGCACTGGCTTCAGCAAATCCTACCAATCGAAATAGAGCAAAGAATAACGCCTTTTCTCAAAGACCTTCATCCAAGTAAGTGAGCCGGAAGAGATCGGTTCACTTACCTCTGGAGATTCAAAAATGAAAAAATCGTTGTCCTTACTTGTGAGTATTGCTGCGTTATCACTGACCGCTTCGGCTGCCGACATTGTGGATACAGCCGTATCCGCCGGTAGCTTTACTACCCTGGTGGCTGCCGTAAAGGCCGCCGGATTGGTCGATACCCTGAAGGGCGCTGGCCCGTTTACCGTATTCGCCCCCACCGATGAAGCATTCGCCAAGTTGCCCGCGGGCGCCGTGGAAGGCCTGCTGAAAGATCCTGAAGCGCTGAAGAAGATCCTGACCTACCACGTGGTTTCCGGCAAGGTGATGGCCGCCGATGTAGTGAAAATGAAGAGCGCTGCCACCGTAGAAGGCCAGTCCGTACAAATCATGGCAGAGGGCGGCAAGGTCATGATCAACAACGCCACGGTAGTGAAGGCTGATATCGCTTGCGATAACGGTGTGATCCATGTGATCGACACCGTCATCATGCCGAAATAGCTTAGTACGACTTACTAAGTTGATTCCGGTTGTTGCGCACGGTGAACGTGCCATCTGGACGTGCGGTAACTTCGATAGCGAATCCCTGATCATTGTCCGGGGAGGGATTGGCTATCAAGTTACCCACGGTGTTGTGATCTTTGCCCGCTTCGTTCGAAAAATGTAACTGCCACAGCCCTTCCAGATCAGGCGATGACTTGATCGCTTTCAACGCTTTAATAGACCCACCCTTATCCGCGCCATTGTTCATGATCGCCACCTTCGGATGCAATGCATGCACTATCGCCTCGCTTCCTGAGGTTGCCGTTCCGTGATGCGTTGTCATGTACAGATCCACTTTTCCCAACAAATTCGTCGGGCAAGCAAGTTCCAACTCCTGATTCCAAAACAAATCGCCCAGATCTGCGATGCGCAGCTTGCCGAAGGTGATGATCATCGCCAGCGATTTGGCGTTCTCACCTTCATCGGGCGGCAACGGTTTGACGCTCTCGCAAGCAGCGTTCGGCTTCCCGGCATCATCCAGCAGCGGGTTGGAGATCGTCTGACCGGCGCTGGCCACTACTTCCACCAGCACACCCGCCAGCGGAATCTTATCGCCAACCTTCAGCGCTTTGCGTTGATATTTCGTGCGAAGCGCGCGGTAGGGCTCATAGACAGCAATGGTCTTCTGATTCTGCTTGTCGATCGCATCTCCGTGATCGTAGATCTTGCCGATGGGCATCTTCTCCGCCAGCTGTGCCACGCCACCAGCGTGGTCGCCGTGATAGTGGGTGACCACAAGATGGTCGATCTTCTTCACTCCGGCCGAGTTGGCGGCGGCCACGATGCGCTTGGCATCGCGGCCGTCATTCCCCGCATAACCCGTGTCGATGAGCATCGATTCGCCTGATGGCGAGACATACAACGTTGATTTTCCGCCCTCAACATCGATGGCAATGATGCGCAGATTTTGCGCGGATAGCGCAGTCGCGCTGAGCGCGAGCAATGCAAGGCTTCGAAATTTCATAGCTAGAAAATTAGTTTAGCGCCAAATTGCAGTTGGCGTGGTGGAAGCTTGCGATTTACGGCCACCCTAGTCGCCCACCAGCAGGATGCATGAGCACTGCAATCAAATCGAAGCGTGAACCATGTTGTCAAGACTGAGCGATAAATCGTGCACATCCTTGCCGTCGTCCATTTGCGATCAGTATAATTCATACGACAAGACTCATTGCGAAACCAGGACATATGGACAACAATCGATTTTCTCGACGATATTTCTTCTACGGCAGCCTGCTGGCAGGCGCGGTTCCTGCAGGCGGCTTTGGCAGCACCCCATCACTGAAGGCGATGGGCTTCAAGTCCGTGTTGGACAAACTGAACATCGCCGGTATCGGCGTGGGCAGCCGCGGAGGGGCCGATCTGGTCCCCATGTCCGTCAGCGAAAACATCGTCACGCTGTGCGATGTCAACTACACTTACGCGGCGAAGACGTTCGATCGTTACCCGAAGGCTACCAAATACAAAGATTTTCGCAAGATGTTCGACGCCGAAGCGAAGAACATTGACGGCGTGGTGATCGGTACGCCCGATCACTCCCACACGCCGGTGGCGCTGGCCGCCTTGCAGTTGGGCAAGCATGTATATTGCGAGAAACCGCTTACTCGTACTGTTTGGGAAGCGCGTCTGCTGCGCGACGCGGCCCACAAATACAAGGTCGCCACGCAGATGGGCAACCAGGGTTTTTCACATGAAGGCACTCGCACCTGCGCGGAGATTCTGTGGTCCGGCGAAATTGGCCAGGTGAAAGAAGTGCACGCCTGGACCGGCGGCATCTATGGTGGACGTCCGAAGTTCGATGGCCCGCCGCCCACTCATCCCATCCCGGAAGGCCTGGATTGGGACCTATGGCTAACCACTGCCGAAAACCGATCTTACAACGAAGACATGTTCAAACGCTGGCGCGCATGGATCGATTTCAGCGGCGGTGGATCATTGGGCGATTGGATCGTTCACTGCCTCGGTCCGGCGCATCTAGCGTTGCAATTGCATCTGGCGCCGCCCACCAGCGTGGAATGCGTGACGGTCACAGGCGTGAATCAGTGGCTGTGGCCTGAGAGTTCGCACATCCGCTATGAGTTCCCCGAACGCGGCGGCATGCCTCCTGTGACAATCAATGTCTATCAGAACATGCGCGGCGATGCGAAGTATCCCGATGGCATGATGGAAGGAGAGCGGCTCTTCCCGCCCTCAAATAATCTGGCCGAACGCGGTCGCAATGCGCCGCCTGAGCCGGGTTCCAAGGGCCGTCCTTACACGGTGCAGACAACCGAGACAAAGGGATCCGCCAAGCCGGCGACGGAGCAGGATGCCAAGCGTCACCCCGGTAACGGCTCGCTGTTTGTGGGCAGCAACGGCTACATGGCGACTACTTCGCGCGGTGAAGGCGTGTGGCTGCTGCCATCGGCGCGCTGGGCCGAATACAAACTGCCGCCGCAGATTCTGCCGCGCTCGGTGAACCATCAGCAGGACTGGGTGCGGTCGGTGAAGGGCGGCGTTGTTGGCTGCTCGAACTTCGATATCGCAGTGCCTTATATTGAATGGCTGGTGCTAGGCGCTGTTTCGTTGCGCGTACCGAATAAGAAGCTGATGTGGGACGCCAAGAAAATGGAGTTTACCAACAGCCCACAGGCCAACGCGTTCCTCCGTCCCAATATCCGCAAGGGTTGGACGTTGAAGCTATAAGCCTATGCGCTGTTTTTTGCTTCTCGCATTCTCGGCCGCGTTGAGCGCGGCCGAGCGTCCCATAATCGCTGATTATGCTGCCCTTCTTCAGGAATCAAAGCCTCGGGCCGATGGCCTGCGCCACGTAGATACGCCTGCGTCCATAGCGGCGTTGAAGGCACTGCACGCCAACATGCACTTCTATTTGATGCGCAATCAGATGGATTGGGACGACATGTCAAAGGAGTTTCTTCCTGCCGCGGCAGAGGCCGGCATTGATGTGTTTCCGTATCTGGTTCCACCGACGGAATGCCCCGACCCATGTAAGCTGCCTTTTGGTGCGGACTATCCGCAAATAGCCATTGAAATCGCCAAGCTGTCTTTGCGCTACCCGAATTTGAAGGGTCTCGCGATTGACGATTTCGTTTATAACGTGAAGCTCTACACACCGGAATATGTCGCCCACCTGCGCAACGCTGCGCGCGAGATCAATCCGAAATTCAAGTTCTATCCGTTGCTGTACTGGCGCTCCATGCAGCCGGCGTTTCTAGATAAGTACGCCGCGTCGATCGATGGCGTGATCTTTGCGTATCGCGATGAGCCAACTATCAACACCACGCGCAACGGATCACTGAGGGCGCAATTGGATGCTACGGAAGCGATGATGCGTGAGCGATCGAAGGATCTGGTGCTGATGATCTATGCCGCGCCTCTGGGTCACATTCCATTGCCGCCGGGCGCGGACTACGTGCGCGACTGCCTCGCGATGGGCCTGGCGGATGCGCGTGGCGGCAAACTCGCAGGTGTGGTGACTTACAGTTTGTCAAAGACGCGCCAACCCTCGCCCCCGGCCGGCAACTACGCACGCAATGGCGTGGGCCGTCTGTCGATACTTGCTTCCGGCAGTGGCATTCCTGCCGGCAGTTATGGCGAACTCTCGTCGCGAATTTCCGTCACTGCGGGTGCACCGGTGTTGAAGTTCTGGAAGACCGGAGTGTGCCGGAATCTGCCTGCGGGCAACTACTTCATGCAGGTGTTGATCGACGATGCCGTGGCCTGGGAACAAGATGTTTCGACGCTGGAGCAGAAGGTCTGGAAGCAGGAACGGGTGGAACTTCCTGCAGCACTATTCGCAGGCAAGAGCACGGCGACGTTGCGGTTGCGTCTGGCGTTGAAACGAAATTATGGAAATGTGGTTCTGATAGGCATGGACGATCTGGAGGTAGAAGGCTTCACCATTGCCGATCCGGGCTTCGAAGACCAGGCGGCATGGACTGCTACTCAGACCGCGCCTGCATTTCTGCCACTGGTGCAGTTGTTCGAGGCCAACAGGTTGCCGCGCATGTTTGACGCCGTCAGTGAAGTCTACCGGCAGTAGCTAGCGGTAAGTGATCCACATCGGGCTGGCCCACACCAGCTCGCCATCGCTCTGTTCGCCCCGCACATAGTAGTAACTGGTCTTGCCCTTTTGAGCAGCAGTGTCTTTCCATTCGAAAGCCACGTTCTTCGCGTTGGGCGAGATCGAGTAGACATACTCGCCATCCTTTATGATGTGCACCTTCGCGAAGGCTGCCATGCCCTGCAGCTTCACCGAAATGGCAGGCGGTGCGGTGACCGAAAACTCTTCGCCCATAAAGTGCGAGCCGCAACTCACGTCGGCCAGGATGTTGTCCGTCGCCCCGTAAACACGGCGCTTGCGGAAAGCTTCCATAATGCCTTCGCGAGTTGGAGAGGTCACCCACAGATTGCAGTACGACATGTGCGTGGATGTATGATCGCTTGAAGCCTGGAACCCAAGCCGGTAGCCCATCTTCAGTGCCAATGAAATGAAGCCCAGCGGCCGCCATCCGCCGATGGAGTCTTCGGCAGTGTTGGTTCTGGGCGCGCCTGGCATCTCGTAGTTTTGCCGGTCACCCTGATAGATCTCAACAACAGGCTCCAATTGCGGATCGTTGTCGCGCCAGTCTGTTCCCATGTCGGTGCCCGATGTGTGCGATGCCACGACGCCTCCGAAGCCGCGCACGTAGCGATACAACATCTGAGTGTCTGGCGCGGGTGCTGTGGGCGAATCGGGCTGTGTTACGGGTAGCCGTGGCAGCGGGCGAATGCCGCGCCTCGGAAAGACCACGTTGCGATGGCCTTCAGGGTACGCCACGCTGCGCTCATAAACGAACATCGGTACGTAGCTCGAATCCAGATGATACGCGTCAGTCAGCTTCTGGACGGTCCACCATGGATATTCGCGACCCTGGCCGTTGTCGTGATCGCAGCATCCGCCCCAGTCCATCGAAGCCGCGTCAATCATGTATCGATACGCATCGATCAGCGGGCCGTCGCGGCCGTGGCCGGATAGTTCGGTATGGCGATGAAACTCGCCGCGCATCAACTGCAGCGTCTTTCCGCCGACGGTTGTTCGTGTATCGCGCATCACCTTAATTTGCTCGCGCTCGCGCAACGCGTCGGCATCGGGCGGGGCCGGCATCTGCGCGGTCTCAGGCTTCAACGCGTCGTTTGTGGGATTTGCTTTAACGCCCCACTCCACTGCATAGAGATCGTTGTGAATGCCTTTCGGCAGCCCGTCCGCTTCTTCCTTTGCCGCCTGTTTTTGCTTCTCCTCTTTTGTGGCTAGCGGTGGCATCATTCGCCGGTGATCGGTAATCGTAATCGCCAACATCGTGCCTTCCGATACGGAAGCAACGGCTGGCCTGACATCAACGTAATTCAGACTAGCCGGCAAATCAACGGGCGTCTGCCAGCCGGTTCCATCGAAAGCGATCATCTGCTGGTTCCATGCATTGCCCATGTCAGAACGGCCAGTGAGCGGCTTGCGATAGAGCAGGTAGATTGCCCCGGAAGGATCAGCAGCGATGCGCGGAAAGCTGATAAGGGGCAGGTTCGGATTCCCAGTCACCGCGTTGGCGGGGCGTCGCGATGCCAGGCCGGGATCCGGTTGAATTACAGCTTTCCTCTTTGCGTTCGCTGGTGCGCCACCGCCGATCAACTGGCGCAAGTCTCCAGGGACGGCCATCGGCTGCGTACCTTGGAAACATTTCACCTGCAAAGTGTGGTCCTGATACAAGGCGACTCCGGTGCTCTCATACGCGCCGAAATCCTTGCCCCACTTGGCAGCCGATGCTTCGTATGCCACCCACAGCCGGCTCGATCTATCGTAAGCAATCGACGCGCGTGCTTCAAAGTTCTGACTCGCAACAACCGGCACCGGCGCCTCCATGCGAATGCCGCCGTCCATGCGCACGCGCCGGAAATATACATCGTAATCACCTTTGTCGTAGGTGTCCCATGCGATGGCAACTTCGCCATTTGGCGCGGCGGCAATCGATGGATCCCAATCGCTGCGTGGAGAGAACGACACGATTTGCTCCTTGGTGAAGCCTGCGTCCTGCTGTACTGCCGTCAGGATTTCCAAATTGCGATTGCGGAATCCTTGCCATGCCACCCATACGTGGCCCTTGGTATCGGTGGTGGCAACAGGGTTGAGGTCCGTACCAACGTCCGTTGTAATGCGTGTTTCCGCGCCCCATTTGCCGCTTTGCTGTGGCCGGGCATAGATATCGAAGTTGCCGCTCTTATTGGCCGCCCAGAACACCCACACCTGCCCTTTTCCATCGACAGCAACAGCCGTGCGAAGTACATCCTGCTTAGCGGCAGATACTGACACCGGCTCGCTCCAGGTACGTTTTGATTTCGAGTAAGTAAGCAGGAAGACCTGGTCGCCGCCGGTTTCGCGCGCCAGATATTCGAAGCTTGCCGGCGCCTTATCGAACTTCGTGCGCTGCTCGGCCGCGCGGTCGGAGTGGAGAAACCGCACGTAGGCGACATAAACAAAATCGGCGCTCTGCGCTATCGCTGGATAGTCGTGGTCTTCCATGCTATGTGTCAGCTGCACAAATGCAGGTGCGTCCACGCCTGAAGCGGGCATGGTGGTCTGGCCTGGCACTGGCGATTGCGACAGCGAGGCAACGATCATCGTCAGTAATCCGCCGACTACCAATGCAATCCCGCTTCGTGTTTTCATGTTCCGTTCACCTCTTGCAGTCGTGGTGGCTGGCTAAAAATCGAAGCGCACCGCGAACTGCGCCTCACGCATATCTTTGACGACGGTGTTGATCGAGCCCACGGTGTTCACATTTGAGATATTGGGATCGGGCTTGCCGTAGTTGGGATGGTTGAAGGCATTGAACATCTCGACGCGAAAGGTCAGCCGTCTCCGGTCGCCGAATACAGGAACAGTCTTGGACAGGCTTGCATCGGCGCCGTTCAGGCCGGGGCCAACCAGAATATTTCGGCCGGCGTTGCCAAAGCAGGATGCGTTGTGATTCGGGCCGCAGGTTACCGGCGGCGTCGCAAACGCGTTCTGATTGAACCAGTGGTCGGAGCTGCGCTGGTCAGCCGGCAGATTCGCCGGCTGGCCATAGACATACATGGGCCGAGTGTTGGCCAGGCCTGTGTTGTTAATGGTCGGCGTGAATCTTATGCCTGAATATCTCGACCACACTCCGGAGAGCCGCCAGCCTCCCGCGATGGCATCCACCCAACGTGGGGCGCTCGAAAGCAAGGCTTTTCCCTGGCCAAATGGCAACTCCCACATCGCGTTCATGTGGAAAGTGTGACGCCGCACGTAATCGCTATCGGAACGATCGCGTCCCAGATTTTCGACATCGAGCGCACTGACATTCAATGCCGTGCCGACGTTATCAAGTCCCTTGGCCCATGTCCAATTGAAGTCCACCAGCACGCCCTTGCTGAGGTGGCGGCGGAAGACGGTCTGCATCGAATGATAGATCGACGTCGCATCTGTTGTGCGCTCGCTGATGGCAACAGTCCCGTAGATGCCTTGATACCTGCGCAACTGCGCTCCTGTTACCGGATCAATATATGGGCCGTTAGCGTCTTTGGCTCGAAACAGATGCGTTCCCTTGTTGCCGATATACGCCAGGCTGAGCGTTGAGCCCCAACCAATTTCGCGTTCCATGGTGAGGTTCCACTGTTGATTGCTAGGCAACTTCCAATCCCGCTCCAGGCCGCCAGGGGCAACCGTCGCTGTGCCCTTACTACCAAACGGATTCTGCATGGTGATTGATGGCGTACCGCCCGTAATCGTCTGCGTGAAATTGAACGTGCCTGCAAACGGCGGGTTGATGGCGATGATCTGTTCCATGTTCTGGATCGGATAGCGATTGTAGAAAATCCCATAACCTCCGCGCATCACAAACTGGCGACTGCCGGGCAGGCGCAATGCGAAGCCGAACCGCGGACCCCAGTTATTCAGCCTGGTATCAAGCAACGAGCGAGAGGGATAGTTGGCCTGTTTATCGCTCACCAGGGGAAACTTCCAATTGCCCTTGCCATCGGAAAGATTCGCCACGATTACGGGAGAGAAATAAGCGGATGGCAGCACGCCGTTATCCGATGCCACCACGATGGCGCCTGTCGAGGGATCGAACTCGGAGAGGCGGTTATGGTCTTCCGTCGGGTTGAGCAGCAGTTCATGGCGAAGGCCCAAGCTTAGAGTAAGCCGCGGCAGCACGCGCCAATCGTCTTGCACATAGCTGCCCAGTTCATGCTGGCGCAATGTGATCGATCCCATCAACGGCACCTGTTGCGCGGATGCCGGCAGGCCAAGCATAAAATCGGCGAACGAGTAAGATGTCGACGCAACACCGGTGCTCCCATTGAATGTGAGCAAACCGCTGGCGCCCGGTTGCAACAGCGAAGGCAGAATCTGGTGGCGATAATCGAGGCCAATCTTGATGGTGTGATTGCCGCGCACCCAACTGAAGGTCTCGCCGATGTTGATCGTCTTGCTCCCCTGGTTCTGCGCCGCTTCTCCGTAGTTGATGTTTGGCCCGTAATTCAGCATCGTAAATGCATCGTTGCCTGCGAATGAGATTTTAGGAATGGGCTGGCTGATGCTCCCTACTGGTGCGAAGCCCACGATTCCCAAGGAATCCGTAGTCGGCAGGCCGCCTGCCATGTACGCAGTCACGCCGTGGAAATCAGAGAAGCCCATGCGTAGTTCGTTGACGATGGCACTGGTGATTAGTGTGGTCCAGGTGAGGCTGGCATTGTCGACGGCATTACGTTGCTGCGTGCCGCTGGCGTTAGCCGTCACGCTGGGGCTGAAGCCTTCCGATTCGGTTTGTGTGAACCGGAATGACAGTGAATTGTTTCGCGGCAGTGTGTAGTCGGCGCGGATCGTGAACTGATCGGATGTGTTTGTCAGGCTTGAATTGGTGCCAAAGTTATTGGCCACGCCCGGCCGGTTGGGTGCCTGCCAGTAGGGGTGCAGGCCAAGTGCAATGGCGTTGATGCGCGAGGCCGGCAGCAGATTTCCGGCGAATGGCGTGCGCGCCGACGAAAGTGGATCGCGAATCGTAATGTTGCGTGTCAGCAGCGAAGAAAAATCGCCGTTCCAGAATGAGGCAGAGGGCATGGTGGCAACGATGGATGTGCCTTGGTCCTGGCGGTTGCCTTCGTAATTCACAAAAAAGAAGGCTTTGTTTTTGATTACTGGTCCACCCAGCGATCCGCCGAATTGATTGCGTTCGAAAGGTGGAATCACGCCGGCAGCAAACGGGCTCAACGCTTGCCACAAGTTGCCGCGATTGTATTCGAAAAGGCTGCCATGAAATTGGTTGGTGCCACTTCGCGTGACGACCGACACCTGCGATCCGGCCTGCCCATACTCCGCTGTGGCGACGCCTGAGGTGACTTTGAATTCACGTATGGTATCGACGGAGACTCCCGCTGCCGATGTTCGTACGAAGGGGTTCGTATTCGGAGTACCGTCGAGTACGTAGTCATTGCCATAGGCGCGATTGCCGTTCACCGCCACCCCGCCGAAGTCACCGCCAGGATATACGTTTTCAACCGCGCCCGCGGCCAGATTCACCAGTTGATTGAAGTCCCGTGCGTTCAACGGCAGACTTTGAATCTGTTCGGTGACCATGGTGGTCTGCACGGATGGCGATTCAGATACCGTTGCTCCTGTAGCATTCACCACAAGAGTTTCCCGCTGTGCGGCCATCACTTCCAGCTGTGCGTCGCGGCGCAGGATCGCCTGCAGTCCGACTTCGACTCCTTCGAATCGCTCCCCTCGAAACCCGCCCGCTTCGATTAGAATCGAATATGTTCCGACAGCCAGAGGGTAGAGCACATATTGACCTTCGCCGTTGGTGTTTACTGCCAGAACGCTGCCATTTTCGGAATTGAGGGTGCGAATCTTAGCGCCTTGAATCACTGCGCCGTGTGCGTCCGTAACAACTCCGGATACTCGGCCAGCCGATGTTTGGGCTGTCAAAGACAGCGCGGTCATGAATAGCGATGCAACGAAGCATTTCACAATGGGGCGATTCTATCACAGCCCATCGCTGAAGTTAGATTCCAAACAGCTTCCTCAGATACTTGCGGTCCGGGCCCACCGCAGCCGTATTCCCGCCTTGGGGGCCGCCACCCTCTTCAACGATCAGCCAGCCGGCCCAGGCTGCTTTCTTCACTTCGGCCGCGAGTTCTACAAAATCGAAATCACCTTCGCCAAGTGGAACCTGGCCGCTGGCGTTTTTGCCTCGAAAGGTTTTGATGTGGCAGCCGAAGATGCGCTTCGAATGCTTCGCCATGAATTCCGCCGGATTCCCGCCGCCCAGATAACCGTGGCCCGCGTCCATCAGAAAATCCACCAACTCCGAGCTGGTGTACTTCGCCAAACCCTCAATTTCTGCATTGTGATTGGCGAACTCCGGATTGTGATTGTGATAAGCGAGACGAATTCCGTGTGCCCGGCACTGCTTGCCGAAGGCTTCGAGCGCAGTAGCCTTGGCGCGCAGAGCGGGCTCTTCGAATTTCCCGTCAGGTGCAAGACCAGCGCCACTCATCACTACGGCGTCAACACCCAGCGACTGCAAGCCGGCCAGTGTTTCCGGAAATGCTTCCGGCTTCGACTCCGCCATCGAAGTATGCGCGCCGACGAAGCGCACGCCGGTCTTTTCGATTTCTTTGCGTGCTTCGACCGCACGCCCGAATTGCCCGCGCACGAAGCGCTGATTGCATTCAAAGCCGGTGTAGCCAAGCTCGCGCATCTTTTCAAGCGCCGCCAACAGGGCAGGGAAATCGCCGGGCTTCAGCGGGAAGCCATTAGCCTGGCATCCAGCTTTTGGTTGTGGGGTTTGGGAAAAGGCCATCGCCGGGGCAATGGCCTTCAACAGGGTCCTGCGCGTGAAAGCAAACACCTAGAACTCCAACCGCAACTTCACCTGCATCTGTCGTGGGCGGATTCCGAATCCGCCGAACGAACTTTGCAGCGTGACGATGCCGTCGGATCCAGGTGTATTCAACCCCTGCACATTAAAAATGTTGAACACATCTCCGTACAGATTCAGTCGCACTTTTTCGGCCAGGCGGAAGCTCTTCATGACGCTGGCGTCGGCGGTCCAGTTAAACGGGCCAAGGCGGTACTGCTGGCGAAACGGGTGCAAGCCTGTGTCCATCGCTACCAGTTGGGAGGAAGGCTGTCCGGTGTTGATATCCTTCACCACGATGGTGAGGTTATTGGTGTCCCAATTGGATGAATTGGGTGCTCCTGGCTGACCGCCAACTGGCCAGGGATTGATCGGCTGTTGCACAGGGGTAAGGTTGGTAGGCAGACCAAACACGCCGTTGCGCATGCCATTGGCGTTGTAGCTTGCTACGTTGCGAGGCGAGACATAGCCGTTGTAGTAGTAGTAACCCTGGTAGCAGCGCTCGTCGCTAGCGGTTTTTGCCGTGGCTGGAGTGGAGCGGCAATCAAGAATGGGGTATTGCTTGCCATAGACCTGGAAGTCGCTGGTTGCGCCCCACCAGTTGGTGGGCATGGCGAACCAGGTGCTCGCGACGGTGCCGGTGCCGGAGAGGCGCCATCCGCCGAGGGCGTTATCGGCCCACTTGGGAATGCTGCGGCCGAACTTCTTGCCACGGCCCAGGGGGAGGTCATAGTTCCAGTTCCAGCGCGTGCGGTGCTTGGGAATGGCGGTGTCGCGCTGCAGATTGATGAAGCGGTTGAGTGCGTCAAAGTCAGTAGGCACGGTGCCGGGGATGAAGTTTTCGGGGACCAGGCCGCCGCCATCGCGGAAGGTGTTGCCTGCCAGCCGGAAGGAGTTGGTCATGGTGTGGAAGAACTGGAAGCCCAGGCCATTAGTGAAGCGGCGTTCAAATTCCAGCGTGAAGGTGTTGGTGAAGATCTTGCCCGTTTTCTGAAGCAGGTTGACCGTGTTGTAGGCCTTTTGATCATAGGGGCGGCGGGCCTGACCTGAGAAGGTCCCGGTGGGGTAGGTAGTGCCCTGCGTGACGAGCCACACGTAGTTACTCTGCTGCGGGTTGATGTTGTTCAACTGATCGGCATGGAATCCGGAGCGGCCGGTGTATCGGATGCGGAAGACGTTGCGGTCTTTGATGGGCTTTTCCAGCGTGGCGTTCCATTCGTGGATATTCATGGAGATGAGGTCGCCCATGGCTGTCACGTTCTGTCCGCGTCCGATGGAGGCCGGGTTGTTGAGGTCTATCATATTCGGGTCATTCGAATTGAGCCCTGCAATGTACTTGGGAGGGTTGCGCAATAACCAGCTGGGGTTACCATCCGGGGAGTAAGTGGCGCTGTTGGGGTTGTACTGATAGGTGGTGCGGAAGGGGATGGCGCTTGAGTATTGGGCCAGCAGAGAGCGCATTGGGATCGGCGAATAGTAAATGCCGTAGCCGCCGCGGATAACGAAGCTTTTGGCTCCATCGAGTGCGCGGTAAGCAACTCCAGCTCGCGGGCCCATGTCATGCATGTTTGCGGGGAAGATGTTCTGCTTCATGCCGGCCTGATCTGTGGTTTCGAACTTCACATCGAGCGACTGGTAGGCGGCGATAAGCTTGGGCGTGGTGGCACCGATTTGGTAGTAGTAATCGAGCGGCTTGGGGAGCACGATGGCGTGATCCTTGATGCTAAATGTGTTGAGCAGATACTTTTCGTCGGTGAGCGAGGGGTTTAGATCCCAACGCAGACCCATGGTAAGGGTTAGCCGGGAGGTGGCCTTCCAGTTGTCCTGAATGTAGAGGCCGTAGTTGCGGTCGGTGACGTAAAAGAAGCCGCGCTTGAGGCCGACGTTGTAGTTGGCGGCGTAACCGAGGAAGAAGTTGGCCGCGTCATTGCCAGTCAGCGTTACGACTTGCGGTGCGCTGTCTGTACCGCCGGTGGGGCTTTGCAGCGCCGTGGCCAAACTGTTGTAGTTAGTGTAGCCGGAGATCTGCCCCTGGTCAGGCAGCAGCGTCTGTTTTTCGCGGTGATAGCGCCAGCCGAACTGTATGTTGTGAGTGGTTTTGATCCACGTGTAGTTCTGTTCCCAGTTGTCAACCATTGTGCGCAGTTGACGCCTGTTGTCGCCTTCGATGTAGTTCATGAAGCCTACGTTTTGAATATCGGGCCAACCGATTTCGCCAAATGCATTGGGGAGCCCAAGAACCTTGGCCCAGTCCTGCTGCGTGACGCCATCGACCGTCTTTGAAGTCTGGGCGGTTCGGTTTCCAGTGGTCTCCACAAACAAGCTGGGCGAGAACATGTGGGTCCAACTGAACGAGCCTGAGAGCGCATCCATCAGCAGAAAAGTGACGTTGGCATCCTGGCCAATGGTTGGAGCGCCGGTCGCTCCGCCCGTACCCTGGAAGTTCGTGTGCAAATTGCCGCCGTTGAATTTGATAAAGATGTTATCGCTGTTTGAAAATCGGTGATCGAGGCGAACCGACGTCGGATTGTTGCTCTGATTCGGCAAGCCATTGGTTGGCGTGGCATATTTCAGGTTGGTTGTTACCAGCGGGTTTGTTGTATCGTTCGGCATCGGCGTGATGCCGTAGACATACTTCGCAAGCGGGCTGATGCGGTTGATTGGAATCGTATTGTTGTTGAAGGGCAGGCGCGTTGTGTAGTGGCGCGTGGCGCTGGATGATTGGATGGCGCCAGTGAGTGGATCGTATAAGGTGATGAAGCGGCCTGCGCTATCGTAGAGTTGTGAGAAGTCGCCGCCGCGCATTGCTGCCGTGGGCACGGTGAAGTCTTTGCTCAAGCCCTGGCGCAGTTCCTGGCCTTCGCGCGTGAAAAGGAAAAAGGTGCGGTTATGGCCGTCATACCACTTCCTCCCATTCACGCCGAAGGTTGGCAGCACCACGGGACCGCCCACGGAACCCCCGAATTCATTGCGGATCAGCTTGGGTGTTTGATAGGGAAGCGCAGGATTGAAGCTAATGTCCTGGCGGGCGCGGGCGATACCGAAGCCGTTGTTACGAATGGTTTCAAAGAGAGCAAAGCGATAGGCGTTGGTGCCGCTGCGTGAACTGACGATGACCGATGCTGGCGCCGAATACTTGGCGTTAGCGGTCGAGGTTTCCACGCGCACTTCTCCTACACTTTCCAGGCTGGCCAAATTCATCGAGCCGCCGAATTCGCGGTTGTTCGACGATGCGCCGTCCTGGACGTAGTTCGTTGAATAGACCATCATGCCTGAGGTGCGAACGCCGCCGTTCACGTCGATCACCTGCTCCACGCCAGGCGTCACGTCGGAGATCAGCGTATTCATGTCGCGCCCGTTGATGGGGAGGTCCTGAATGCGCTTCTGGTCAAGCGTGGTTGAATCAGTGGGGTCGGTGGTGGTTACTAGTGGAATCGTCTCAGTAACCATGATTGTTTCGGTCACCTGGCCGACTGAAAGCACTGGCGCTATGTCGGCCGCGCGGCCGGTTTCAAGCACCAGTTCGCCTTCCCAAGCCTTCATGCCGGCGCCTTCCACGCGGACCTTGTAGCGGCCGATCTTGATGGGAGGTGTTGCAAAAAAGCCTTCGTGGTTGGTGGACGTGGTTGTGGCCGTGCCCGATTCCACAAGCGTGATGACTACTTTTGCATTTGGGATGGCAAGTCCGCTTGTGTCTTTGACGACGCCTTGAATGGTGCCTCCGCCTGCGACAGATTGGGCAAAGGATGGGATCGCGCACAACGCTACTGTCAGCGCGAGCAACATGGCATAAAACCGTTTCATATGGACTCCTGTCGACTCGGTGAGTCGGACTAATCTCTTTGAAACGAATTTTATAAAAGTTGCCTACGTAAAATCAAGGCATTCCCGGAGCGGTGAGGAGGGCGGCAGCGAACGGCCGCTGCCGCGGTTGATTCTACAACTGAATACGCTTCTTTTCGCGCGTGCTTTCGTACACGGCGCAAGAGATTTCCACCGATTTATAGCCATCAATGGCGGCTACGGCAGGTTTGCCGCCGCTCAGTACTGCATCGACAAACAGACGGTCTTCCTCGCGGAAGCCCCATTTATCATGCATGTCGAGCCGGTAGAAGCTCTCGCTTTGAGTGAGTTGCCCAAGGCCCAGGCAGTATTTGATCTCTTCCATCTCCAAAGTCTCAATGGTTGAGTAACTGCTGAAGACCTCCATGCGCTCGTACGGGAAATACCAACTACAATCGGCCGAAGTGACGAATGTGGCCCACATGCCACTTACGAATTCCACCATCATTGAGAAGTCATTCGGGCCGCTGAGCCGCGCATCGAGCGAGCCGATGTCGCCGAACTGAAAGCGCATCATGTCGAAGAAATGAATCGGTGTCTCAAACAGGAATCCGCCGGTTACGGACTCGTCGCCAGTCCACACTGGATTCAATAACTCGCCGCGGTTCATCTTCATATGCGCGGTGTGTGCGGGCGCGTTTGCGGTCAACTCTTTCACGCGCTTGTATACGTTGGCGAAGCGCCGGTTGTGGCCCACTTGAAAGACCTTGTCTGTCTTTTCGGCCACATCCAGCAGCATCTTCGCGTCTTCCATGGTGGTTGCGAACGGCTTTTCGCAGAAGACGTGCTTGCCCGCTTTCACCGCAGCCGCGGCAAGCCGAGAGTGATGCGTGTTGGGGGCGGTAATGTACACTGCGTCCACCGCTTCCACCATCTGGTCGAAGTCCTGCGTGGTGCCGCGCGCGGGGTCGGTATCGAAGATCGATACAACCTCCACGCGGTCGTCTCTCTTTAAGTTCGCTTGGTGAACGCCGGCAATAAAGCCATTGCCCGCGAAGCCGATTTTCAATTTCATAATGTCACCCACTGGCGCGATGCGCTCGATGCCAGCGCGGCGTCAAGCACCTTCTGGCAGCGTACGCCATCTTCGAGCGAAGGTGCCTGCGAGACACCCATCTTCACACTTTCAGTGAACTGATAGGCCTGATCGAAGCGATAGCCCCAGCGCTTATCGATGGCACTAATATCGCGCGGCGAACCAGCCAGCTTGAGGAACTCCGCTGGCACCTCGATGCGGCTCATCAGTTTTGCCGGGTCCTTGGCATCTTCGCCGAGGCTGACCATCAGGCCCCACGGATCTTGCAATGAAAACGCCGCGCTGCCTTCGGTGCCGTAGATTTCCACGAACATCTCTTCCGTGATCGCCGCGCCGCGACCGGTCGCCACGCGCGAAATCTCAAACGTGCCGCTGGCGCCATTCTCCATATCGGCCAGAAAGCTGATCCAGTCATCCACGTCGGAATTCGGGTCTTCGCGGAAGATACGGTCCGTCGCCGTCAACGCCTTGATGTCGCCCAGCAGGAACTGCACAATGTGAATCACGTGGCTGCCGATGTCGGCCAGCACGCCCGAGCCGGCGAACTTCTTTTCACTGCGCCAACCCATCAGATGGCCGGAGAGCGCCATGAGGTAAGCGGCGCGCACGGTGCGGATCTTGCCCAGCGCGCCGTCATCCAACAGCTTCTTCAAATACTGCACGGCGGGTGCGAAGCGGTAGGTGTAGGCCGCCATGTGCACCTTGCCCGATGCCGTCGCTGCATCTAACATCGTTTGTGCCTCTGCTGCATTCAATGCCAGAGGCTTTTCGCAGAGCACGTGCTTGCCCGCTTCAAACGCCTCTCGCACAATCTGGGAATGCGTGTGGTTGGGTGTCGCCACCACAACCGCGTCGATATCTTTGCGCGAGAGCACCTCGCGATAGTCGGCGACGTCGTGTTTTCCATCGACGTCGCAGATGGTTGCAATCTCAACTCCGGGGATCAGGCGGAAACCCGGAATATGTATGCCTTGTGCGGCGCCGCCAGCGCCAATGATTCCTATTTTCATGGTGAACTATGCATTATACCGGGATGCTTGTTACATTGGAAGATTGCATGCATATTAATGAAATCTTCGCCCGTGAGCCTCTGACGTTCTCGTTTGAGTTTTTTCCGCCCAAGGATGAGGACGCAGCTCCCTTCCAGGCGATGGTGTCCGATCTGGCGTCGCTCGATCCGTCGTTTGTATCGGTGACCTATGGCGCAGGCGGCAAGGCTCGCCGCAAAACGCATGAGACCGTCGTCAAGCTGAAGGCCGAAAACAATTTGGAACCCGTGGCCCACTTGACGCTGGTCTGCCATAGCAAGGACGAGATCCGCGAGATCCTCACCAACTATGCGATGGAATCGATCGGCAATCTGATGGTCTTGGGCGGCGATCCGCCGCGCGACATGCCCAATCACGACCGTTCGCAGGACGCGTTTCGCTACGCCGCGCAGCTGGTGCATTACGTGAAGGAGTTCAACGCGCTGGGCATCCATCCGCACAAGGATGGCTTCGGCATCGGCGTTGCGGGCTTTCCGGAAGGCCATCCCGGCACGCCGAACCGCCTGAAGGAGATGCAGCATCTGAAGGCGAAAGTGGATGCCGGTGCGGACTACATTTGCACGCAGCTGTTCTTCGATAACGCCGAGTTCTACGACTTCCGCGAGCGCTGCGAGCTGGAAGGCATCAAGGTACCGATCGTTGCCGGCATCATGCCTGTTGTATCGAAGCCGAACATGGAACGCATGGCCGAACTATCGGGCGGCACTCGCTATCCGGCGAAGTTGTTGAAGTCTGTCCGTGCGTGCTCAAACAACGCCGAAGTAAAGGAAGTCGGCATCGCGTGGGCGATTGACCAATGCCGCGATCTGCTGAAGAACGGTGTCTCGGGCATTCACTTTTATACGCTGAACCAGTCCGACGCGACGCGCCAGGTGATGCGGCGTTTGGGCATCCACTCGCGCTAATTGGACGCTGAGGCTCTCTCGTAGGCTTATCATGTAATTAGGGTAAGAATATGGCAAACCTAGACTGGTCACAATGTCCCGCTGTCGAGAGTATCCCCGGCAAAGTCAGCGGTGCCTGGGTATTTCGTGGCACGCGGATGCCGGTTCAATCCGTATTTGAAAACCTTGAGGCCGGAATGTCGCTTGATGAGATCACCGACGTTTTCGACGTGACGCCGGAGGAAGTAAAAGCCGTATTGCGCTTTGCCAGCGAGAGCCTTGCGAAAGAGCCCGTGTTTGGCTGATGAAAATCCTATTTGACAACGGGACTCCGAAACCAATTGCGCGGAGTCTCCCTGGCCACGAAATCGCCTTTGCCCGGAAAATCGGCTGGCACGAATTGATAAACGGCGAGTTGATTCGGCGGGCCGAGAACGCAGGGTACGATGTTCTCCTGAGCGATGACAAAAACATACGCTACCAACAGGATCTTTCAAGCAGAAAAATTGCGCTTGTTATTCTCAGCAATCAGCAGTGGCCAGTCGTAAAGCATCATCTGGATAAGATTGTTGCTGCTGTGAATGCGGCAACAGCCGGGAGCTTTGCCGAAGTGGATATCCCATTTCTCGACTAGCTCCGATACTTACGGCAGCGTCGCGATGGGCAGCCGGCCTCTCGCCGCCCAGCTTGAATAGACCACGCACGTCTCGATGCGCATCACGTCCTTATCGGAGGTGAAATAGGCATCCGCGACATCGCGCAGATGCCGCGTGTCACGCAGTGCTACATACACAAATACGTCGAAGGGTCCGGTCACCACATGGATCTCTCGCACCTCCACTGCCTTCTTGATACGTCGGACAAACGCCTCGACAGCGGTCCGGCTATGCCGCCTGAGTTCCACCTGGATGATCGCTTCCATCCTTAGGCCGAGCAGAGCCAGGTCAACGTCGGCGTGAGCCCCCTTCAGCAGCCCAGTCGCCCGTAAATGCTTCAAGCGCTCGTGACAGGACGATGGCGCCAGCCCCACCGCCGCAGCCAACTCTTTATTCGACAGACGCGCATTCTCCGTCAGCAGGCGTAGTATTTCGAAGGAGATTCGGTCTATGGGTGTCATTTCGAGAGTATAACGAATTGAATTCGATTGCGCCGAACAGCGTGGACCGGTACGCTGGAACAATGGCAACCACATCACGGATGCGGATTCTTTTGTGCCTGCTGGCGACCTGGCTCATATGGGGATCCACTTACCTGGCGATTAAGTTCGCGCTGGTGAGCTTGCCGCCCTTCATTCAGATGGGCAGCCGGTTCCTTGTGGCGGGCCTCGCCGTCTTGCTCTGGGCGCGCTGGCAAAAGGCGCCGTGGCCTACACAAACTGAGTGGCGTAACGCCGCAATCATTGGTGCGTTGATGATGGTTTGCGGTATGGGCACAACTGCCTTTGCCGAACAAACGATCGCCTCCAGTCTTGTCGTAGTCTTTGTTGCCTGTGCGCCGATGCTCATGGTGCTGTTCAGCCGGCTGTTTGGCGTGCGGACAGATGCATTCGAATTATCCGGAATCGCCGTCGGCTTTATCGGCGTTCTGCTGCTGGTGCGTGGACAGGGCTTCTCGGCATCGCCAATTGGATTGGCAGCCATGTGCGTCTCTGTTACTGGTTGGACCGTGGGCAGCGTTCTGAGCAGGCACCGGTTCCCACTCGCACCAGGAGCCATGGGGTACGCCAGCGAGATGTTGTGCGGCAGCGTTTTATTGTCACTTGTTGCCCTCATACGTGGTGAGACTCTGCAGTGGCCTCTGCTTCCCTCGGCAGTGTTTGCCTGGGGCTATCTCGTGGTCTTCGGCTCATTGATCGCCTTCAATGCATACATGTTTCTGTTGTCGCAAGTGCGGCCGGCCACGGCGTCCAGCTACACGCTGGTCTGCCCCGTGATTGGTTTGGCGCTTGGTTCCACCCTCGCGGGAGAGACGCTGAGCAGGAGTGAGTGGGCGGCCAGTGGTGTGATGCTTTCGGGCGTTGTTCTGGTGCTTTGGGGCGCGAGCCGCCGGCAAGCTCAGAAGTAGATATTCTTTATGGCCTATTTGCACCCGGTCAAGCCGCTCATCGAAACAACCCAACATCCGGCGGCCGTGTTCTTGTTCACTTCAACGCCGTTCCAATTGATGGTGGCTCCAGTCCACGGCCGCGGCAGTTGCACCACGAACTCGCCGACTGCCCGCGAGATCACCAGCAGTTCCTTTGAATCCGGGAAGTATTCTGCTTGAATTCGTGCCGAGAGCGGCTCTTCGCGCTTGGCAATCTTCGCCGTAGTCTCAATACGCACGCGCTGCTTACCGCGCTGCACCGTCAAAGTAACTTCGCGGTCCTCATTCAGCCGCGCGATCAGCTGTTCGTAAGCGTTGTGCTCGTTTACTTCTTTCCCATTCACGGCCAAAATGCGGTCGCCCATCTTCAGCGGCCCCACTGGCTTTGTGATTTCAAGGTCAGGCGTGTAGGCGAAATTGCCGATCGCCAATGACACCTGCGGCCCCGAACTGATGCGCGTTGTGCCCAGTGCCTGATTCATCATTCGCATATCGAATTTCGTAATCTGCAAATAGTAGCACCGCGTGAACGCCTGATTGCCCGTTTCGCAATCCACCTTCGCGGGCATCGGCAGTTGCTCCTGCTTCTCCACAAATTCAATCGCTTCCTTCTCTGACTTCGCTTCCAACTTCGGAATCAGCGCCCCGTTGCCTGAGAAAATCTTGTTTGTCGCGATGGCCAGCTTCACATCGCCTCCCATCCACGCCGCCGCTGCCCATACGTCAGGCAGGCGCGAAACGCCAAACGTAACAAACTGCGATTCGCCTAATAAGTACACGCGGCTGAAGTTCACGTTGGTGCGCTTGGCGGCGTCGCTCAGCATCACTTCCACCATCTTGATGCCCAGATCGCTCAACGCGTCCACTTGTGGAGCCAGCGTCATCCAATCGGCGGGAACAGCCCAGCGCTCTGGTTTGGAATCGAGAATGACAGCCACCGGCGCATTGGGCGGCGCCTTCGAATAGCGATAAACATATTCTTTGCCAAGTGCAGAAACCTTGGCTTCCTGCAGCGTTTCCGCTGAGGCTGAAATTGCGAATGCGAGCAGAAGAAGGAGTCTCATTAGGCGCGTTTCATGCGGCTTCGGATCCGCTTCACCACTTTTTCAATCTCATCCAGCTTTTTCAAATTGTCGAGCGAAAGAATATAGCGGTCGCTCTTCTCCAGCCCGATTCGCAGCTCCTCGGATAGGCGCATCAGTTCGGTCGCGTCTTTCAACGATTTTTCGTGATCCGCCTTCAGCAAGCCCTCCTTCTGTTGGTTGAGCGTGGGGATGCGATTGATCTCGTCCTGCTCAGCCGATCGCGTTTGGGCAAAGAAAATCGCACTGGCCAGCAGTGCGAGCGGAAGGATACTGGCTCTCATATTGTTATCATAGACTCATAATGACGGAAGTGAATCTCGGCCTCATCGGCCTGGGTAACGTTGGCTCAGGCACACTGGCCATCCTGGCGGAAAACGCCGCCCAAATATCGCAGAAATTAGGGTTTGATCTCAAACTGAAAATCGTATGCAGCCGCTCAGTTGCGTCGAAAGAGTTGCCCGCGGTCTTCGCGGAGATTGAGCGGACCACGGATTGGCGCAGGGTCGTCTCGCATCCGGAAGTGGACATCGTCGCCGAATTGGTTGGCGGGACCACTATCGCCAGCGAGATTCTTGAGACGGCATTTGCCAACAAGAAATCGGTGGTAACTGCGAACAAAGAGTTGATGGCGCTTCGTGGCGCGGAACTGTGGGACAAGGCCATTGCATGCGGCGCAAACCTCGCGATGGAAGCCAGCGTGGCCGGCGGAATCCCGATCCATTCCGTGTTGCGCGAAGGTATCTCGGGCGATCGCGTGTCCGCGCTGTTGGGCATTCTGAACGGCACCAGTAACTACATTCTGACCGAGATCGAACAGCACGGTACGGAGTTCGATGTCGTCCTGGCCGAAGCGCAGCGCTTGGGCTACGCCGAGGCAGACCCGAGTGCCGACATCGATGGCTTTGACGCGCGCTCGAAGCTGGCGATTCTTTCCGCCCTGGCATTTGGTGAACGCATCACGCCGTCCGACATCTTCACCGAAGGCATCCGCCGCATTACGCCGTTTGATTTCCAATATGCCGACCGCCTGGGCCATACAATTCGTCTGGTCTGCGGCGCGCGCCAGACTCCAGACGGTCTGATCCTCTCAGTGCGGCCTGCGCTGATTCCCAAAGCCACCATTCTCGCCAGCGTGCAAGGCGCCTACAATGCGGTTTGGGT
This sequence comes from uncultured Acidobacteriia bacterium, assembly GCA_903881085.1. Taxonomy (GTDB): domain Bacteria; phylum Acidobacteriota; class Terriglobia; order Bryobacterales; family Bryobacteraceae; genus CAIRSA01. The sequence goes on from CAIRSA010000352.1 coordinate 36,863, forward strand.
GCGTGGACATTATGGTGCCGATACGTTTTATTACGGCCGCGGCGCTGGCCCCTCGCCCACGGGCGTAGCCGTCGTAAGTGACCTGATGCGCGTTGCGCGCGAGATTCGCAGCGGCAGTCCACAGCGCGTATCGCCCTTCGCGCATGAGCGGTTGGGTGAATACAAACCCATATCGGTAACGCTACAAAAGCGCGCCTACTATCTGCGCTTCCGCGTTGACGACTGTCCGGGCATCATCGCCTCACTGGCCCGCATCCTGGCCGAGAAGCACATCAGCCTCGATGCGGTTTTGCAACTGCCCTGCGATACGAAACGCAATCTGCCGTTCGTGATCACGGTGGAGCCGACTACGGAGCAATCGATCCGCGATGCCGTGGTCGAAATGTCGAAACTGGAATTTCTGGTGGAGCCCCCGTTGGCGCTGCCCATGGAGACCTCACTATGAAACGTTACCTGAGCATTTTGCTGTTCGCTTCGGCCGCCTTCGCGCAGGTTGCAAAGGAAGCCAACACAACTTATCAGACAGAGCAGGGCCGCTCGACCGTTGCCGCGGGCCTCGATGGCCCGGAGCGCGATTCGCGCCAGAAGCCAAAGGAACTGATCGCCGCCCTCGGCATCACGAAAAGCATGACTGTGGCTGACGTTGGCACCGGCGTGGGCTACATGCTTCCCTACCTTTCCGCCGCCGCCAGTTCGGTGATTGCCGAAGACATCTTCCCTGATTTTCTTGCCAAAGCCAAGGAAAAGGCCAAATCCGCGAACCTCAAAAACGTGCTCTTCGTGCATGGCCAGGAAGACAATCCGAAACTGGGCAAGGGCGTGGATCTGGTGCTGATTCTCGATGTGTATCATCACTTCGATTTCCCCGACAAGATGCTCAGCAATCTCGCCGCATCGTTGAACCCCGGCGGGCGGGTGGCGATTGTCGATTACTATAAGCGCAAGGGCGCGATGGGCGGCAAGGATTCCACTCGCGCACTGACCCACATTCGCCTGGATGAGGCTGACGTGGTGAAAGAGATCGAGGGGTTCGGTTACAAGCTGGTTTCGTCAAAGCCATTTCTGCCTGACGTGCAATATCTCGCTATTTTTGAGAAGAAGTAGGCTTCCGCAAGTCGTAAACGTAAATGGAGTAGCCCACCTTAGCGGTGGGCTTCAATTCCCGCAGCCACGCGAAGGACTCTGGCGGCACATACACGCCTTGCAGCACCGTAGCGCTTACCGCCAGTACACATGTTTCGGATAGCTTATTTTTGTCTGGAACCTGAAGTAGTTCATCCACGCCGATTTTGTAATAGGCAGTATCGGCAGTCCCCAGAGCACAAAAACACACCTTGTCGATCCCGTGCGAATCCATGTATACCTTCAGCTTCTTGAGGTCCTGTCCCCAGTCGATGTTGGAATCCACCAGATACTTCGGCCCGTTTCCAGGGCCGCCGACCAGTACATTGAAGAACGCCAGGTAGTGGGGATAAATCGAAAGCGATTCAATGGCAAGTGCCAACGCGAGCGCGCCGACCCATAGAAGGCGCATGGACGCGATCATGCTGCTTACAAGCAGAAACAGGAACGGATACAGCGGTAGTAAGTGCCGCTCCCCGGTATTGATATGCGTACTTAAGCAGAAAGGCAGATACGCCACAATCGGAACCAGCAGCATCCATTGCAGGCGAATGGGCCGGGCTCTTGAATAGACTGCCATACCGATCGCCAACAAGATAGCCAGCAAGGTCGCAACGGGTGTCTTTACAAAGAACGCGACAGGAAAGTAATACCACCAGCCGCTCGTCGAATGCATGCCCCATAAATAGGCGTCATGACCTTCTTCGTTGTGCTCAGCCAGCCGCATCAGACCGCTAACCAGTGGATTCGGCCGCATGCCGGTGTGTGACCCTATCCAATAGGCCACGCGGCCGGGCGCTGTTGCCTTGTTAACAGTATCACGCAACAGCACTGTTTCCGGGTGCGCCAACCGTTGCGAGTGCGTCATGGGAATCAGCGCCTTTGCCTCTGGCCCGTAACAAAGCGCCAGCGCCAGAGATGCCGTTACGCATACGGCGGCCAGCGAATAGACTAGTCTTGCGAATCCTCGCCAGTGCAGCAGATACAAAACCAGCAGGGCAGGGAACAGAAAGATCGCGGAAAACTTGGTCGCGCAGGCCAGTCCGGCAAGCGCTCCAGTCAGCACCATGCGCCACCAACGAGGGCTCTCCAGATAGCCGATCCATGCGATTACGGTAAGAAAGCTCAGCAGTGTGAGCAGCATGTCGTTCTTCAAATACCGGCCATACGCGATCACGTTAGGGTCAAGACTGAATAGCGCCATGGCAAGCAACGCAACGCGCGCGCCCAGGCGGCGCTCACTCCACAACGCGATCGACACCGCCAAAATGACAGTCCATAGAATCGCCGTAGATCGCGCGGCCAATAGAATGGTATCCGCAGGCACTGCGTTGTGATAAAGAAACGCCCCGCCGAACTCCATGTCTTTGTGTTCACGCCACGAGGGATCATCAGTCGGCAGACTCGCCCCTAGAGCCATCAGCGGCAACGCCGCCAGGACCTTCGCTAGCGGAGGATGTTCCGGCTGGATGCTGTACTGGCCGGTCTTGAGAAATGCATATCCGCCTGAGAGTTCAATGGCTTCGTCGAAGGTCTGCGTCTCGCCACGAATGGAAAGAAACTGTACGCTTGCCAGCAGAAGCGCGAGTAACGATACGCCCGCGTAAAAGTATCGCGGACGGGGCGGCGTGCTGTCTGGCATTATCGCATCGTAGCATCAAAGCAAACCCTCAATAAAGCAGGCCATTCTGCGCTATCATCAAACTTTGCAAGGACTCCGATTCCGACCATGATCCCAGCGGTGATTGCGGCGGCCGGCCGCGGCTCTCGCGCCTACCCCAAGACCTCTCGAATGCCCAAAGTTCTGCTGGAATTCAGCGGCAAATCGCTGATCGCCCGCAACATCGAATTGTTGCGCGATCAGATGGGCATCACCGATATCACCATAATCGATGGCTATCTGAAAGAGCAGATCCGCGCGGCGTTGGGCGACGGGTCTCGCTTGGGCGTGAAGCTGCGGTATGTAACCTGCCCCGAACCTGACAAAGGTCTTGCCGTTGGTCTTCTCTCCGTTCGAGACTTGATGAACAACGGACCGTTTGTGCTGTTGCTGGGCGACGAATTATACTTGAATACCAACCATCGCGACCTGCGCCCCGATGGTTCCGCGGTTTGTGGTCTGATGCACGTCGACGATCTTCACTTAATCAAGAAGAACTATAGTGTCGACATTCATGATGGCGCCATCTGCCAATTGATTGAGAAGCCGGAGACCGTGCCCAACGATTTGCTCGGTTGCGGCACGTTCGTCTTCACGCCAGAGATTTTCGCGGCCATCGACGCCACGCCGCCCTCGGCGCGTTCAGGCCGTGTGGAATTGATCGACGCCATTGACCGGCTGGCCCGCTCCGGCCCCGTCGTCAAGCCTTTCATGCTGGAGGGCTCGTACTTCAACATCAACTCCATTGACGACTACAACTACGCCCAGTTCCGTTTTCGCGAGGCCGATTTTGCCAGCCGCCGCATCAGCATTGTGATCCCAGCCTACAACGAAGAATCGTCGATCGCCCATGTGGTGCGCGACTTTCTGCCGCATGCCGCGGAGGTTCTGGTTGTGAACAACTCATCGCGCGATCGCACGGCCGAAGTTGCGGCAGCAGCCGGGGCCCGCGTCGTCAACGTCAGCCTGACCGGTTACGGCGATACGATCCGCCACGGGTTGGACGTAGCGATCGGAGACATCCTCGTGGTGGTGGAAGCGGACTTTTCCTTCCGTGCCCGCGATCTGAGCAAACTGCTGGAATACCTGAAAGACGCCGATATGGTGATCGGCACCCGCACCACGCGCGAACTGGTAGAGCAGGGAACCAACATGCGCGGCCCGGTGCGCTGGGGTAATGTGCTTGTGGCGAAGATGGTGGAGGTGATGTGGTGGGGCCAGCAGCCGCGCTTCACTGATGTGGGCTGCACTTACCGTGTATTGTGGCGCGAGACCTATCGGGCCATCCGGCCGCTGCTTCACGGCGTTGGGCCCGAGCTGTCGCCTGAGATGATGATCGCCGCGCTGCGCGCCCGCAAACGGATCATTGAGGTGCCGGTCTCGTATCATCGCCGCATCGGTGGTGAGTCGAAACACTCGGCCAATTATTACCGTATCTCCCGCACAGCCCTGCGTATGCTGAAGACGATTTTCCGGCACTTTTTCTCCTCCGACGCATAGTCGCCGACGGCCCCTTTGTATTCCCGCGTCGCGGAGTATAGAATAACCCCAATGCTGCTATTCACCCGCCTCTCCATTTGCCTTCTGGCAATTCCGCTGCTTTCCGCGCAGGATGCCCGCGGCCGCATTGCAGGCCGTGTCCTGGATCCAAGCGGAGTTGCTGTTCCCCGGGCAACCGTGGACGCAACGGAATCGACAACCGGTGTAAAGATCGCCGTGACATCCAACGAGGGCGGCTCGTATGAACTGCCTTACTTGATCCCCGGCACCTATTCCATCGCGGTAACTTCGCCTGGTTTCAAAACCTATTCGCGCACCGGAATCGAAGTGCGTGTTGGCGACCGTCTCACTCTCGATGTTGCGCTGACCCTCGGCCAGGTGAATGAATCGGTGACGGTGACTCAGCAGGTTTCGCTGGTGGATGCGTCATCCGCGAATCTTGGGCAAGTGACCGACACGCGCCGCTTAACTGATCTTCCACTGCCCGCGGGAAACACGCTTACCGTCGCGGAGTTCGCGCCCGGAGTAACGTACCTTGGCCAGCCGAACCATCCTAGCCTGGGAATCGGTGCGGTGGAGATCGTCTCAAACATGTCGGTGAACGGGACGCGCTCAGGGAATACGGAGTACACCATCGACGGCACACCGAGTATGACCGGCAGCATGCCGTCCTACTCACCTCCGACCGAGATGGTGGCCGAAGTGAAAGTTCAAACTGCAATGTACGATGCAGGCACGGGCCGCGTCCCCGGTGGTAACGTCAACATTGTGTTGCGCACTGGCGGCAACCAACTGCATGGCGCCATTCAGTGGTTTCACACCAATCAGCACCTGGAAGCGCTCACCTTGTTCGGCCGTCAGTTCTTGTACAATCCGGCAACCGGGCCGCTCACCGATGCCAAACGGCAGTCGATCAATCCGCTGAACATTTTGAATCGCTACGGCCTTACCCTGACTGGCCCGGTTGTGCTGCCAAAGCTCTATGACGGCCACAACCGTACGTTCTGGGCGTTTGGCTTTGAAGGACTCAGCCGGCCAGTTGTAACGCTCGGAAGCGCCGTTACCGTTCCCACCGCACTGGAACGAAAGGGAGACTTTTCCAACCTGCTGGCGGTCGGCGCCAACTACCAGATCTACGACCCCTCAACCATCGCACCCGCCACGACTGGCCGTTTTTCGCGCCAGCCTTTCGCCGGAAATGTGATCCCCGCCAGCCGCCTGAATCCGCTTGCTCTCGGCCTTCTCAAATATTGGCCCGATTCGAACTTGCCTGGGAACATTGATGGCGTCAATAATTTTGTGCCGGAGACCAGCCAGGCGAATCGCCAGAAGAACCTCGTCGGCAAGGTGGATCATAACTTCAGTGATCGCCACCGCGCGTTCACGCGCTACAACTACGGCTCTCAGGACTACATCGCCAACCCAATCGTCGGGACTTTGACCAACGTGCCAGATCGTTGGCGGCACAGCCATGGTGCAGTGATCGATGACGTCTACGTCATTTCTCCTTCGTTGATTACCAACGCGCGTATCGGCTTCACCCGGTACAACCAATCAAACACGCCGGAACTCGCCGGATTCGATCTCACATCGTTGGGCTTTTCCTCATCGCTCAGCAATGCCATCGATCCGCGTGCGCGCCAGTTTCCAACTCTGAACGTGGCTGGCTATCAATCCCTGGGCGGCGCCGCCAACAACAACGCTGTAACCAATTACTACACAGCCTCCAACGACGTAACTTGGACAAAAGGCCCGGCGATATTCCGGTTTGGTGCCGAGTACCGCCTGTTTCGCTCGAATAACTACGCACTCGGCGGACAAAATCCAACCTTCGCTTTCAACTCCACTTACACCAACGGTCCTTTGGATAACGCTGCAGCCTCTCCGATAGGCCAGGGCCTGGCTTCGTTGTTGTTGGGCATTCCGTCCGGTGGTTCCATCAGCTACGCCGATTCCTACGCAGATCAGTCTTATACCTACGCCTTCTTCGCGCAAACCGACTGGCGCCTGAATCGCCGCCTGACCGTCAACGCCGGTATTCGCTACGATTACGATGGCCCGATCACCGAGCGCTATAACCGCAGCGTGAAGGGCTTTGACTTCGCCTCTGCCAGCCCAATCGCCTCGCAGGTGTTGGCCAACTATGCAAAGAGTCCTATCCCCGAGGTTCCCGTAAGTCAGTTTCACGTGAACGGCGGAGTAACGTTCGCCGGCATCAACGGACAGCCCAGGCAGTTGTGGGATAGCTCTGCGCTGAACTTTGCGCCGCGCATCGGCCTTGCCTGGGAAGTGGTGCCCGGGACGGTGATCCGCACCGGCTATGGCCTCTTCTACATTCCGCAAGGCGTCGATCGCACCGCCGTGAACCAGGCCGGCTTTACAGCCAGTACAACCCTCACCCCCTCGAATGATAATGGCCAGCATTTCATCGCAACACTCGCTAATCCGTTTCCCAACGGCTTTAATCAGCCACTTGGCGCGAATGGCGGCTTGCTGACCGGTCTGGGACAGGGCGTCAGCGCCTTCCCGCCCAACCTGAAAAGCTCATACACGCAACGCTGGAGCTTTGGCATTCAACGCCAGCTTCCGAAGCGGATCTTCCTTGATGTTTCGTACGTAGCGACTCGTGCAACTCGGCTGGCTGTCGCCCGCCAGAATGACCCGGTGCCGGCTTCGTATTATTCACGGCTCGCGGTTCGCGACACACAGACAATTAACTTCCTCACCGCGGCCGTCAGCAATCCTTTTTACCCGCTGTTGCCTGGCACCAGTCTTTCCAACGCAACGGTGCAGCGGCAACAGCTCCTGCGGCCCGACCCTCAGTTCACCAGTGTTCTGATCAACGATCCGGTGGGTTATTCCTGGTATCACGCCATGCAGGTGCTTGCAGAAAAGCGCATGAGTCATGGATTTACGGCGCAGTTCAACTGGTCGTGGTCGAAATACATGGAAGCCACCTCATTCAGTAACGATACCGACCCGCGTCCGGAACGGGTAATTTCCGACCTTGACCACACCCACGTGCTGCACTTCAGCGGCATCTACGAACTGCCCTTTGGACGCGGCAAATCGTTGCTCGCGCATTCGAACAAATTCGTTCAGGCCGTGGTTGGCGGCTGGCAGGCTCAGGCCACCTGGCAATACTTCACTGGGGCACCGTTGGGGTTTGGCAACGCGTTATTGACCGGCTCGATCAAGGATATTGCGCTCCCTTCCGATCAACAGTTGATCGCCAAGTGGTTTAACACCGCGGCGTTTGACACCAAATCAGGTGACCAGCTGTCGTGGAACATCCAGACCCTGTCAACGCGATTCTCCAGCGTTCGCGGGCCCGGCGTGGACATGTGGAACATCTCCGGCGTGAAAAAGTTCTCAATCAACGAGCGGATCAAGATGCAGTTCCGCGCGGAGTTTTTGAACGCGCTGAACCATACGAATCTCGCCGGTCCCAACACGACGCCCACCAGCAGCGCATTCGGGAGCATTACCGCGGCCAACTCGCAACCCCGGTTCATTCACCTGGCATTGAAAATGACGTTTTAATATTTCGCAAACACTTTGCGTGGGGCTTTAAGTAATGCTAAACTGCTTAAAGACCCACTCTCGTGCGGAGAGGTGGCTGAGTGGTCTAAAGCAGCGGTTTGCTAAACCGTCGTACTGGGAAACCGGTACCGGGAGTTCGAATCTCCCCCTCTCCGCCAGTTCCGATCCCCTCTTCTGCTTCAGCTAATCAAATATACCCTTGCCCGTTCTCCACAGTTCGGTCTTGTGCGCACGTTCTGTCTCAAACGTCCGATCCTCTTTAGCGGAAAACACGAAGGTGTAGCCGCATTCGCACTCTTTTCGTCCCTTTACGGGCCACGCGCTCGTCTCGTGCCCACGGCTGCACCACGGACAATTGGTCATTTCTGTTTTGATTTCACTCGGTGTCATTTGCTCTCCATCGATGCTAGTATTTTCCTGCAACTCCTGCGTTGAGGAAGTAGCTCGAATCTGGCTTCCTGTCAGAAACGGGATCGCCTAAATCTATGATAAACTTTTCCAGGCGAATGTAAAAGACTAAAAGATCAAAAAGTCTGATATTGCTCGCGAGCATTGCCCCTCGCTGCTTCACCGGCATGGCCAGATTATCACGGGTTTTTTTATGGAAACCCGAAACCGGACATTTCTACTTTGCCAGCAGGCGGACATTTCTATTTTGCCTTGACAGGGATGCGGCCGCGCTTGCACCCAGAACCTGCCTGTAATAAAATCAAGTGCACAGTTCTCCTGAAAGTTGACTCCTTATGAACAAAAAACTGCTCAATGCATTATTGGGTCTGTGGCTTGCTTCCTCAGCCACACTCTCGCTCAACGCGCAACAACTCCTCGATCAAGAAAGCCAGAACAAGATAGCCAAAGGCTATCAGGTCGCTCCGGTTCCACTCAACGCGACCGGCAAGGACCCCAATTTGTTAGGGTATGGCAGTTATCTCGTCAACGTCGTCGGCGAGTGCAACGGATGCCACTCTGGCGGTCCGCAGTCGGAATACATGCCGAACGGGAATCCGTATCTGAAGCAGTATCCCAAAGTGAATCCAGCCACCTACCTTGGTGGCGGCCGTGATTTCGGCGCCTTCCCCGATCCTGCCGGCCCCTTTCCGCACATCGTTTCCCGCAACCTGACGCCAGACAAAACGGGACTTCCCATGGGCGGCGATACACTGCAGGCCTTTTTCAATACGATCAGGACCGGCATGGATATGGACAAGAAGCATCCCACCTGCCAGGGCAAGCCCGACGGCAAGTGCCTTCCCGCGCCCTTTGCAGGCGATCTGCTGCAGATTATGCCTTGGCCGGCTTATCAGAACATGACCGATCTGGATCTGACCGCCATCTACACGTATCTGAGTGCAATTCCATGTATTGAAGACGACCCTAAGGCTACGGTAAAGCGCTGCGGAGCCCCAGGTTCCACAACCCCAGGTCCGGCCACCACCGCCGTGGCTGGCCCGAAGAACAGCAATGTGTTTGCCCGTCAGATCCAGTTGGATGGTACCCAGTCCATCAGTTCCGACGGAAAGCCGTTGACGTTTGCCTGGACGATTCCCTCCGGAAGCCCGGCGGCATCCATTCAAAATGCAAACACCGCGACGCCCTTGGTGCAGCTAGTGTCCGGACGCGGCATATACTCGTTCCTGTTGACGGTTACCGATTCCGCCGGCAAGACTGCCACCGATACCGCAACCGTGAATTTCCTGGGTAATTAAAACACAAACCCCAGCACCACCTGATACGATCTCGGCGGCACGAAATGCGTGCCGCTGAAGGTCGACAGGAAGTTGTACAACGCCACTTTGTTCGTAATATTCGACACCGTGAACTTCAGAATCGTGCGGTAGTGTTCCTTGTGCAGTAAGTTGTCCGTTCCCACCCCGAGATCGAACAGATTGCGCGGCGCCACTCGTGAAGGATGGGAATCCGCATCGAGTGTACCTGCGGGTGGAATCGCCAGTCGCGTTGCTCCGTAATTACTCGACATGCAGTTCGTGATTCGTTGATTGATTGACGGCAACTGGTTGCCGCAATAGAAACCGATGGCCGCTTGCTGAGCGCCGGAAAGCGCCAGCGCGTCTTCCAGGCTTCCCACTGCTCCTGCGATCAACCCGCTGTCATAGCGCCAGGTGAAGGCAGCCCACGGACCATTTGCGCCCTTTTGATAGCGCAATTGGGTGGTCTGCTGGAATGCCTGATCGTGATCAATGCGGAACACGGAATTGCTGACTCCGGAATTGAATATCAACCCGCCCGTTTCCGGCCCGAAGTAGCGCGCGCGTGTGTGCCCCATTGTTGTGATCCACTGGAAACCTTTGATGTTGAGCGAAGCGATGCGTGCCGAAACGCCATCGATCTTCGATTTCTTCCACTGAATCGGGAACTGAATCGGTGTGTTGAACAACGTATCGAAGTCATAAGCCCCAGTGGTGAACTTCCAGAAGTAATCTGCGTCGAACATCAGATGCTTGGTGATGGTCTGTTGCAGCCCGGCGTTGAATTGATTGCGAGTTCCGGGAACAAGCGCCACTGACTGTCCGCCAAACACATTCGTCGCCAATCCCCCAACGCCCGTTCCGCTCGATAGAATCAGGTTCTCGTTGTAAGGGGTCTCAAAGGTGCGTGAATAAGCCGCTCGCAGCACCGTGCCGGTCGACTTCATCAGGTACGACAGCCCAAACCGCGGCTGCACCCCATTGTTACTGGTCAGCCCGTCGTAATGATCGAAGCGCAGGCCCGCCTGCACCTGCAAATCGCCGAACTTGATCGAGTCCTGAATGTAAGTCGAAGCCTGGTTGATGTTCTGCGCCCCGGTAAATTGGAACAGCTTGCCTCCGCGCGTAAGATCGTACGGCACCAGGCCAGGTAGCAGATCGAAATTGCGTACAGCGCCGTTCTTGGCACAGTCCCTGGGATTCGCCACGTTGGGAAGTTGCAGCGGGTCTCCGTTGTTATTTAGGCAGACCGGATTGAACGCATAGTCGGTCAACCCCATGCTGAAATTCTCATGCAGGCGCGTTTGCATCGCTTGCACGCCAACTTTGATGTTATGGCGTCCATGGACGTACGAGATGTCGGCCTTGGCGCCCCAGTTACTCAGCGACCTTTGTTGCGCCAGCGTCGCCGGTGTATCGGCAAAGACGTCGCGGCTGGGTGTATAGTTCACCCTGTCGGCGCGGAAGAACGGAGTTACCGTAAACAAGACGCTGGAACTGAACGTATGCTGATAGCCGGGCGCGACGTTGAAGCTGGTGATGCGCTGACGCTGGTCCTGCGTCAACTGGTCGTAAGTATTCGGAATCTGGAACCAGTTGCGCGCGCTGAACAGATTCAGGTGAATCGCATCCTTGCCGGAGGGCTGATAATCGAACCGGTCAAACACCGTGAAGTTGTTCCCGATGGCATGGATCGGTGTGTACTCGGGCGTGTCCAGAAACCGGCCGGATCGCAGCACGTTCGCAGCAATGAAATTGCCAACTTTCGCCGTGCCGAATGAGAGAGTCGATTCTTCGGCGTAGGTGCCAAATGAACCCCACTGTCCGAGCACGCTGCCATTCAGCTTCTGCCCCAGCCCGGACCGGGTAACCGCGTTGATCACCAGACTGGTCTTGTCGCCGAACTCTGCCGGCGGAGCGCCGGTAATCAGTTCCATCGATTGAATGGCGTTCAACGGAATCTGCGTCGAAAACTGCTTGCTCTGCTGATCGTTCACCGGTTGGCCGTCAATGGAAAAGCTGGTCTGTGCATGGTCGCCCAGCGGGTGAAAGAAGCCGTTCGAATCAGAGGCCACTGCGCCGCTGTTCATTGCGATGGCGTCACTCAATCCAGCACCGGGCGAGGAGATCGGCAGCTTGTCCATGGACTTCATATCTACGTCGTTGTGTGCGTAAGAAACGTTTTCCAGCACATCGCTGCCCGCTGCTTCCACAGTCACGGAGGTTTTGTTTTCGGCGATCTCCAGCTTGATTTTCAAATCCATCGGTACCGTGCTTCGAATACTCAAATCCTTAGTGAACTTGGTGAAGCCCTGCGCGGTTGCTTCCAGATGGTATGAGTTGGGGGGGACGTTGGTGAAGCGGAATGTACCAGAAGCGTCGATGGCGACCTTCTGCGAGTAGTTCGTCAGGCGGTTGGATAAGGAGACGATCGCATCGGGGATAACGGCGCCGGAAGCATCGGTAAGCATGCCTGTGACCGTGCCTGCGTTGCCCAACGATTGGCCAAAACCCTGTTCCATGCAACCGGACAGTGCGAAGGCCAGGCACACACAACAGGCAATTCTATTCATGCACTCATTATTCGGCGAATGGTCAAGTTTCCCTATCGCTTTGTGGCCTGCGGGTTTGTATTTCCGATGAGCGGGATAATTCGACCCGTTAGCGGGTTGGCGCTTACCAGCTCAAAAGGTCGCGAACGCTGCTCGCCAGGCGCTTGCTGACCACGATTTCCAGCCCGTTACTCATGGTTAGCATCCAGCGCTGGCTGGTGATGGCGCTCATCTTCCGTACGTGGTCCATGTTCACCAGGGCACTGCGGTGGATGCGACGGAAGTTGCTCGCCGCCAGCCGCTCTTCAATGGCGCGCAGGGTCTGCGTCGCCAGATATTTCCGCTTGGCCGTTACGATCCACACCAACTCACCTTCGGACTGGAAGGCCAGAATCTCGTCCGCGTTCAGCAGCACGTACTCCTCGCCATCGCGGCCGACGATTTTGCGCATCCGCGCGGCTGCCGGCTCCACATGTGCCTCCTGCACTTGCACCAACTGCTCAGCGACTTTGCCCGGGTCGCCCAGAAATCGGCGAGCCCGCCCGACCGCTTCGCGCAGCCGGTCCGGGCTAATCGGTTTCAATAAATAGTCCAGTGCTCCCGCATCCAAGGCCTGGATCGCGTACTGATCGTAGGCTGTCACGAAAATAACAATGGGGAGATGCGTCCCCTGGCGGATGCGCCTTGCTACCTCAATGCCGGAATACTCAGGCATCTGCAGGTCGAGGAAGACTACGTCGGGCTTCAGGTTCAGGATCTTGGCCAGGGCCGATGATCCGTTGTCCGCTTCGTCCAGGACGGTGACGCCTCCTGCCGCTTCCAACTCCTCCCGGAGCACTTTGCGGGCAATCGGTTCGTCGTCGACAATCAGCGCAGTCATTCCTCTTGCATTCTAACCTGCTGAGGCATTCCGCGTTACTTCTCCCGCAGCGTTTTCTCGAAGTAATCAATCGTCAAGCGGAGCCCCTCGCTGAGCGGTACAGCTGGCTGCCAATCGAGTTTCGCTTTCGCAAGTGCAATATCGGGCTGCCTTTGAACGGGGTCGTCCTGAGGCAGCGGCATCCTGACAATCTCCGACCTCGAACCCGTCTGCGCAATCACCAGCTCGGCCAACTCCCGGATCGTGAATTCGACGGGATTGCCAATGTTAATGGGACCGGTCAATCCCTCCGTATTCATCAGTCTCCAGATGCCTTCGAGTAAGTCGGAAACGTAACAAAAGGAGCGTGTCTGCGTTCCTTCGCCGTAAATTGTGATAGGTTCATTGCGCAGCGCCTGCACGATAAAATTGCTAACTACGCGGCCATCGTTTACTGACATTCTTGGGCCGTACGTGTTGAAGATGCGGACAATGCGGATGTCGACTCCGTTTTGCCGATGGTAATCCATCATCAGGGTTTCGGAGACCCGCTTGCCTTCGTCATAGCAACTGCGAATGCCGATGGGATTGACGTGCCCCCAATAATCTTCCCGCTGAGGATGCACCTTGGGATCGCCGTAGACCTCCGAGGTGGAGGCCTGTAGAACTCGCGCTCGAACGCGCTTGGCCATCCCGAGCATATTGATGACACCGATTACACTCGTCTTGACCGTTTTAACAGGGTTGTACTGGTAATGAACAGGCGACGCCGGGCAAGCCATATTGTAAATCTGGTCAACCTCAAGCAGGATGGGATTGACAATGTCGTGCCTAACGATCTCAAATCGCGGATTGTCGAGCAAATGAGCCACATTCGCTTTCGATCCGGTAAAGAAGTTATCGAGGCAAATCACCTCGTCTCCTCGCGCGATCAACTTGTCACAGAGGTGGCTACCCAGAAACCCGGCGCCCCCGGTTACTAATACGCGGTTTGCGTTCATCGTTGTATTATTTTTGCACAAGAAGCATAACGGCGACAAAGCTTGGAATCGTAAAAGATTCGTTTGGTTTGGCTTAAGAATTTGGCTTGGCAAGGGGCCGAAAGCTATAATGGGACTTCATGAAAATCATTGTTGCCGGAACCGGATTCGTAGGTATCACCCATGCTGCCGTTTGTTCGGAATATGGGCACGAGGTCTATGCTTACGATATCGATTCAGAAAAGATTGCAGCGTATGAATCGAAGCAGCGGGATCGCATTAACCACTATGTGAATGAAGCTGGGCTGGCCGAAATCATAGCCGAGAATATGGGCCGGTCGCTGTTTTTTGTGAACAATTTGGCGCCAGTAATCGAAGGCACGGAAGCCATCTTCCTTTGCTTGCCCACCCCACCCAAGCCGAACGGCTCCTCGGATCTAAGCTTTTACTTCAAAGCTCTTGAGGATCTGTCGACGCTGCTGGCAAACCGGAAGGATCAACGGCGCGTTCTTCTGATCAATAAGAGTACCGTTCCGGTGGGAACGGCGCGGCAGTTGGAGCGATTCCTCCAAGATCGCGGCGTAACGAATTTCGGCATCGCATCGAATCCTGAATTCCTGCCGGAAGGCGATGCGGTCGAAAAATCGCGCCGGCCGGACCGGATCGTTGTAGGCGCGGACACCGAGGAGGATTTCGGCATCTGCCGGCGGGTCTATTCCCAGTTTGTGAACCATGTCCGCATTCAGTACCTGGAAACGACTCCGGAAACTGCCGAATCAATCAAGTACGTAAGCAATACGCTGCTGCTCACCTACATATCCTTTTGGAATGGAGTGGGCGCTCGAATCGGGGAGACCTTCCCGAACGTCCGAATGGAGGATATGAAGCGCGGCGTAACATCCGACGGCCGGATCAGCACATGGGGCTCTTATGTTTCGAATGGGGCCGGCGGGTCCTGCTTCGGAAAAGACATTCGCTCACTGATCTATCAATTGAAGAGTCGCAGCCAATCGGCGGATCTGCTGGAATCGGTATACAGGATTAACGAATATCAAAAGAGCTACCTGGTTGATCGCGGAGAAAGCGAGGCGGGCTTTTCCTTTAATCAGAAAACGGTGGCGCTGCTGGGCTTGTCGTTTAAGAAAAAGACGAATGACATGCGGGATTCCTCCTCGTTGAAGGTGGTTGAAAGCCTGCTCGCCAAAGGCGTGCGGGAGATTCGCGCCTACGATCCGATGGCGATTTCAGAGGCTAGACGGTATTTTGATACGAACCTGAACCACCTGTTCGAAAGGATCAGTTATCACGACTCTGTTGTAGAGGCTCTCAAGGGGTGCGAGTGCGTGTTTGTCTCCACCGACTGGGAAGAATTCCGCGGTCTTTCGCACACGATTGAGACGCATGTCCGGCCGGGTAGCCTGATTCTCGACGGGCGCCGCATGATCCCCGATTTTCAGCATTTGGTGAAGGCGGGGTATCACTATCTTGCCGTTGGCTCGCCACATATTGCACCTGGGGAATAACGCGCGGTAATTGTACAGATGTAGGCAGAATGGCATTCCGCGGCCGAGTGGCACTCGGCCCTTTCCGAGCATTCGCCTGCGCTTTGACAGAGCCGAGTACCACTCGGCTGCAGATTGCCAATCTGCCCTACGGCGGCGCTAAGCCACCGCGGCCACTGGCGCCAACTCCCGCCCTTCGCTCAGCCGCTGCGACCATACCGAAGCAAAGCGCGCTTCATGCAGAAAGTTCACCACGGCAACCACCGGCAACCCCAGCAAAAACGGCATCAACGGCAGGGTCCACGGCTGTTCCCGCAACAGGCTCATGGCAATGCTAAATACGTCCTTGGTTACGCGCAGGCCGTCACCGGTTACTCCGTGCACTTTGCCGCGGCCTGCGCGCAGACCGTCCAGAAATTCAGTGCGCGTGGTTGCGCCGGCAACTTCCGTCCACACCGATCCGAGCGATGCCATGGCATGGGAGTCGCTGCCGCCCGTGACGCCTTTGCCGAGACTTGCCGCGAGGGCCGCTGCTGCCTGATTTGCCGACGGTATCATCGCCCCGTTGCGCGTCTCCCACAGAGGGAAATGCCGCTCGAACCAGTCGAAGTCGGCAAGCTCGCGACGTCCGGTCAAGCCGGAAAAGATATGGTTTACGCCGAATAAGAGTTGTTGCTCGTTCAGATAGGCCAGCAACGCAGCGACATCGTTGCGGCGTCGCTGCGTTTCAAGGTGCTGGCGCTCATTCAGATCGTAAACGGAAACATGCGCCTCCGTACCGCTGGGGAGCTCAATGCTCACTTCCACGCTGGTAAAATAGTCATCGAACTGGCCGAGCTCTTCCATCGATCCGATGGAATCGTGGTCGGTGATTGTCACAAGCTTCATCCCCATGGATTTCAACTTGCGATAAACCTGCAAGGGCTGGTTGTAGCATTCCTTGCAGAAAGTTTTCGCTACTGGAACGGTGCAGTAGCCCGAGTGCGTAGTATGAACGTGCAAATCGCATCGCATACCCACTATTAACGCCTTAAGCGGTTACAGTTGGATGAACGTTCAAAAAACATTTATATACTATTTTGTTTGTATCCGTATCGGCGCAGCATCGCCGCGTCCGACTTGTCCAGGTCCACTACGATCAACCCATCCAACACGTTGGAAAATTGCGCGTCCACCGTGAAATCGAGCACCACTCCGCCCATTTTGCTGTATTGGCGCAGCAACACTGGTATGCCGCGCTGGTCGCCTTCCAGATCCGACACTACATTTGAAAGTCCATCCAGCGAATCGATCATCTCTGACACGCTGTCCAGGTGATCCTTAAAATGCGGCTTCACGCGGAACGGATTCCGCGGTTTGACGAAGCTTCGCAATGGATGATTCTTGGCTTTGCGGTGCAGGAAGTCGACAACCAGCCGCCGCGAGGCCGGCGTAAAGTCACTGCTGATGCTCACCGCTCCAAACAGTTTGGTGTGGTCGGGCTGCATCTGCAGGTAAGCCAGTATTCCGCGCCACAACAACAAAAGAGGACCGTATTGTTTTTGGTAAGCCGGCGCTACAAATGACCGGCCCAGTTCCACCGCCGGCCCCAGCTTGTCGAAAAACTCCTGTTTGAAGTGGAACAGCGTGTTTGTATACAGACCGGACTTGCCAAATTTCTTCAGCAGGTCAGTGGTGCGCGCCAGGCGATAGCCGCCCGCTACTTCGCTTTTCTCGCGATTCCACAGAATCAAGTGGTCGTACTTCATGTCGAACCAGTCCAGATCCACGCGTCGGCCGGTGCCTTCTCCTACCTCGCGAAATGTGGTCTCGCGCAACCGGCCGACTTCGGTCAGCACTGCGGGAATTTCGCGAGCCTTGGCCAAAAACACCATCAATGGTCCAGCCTGGGCCACAATGCTCGAAGGCTTCAGCGTTTCCACTTCGCTTCTCATTGTGGAAATGTCCGTGGCCGAAACCACTGCGGTCTGAAACTTTTGTGCCTTCGCCGGTTCTGGTTTTCCTCGATAGCCCAGGGCATAGGTCCTGGCGCGCAGATACTCCATTGCGCGCCCGGAATCCCCGATCGAGGCGAGTTCTTCCGGCCCGATGGGACAGCCGATGCGCATACGCACGCTGGTCCCCATCTTGTTCGCCAATTCGGCGGGCATGCGTAGGGTGCGCAGCGAAGGGTGGATCATTCCGGCAAGGTAAAAGGGCAGGGAATTGTTCCCTTCGAAATACAGCGGGACCACCGTCGCACCAGACTTCTTCGCCAGCCGCGCCGCGCAATCATTCCACGTCTGGTCAACAATGCTGCCTTGCTTCCAGTCCCAACTGGAAACGGTGCCCGAGGGAAACATCGCCATCAGGCCCTGCTTTTTCGTCAGCCATTGAACGGCTTCACCCAACGGGCGGATGTTTTTACGCGCGGCGTCCTTGCCGCTGAGAATGTCGACGAAGATCATGGTTTGATGCAACTGAGGCACCATGCCCAGCAGCGCATTCGCCATTACTTTTACGTCGGGCCGCACGCGCGGCAGTTCGGCGCATAGAATCAAACCTTCCAGCAAACCAAAGGGGTGATTGGCCACCACCAGCACCGGGCCGGTCTTGGGAATACGCGCCAGATCGGCATCGGCCAGGGCATACGTAATGTTCAGCGCTTGCAGTGCAACCCTTGAAAATTCCTGTACGTCCTGCCCGGACGCACTAATCCGGTTGTAGATGCTTTCAATCCGGTCAATGGACAAAATCTTCTTGGTCAAGCCACGGGCTTTCACTGGAAGCCAGGGGGCACGGTCCCCTTCGAAAAGGATGTCGGACAGCGTTTGCGTACTATTTTGCATCATCTGCTGGCAGAGTAACTGATTCAAGTGAATTCCCTACGACAGTTCCGTGAAAGCCGTGTTTCAATGCGGTCAAGCCTCTGAATCCAGCATTGCTTGCGGTTTATTCCCGCAAGGGTAGGATAGGCAATTGGCCTGTCCAGCGCCCATTCCAAATGCGTTACTATAGTGGTCTCAAACTATGAAACTCGCCGTCGTTGGATTGGGCTTCATGGGTAGCACCCATTTGAAGGCCTACCGCAATATCCCTGGAGTGGAACTGTTCGCCGTTTCGAGCGATGATCCAGTGAAACTCACTGGAGATCTGAGCCAGATTCAAGGCAATCTCGGCGGACCCGGAGAATCCTTCGACTTCTCCAATGTCCGCAAATACAAAGACTATCATGAGGTCTGTGCAGACCCGGATGTGGAAGCCGTCGACCTTTGCCTGCCCACCGATCTGCACGCACCCGCCGCTATCGCCGCGCTCAACACAGGCAAACACGTGCTCGTCGAAAAGCCCATGGCTATTGACGCTGCCGATTGTGATGCCATGCTCGCCGCGGCTGAAAAGTCAGGCAAGACGTTGATGGTTGCGCAGGTGCTTCGCTTCATCCCGAGCTACGTGGCGCTGCGCGAACTGCTCCGCGGCGGCACGCTCGGCCCCGTACGGTCCGCCCTCTTCCGCCGCCGCTGCGCCGCGCCTGGGTGGAGCAAGTGGCTGGGCGATCCCAAACGTGGCGGAGGCGGCGTCTTCGATCTGTTGATCCACGATATCGACATGGTGCTGCATCTGTTCGGCCAGCCAGAAGAAGTCTCTGCCACTGGTTATGTAGACCTTTCGAACGGCATCGATCATCTGACGGCTAACCTGTATTATCCGGACATCGATGGCGCCGTAACGGTCACCGGCGGCTGGCATCATCGCAAGGCCTATCCGTTCAGCATGGAATACACAGTGGTCACGCAAAACGGAACCGTCGATTATAGCTCTGCAGGCCGCGCCACCACGTTATTCAACGCTGAAGGCGAAGAGACCTCGGTCAAGCAACCTACCCGAGACGGTTTCGAAGCCGAGCTGGACTACTTCGTATCCAGTTGCATTTCCGGCAAGCCGCCGGTTGATTGTCCGCCGCGCGAATCCGCCGCCGCGGTTGCATTGACGCAAGCATTAGTCGATCTGAGAAAAGATAAGGGAGCGAAATCCAAATGGAAATCGGTGTAATGATGTGGGCCGGCCGCGACAGCGTGGCCGAAATGAAGTCTCTTGGCGCGGTCTGCGGCCAGCTTGGAATCGGAGGCGACTACGACCTCAGCGGCGCAGCCGAGACATGGAAGAAGGAGCTGGACGATCACAATTTCCCGATCGTTACGGTATTCTGCGCCTATAACGGCGAAAACTATGCGGACATCCCCACTGTGCAGCGCACCGTTGGTTTCATCCCGCCTGCCACTCGTGCGGAACGCGAGGCGCGCACTATCGAAGTCAGCGATTTCGCAGGCAAGCTCGGCGTCGCCAGCGTCGCCTGCCATATCGGTTTCGTGCCTGAAGACATGACCGACCCCGACTACATCGCCGTGCGCGAAATGGTTCGCCGCATCTGCGACCATGCCGCAAAATACGGCCAGAGCTTCGTGCTCGAAACCGGCCAGGAACCGGCCGAGACCCTGCTCCACTTCTTCAAGGATGTGGACCGCGCAAACCTCGGCATCAACTTCGACCCGGCCAACATGATTCTCTACGGCACGGGCGATCCCATCGAAGCGCTGATGGTTTTGGGCAAGCATGTCCTCTCTGTTCACGCCAAGGATGGCGACTGGCCTTCGAAAGATGTGCCCGGCTCGCTCGGCACCGAACGTCCGCTGGGACAGGGCTCGGTTGGCATGGATCGTTTTGTTGCTACGTTACGCGAGATCGGCTTCGCTGGTTCGCTCAATATTGAGCGCGAAGTGGAAAGCCAGACGCAGCGCATCGCCGACATGAAGATGGGTGCGGAACTTCTCAGCAAATTGATATGATCTGGCTGCTCGCAGGCCTGACGGCCGTGATCGCGGCCGTCGCTATCGTCGCGCTGGTCGGCATGCAACTGCCGCCCCAGCACGTCGTCTCGCGCGCGCGCCGGTATCCGGTTTCGATCGATGCGGTGTGGGATGTCGTCAGCGATGTGTTGGGGGCGGCTGCCTGGCGGACGGATCTGAAGGCGGTGGAGCCGGTGGATTTGGACCACTGGCGTGAAGTGAGTACACGCGGCCGGTCGATTCTTTATGAGCGAGTCGAGGCGCATGCCCCGGCTCGCCTGATTGTCCGCATCGCCGATCCCGATCTGCCGTTTTCGGGCTCCTGGACGTTCGAAATCAGTGAAGATGGATCGGACGCCGCCTGGCTCACCATCAGCGAAAAAGGCACAGTTCGCAACCCTGTCTTTCGCTTTCTCTCACGCTACCTGTTCTCGCAAACCAAATCGCTCGACACCTACCTCGACTCGCTGGAAAAAAGGCTTTGAAAATTAGAATTCGCACAGGCGAATCGCCTACGCCACCCACGGAAGCGCCGTGTTTTCAAGGGTGGGGCGGGCGATTCGCCTGCCCTATTTTCGGTTGAACCGATAATTTCGTACCTTTGAATTGCGTGGTGGTGCGAAAACCACAAACCTATAAGTTTATAGGGCGCTTTGGTTGTGGTTTTGGTGCATGCCGCCGGCCTTCACCGCGCTCTTCACTGCGATCCCGCACTGATTGTGGTTGTACGCAACGCTGCCAGCCTTAACTTTGCTAGTGATTTTCATAATTTTGTCCTTTCCCTTTTTCATTTTCGGCGGCTTAATTTCCGCCTTCACTTATACACACACCAACCGCCACGAAAACAGCTCACGAGCCCCAGAACTTTTTTTGAAGCAGCTCTGCTACACTACAGATCACGCTCATGACACCACCCCCAGCCGGCGACATCACCGTCATCCTCCAACGCTGGGACACAGACCGCGACTCAGCCATCGAAGCCCTGACTCCCATCGTCTATGGCGAACTTCACAAGATCGCCGCCAGCTTCCTGCGCCGCCAAAGCCCCGGCCACACGCTCCAGCCTACCGCGCTGATTAACGAAGCCTACATGCGCCTGGTGAAGCAGGACGAAGCCAGCCTTACTGATCGCAGCCACTTCTACGCCCTGGCCGCCCGCATGATGCGCCAGATTCTGCTCAACGCCGCCCGCGACAATCGCGCCCAGAAGCGCGGTTCGGGCAACGTGGTTCAACTGGATGGCAATGTGGAAATCGGCGAGGCAGGACACAATCTGGATTTCATGGCGCTGAATGAGGCATTGGAAAAGCTCCAGGTGCACAACGCCAGAATGGCTCAAGTGGTGGAGTTGCGCTTCTTCGGAGGCCTGCAATTGGACGAGATCGCGGCGTCGCTTTCGATAGGGCTCGCTACGGTGAAGCGTGATCTCACGTTAGGGCAGGCTTACTTGCGGAATGTGTTGACGGGTTGATTGTTGCGACCTGAGAGGGGCAAGCCACGCAGAAAACGCGTCATCTGGGTTGGCAAAAAACAGGCTGACGAAACCAAAGCCGCCACAGCGTGGCGAGATTTGGCCCTAACCTATTGATTCTAGGTCCAAGAGCCGCCACAGCGTGGCGGTTTGCCTTTTTCGAAGGGTGAGGCGATGCGCAAGCTAGTGCTTAAGCCCGCTGACGCAACCCACCGCGCCCAGGCGATGGGTCATTTGAATAGCAATCGCTCCATCCGTCCTGAAGCGAAAGGCTTACCTGCTCGACTGGTTGTGGTTAACCATGAGGCCGCCCGCCTTCACCGCGCTTTTCACGGCAATCCCGTTCTGGTTGTGGTTAACCGAGAGACCGCCCGCCTTGACCGCGCTCTTCACAACGATTCCGCTCTGGTTGTGTTGCGCCGAGAGCCCGCCGGCCTTCACTTTGCTGATAATCTTCATGGTGTTTTCCTTGTCCTTTTTGGTTTCCGGCGGCTTAATTTCCGCCTTCACTTAGACACACCCCATCGCACAATCAAACGGCTCACGGCATCGAAAGATTTTTTCAAATTTCTTATCCGATCTTAGTTTCGGGCAGGTGTAGCGGCGATGCGTGCCGCCAACGCCGCCTCTTCCCTCCGCACGTAGTCGTTCTGCTCCGGATGGTCAGTCCACAGTTTGGCCGCTGCGGCGAACCATCGACCAGCCTTCGCCGCGTCGCCGCTTCTGCGCCAGTGCACCCCCAGCCGCTCCCGAATCCTCGCCAGCGGAATTACGCTCGTCAGTTCCTTCGGATTCGCAGCGTAGATTCCCGCAGCAACGCTTTGCGCCTCCGTCAGGAATGTCTCCGCAGCGGCGGGCTCGTGCGTGGCTACCGCGGCATCTGCGGCGGCAAGCAGGATCAGCGCCAGGCTCGCCAACTCATCCTGATTTTTCGGGTCTTTGGACAGCACCACGCGCTCGCCCCGCAGCGCCTCGTCGGCTTGCGCTCGCGCTTCAGCGGCATGACCGTAAAACAATAATGCCTCAGCGTATCTGCGCAGCGCACGGTTGCGCCTGGAAAGCACCAGAAAGCTCTTTCTGCCCGCCGCGATCAGTTCGTCGAATATCGCCACGGATTCACGCGCGCTGGCCACAGCCGCCTTGGGGTCCAAATATTTCAAAGGCATCGACAGTCGTAACTTCGCAATCGCCAAACTGAAACGTGCTGATTGATCCTTCGCATCTCGGTCCACCATGCGTTGCACACCATCCAGATATTGCCGCGCGTACACGGCCGAGCGCGCTGGATCATTCAGGTGCGGTGCGGAATCGTCGAACCACGCGCGTGACTGGTCCTGCCCCAACAGGGCTAAGCCGCGCAGAGCTGCCGGATTGAAAGGTTCTTTCCGCAAAACCTCTTCGTGAAGCGCTTGCGCGTCATCGAACGCTTGCAATGCTTCGCGCAATTGACCGGTTGCCGCCGCCGAGGATCCAAACTCATTTCGGGACAGAGCCGCCACATATAGGTTCTGTACATTGCGCGTTTTTGCCACAAGCTCGCTTGTAATCGCATCGCACTTCCGGAACCGCTCCAGCGCCAGCGTAAAATGGCTGGGCTCCACCGCCACTTGTCCTAGCACGCACCATGCGTCGGCCACTTCTCGCTCGTTCGCTCCACTCAGGTGCTGCAAGCCTGCTTCAGCCATTCGCTCAGCTTCGACAAGATTTCCGGCCCGCAGCAGCAGATGGGCGAAATCCACTTCGAACACCCCCAGCGCATTCTGTTGGGCGGGCTCTTTTGCCGCAATGCGTTCATAGATCGCCGCCGCCTTGCGGTAACTCGCAATCGCCTCTTCCGTCTTGCCCAGACTTGGCCGCGTTGGATAACCCTGCGCATCACCGACTTTGCGGTACGCCGCCGCCAACTCTTTTTGCAGGCCTAAATCGCCTTCCGCACTTTTTGACAGATTGTCCAGATACTCCACCGCCGTGCCCACCATCTTCGCGCGCACCGCAGTCGTGCCTTGCAGTTTCGCCAGATCGTCCGTGTAGTCGAACACGAAGCTATGTGCAAGCCGCCGCACCTGTTCGAACCGCTCATTGGAGATGCGTGCCTGCCGCAGCGCAACGGCCGCGCCACCGGCGATGGCAACCATCACCGCAGCCGCAGCGCCCAATGCCAGCGCGTTGCGACGTACAAACCTGCTTGCCCGATAGCTGAACGAATCACCGCGCGCGAGAACCGGCCTATGATCCATGCTGCGTCGCACGTCTTCGGCGAACTGCTCCACCGAAGCATACCGCCGCGCCGGTTCCTTGCGCATGGCCATCAGCAGGATGTTGTCCAGATCCTTGCCCAGCCCCGGTGGCGCAGGCTCCGTCAGGCACACGGCATTGTGAATATCCATCGGCGCCAGCGTCGGCACGTTGTATGGACGCTGCCCGGTCAGCATTTCGTAAAGATTCACACCCAACGAATAGACGTCGCATGCCGTGGTGATCGCTTCGCCGCGTACCTGCTCCGGACTCGCGTAGTCAGGCGTGAACGCGATCATGCCGGTCATTGTGCGTTGTGCGTTCTCGACCAGCAGTTTCGCGATGCCAAAGTCGAGCAGCTTCGGCGTGCCGTCCTTGGTCACCATGATATTCGCAGGCTTCAGATCCCGGTGCACAATCAGGTTCCGGTGCGCCTGCGCCACTGCGTCAGCCACCGCCAGAAACAGTTCGAGCTTTTTACGCAATGGCCAGCCCTCTGTTGCCGCGGTAAGCGGCAGGCCGTCCACATATTCCATTACCAGATAAGGCGCGCCGTTCGCCGTCTGGCCGCCATCCAGCAGCCGCGCGATGTTGGGGTGCTCCAGGCCAGCCAGAATCTGCCGCTCCATGACAAAGCGTTCTCGCGCGGCATCGCTATCCATTTCCCACTTTACGATCTTGATCGCAACGCGTTGGTGAAAGTTGCCGTCGTCACGCACCGCTTCGAATACCGTGCCCTGGCCGCCGTTACCCAGCCGCCGCACCACGCTATATGGGCCGATGCGTTCCACCGTTGTTACTGCCACCGCGGCGGTTTCGATAATTGAAGTCAGGATGGCTGCGCTATCGCCGGTGTCATCCAGAAGCTTCGTCAATTCCGACCGCACTACCGGGTCCGCAATCGCCGCCACTAAGGCTGCGCGCTCCGCGGGCGGCAACTCATACATCGCATCGTATTGCTCTTCGACTTCGCGCCACTGCTCTTCGGTCACGGTCCCATCAGCTTAGCATGCGTGCAGGTCACGATCTCCATCCGCAGCCCGCGCGCGTCGAACTCAGGCTCGGCGGGAATCAGCCGCGCCTGCCCCAACGCGAATTCTCGCGCCACCCACGCCACTGCCAGCGCGTCCAAAATATCGTCGGGCTTGGCCGCCAGCTTTGTCTCCGTCCATTCGATTGGCAGCAAGCGCCGCCGCTCTGCGAAGCCCTCATGCGTTGACTTGCGATGCTCCGCCGGCCGCCCAGCCAACATCGTAAAGCACAGCTCTGGATGCACCTCAATCACTCGCCGCTGCAATTCTGGCGTAATCAACTCGTCAATTTCCCGGATTTTCGAGAATAAAAAATAGGATTGCTTGGAAATCCCTTTGCCGCACAACTTGCGCGATTCCGCCAGCGCTTCGTGATAATCCACGAATCCCAGAAGGCGCCGGTCCGGTGCGCTGAAGATGCTGCTCGCCCGCCGACCCAACTCACGCCGGGCGAGAACATCGCACGCTCGCGGCGCGCAGCCGCCGAGGCCGATCGGCATGTCCACTCCTATCACCCTGGCATCTTCATAACACGCTAAAACCTCGCAAAAATGGGCATGTACTGCCAGCGTGGCCGTCAGCGCCTGGCAATCGAGCCGCGCGGCTACCCAGCCGCCTTTGCAACCGTCAACCCCAATGACGGTCTGAATGTTAGCATTAGACTTTCGATGCAGGAACTTTACCTCCCTCTACACGACTGCACGTTGCATGTGCGGCACCGCTTTGCCGGCCATGGCCGTCCGACGATTCTATTCATCCACGGGCTCGGCGAATCCGGTCTCTGTTTCGAAGATGCCTTCAAGCAGACCGCGCTCGATGATTTCAATCTGCTCGTGCCCGATCTCGCCGGCTACGGCCGCAGTTCGTCGGCCGCCTCATATTCCTTCCACGCCCAACTCGACCGCATCCGCCGCCTTGTCGATCATTTTTACACGGAGCCGCTACACGTCGTCGGTCACTCGCTCGGTTCCGACCTTGCCATTCTCGCCTGCCAGTCCGTGGTTCCACAAGCCGCCAGTCTAACCATCCTGGAAGGCCACCTGACCTTCTCTGGCGTCTTCATCGCCAACCGGGCCGTCGCCGCATACGAACGGGGCGAATTCGATGAATGGTGGACTCACGGCTTTCGCGACACCATTGTCTATGAGCAGTGGGGCGCCCACTCGCTGGCCACCCGCGGCTATTACGCTTCGCTCCGTTTCGCCCGTCCGCAGGCGATGCTCGAAAACTCGCTGGAACTGGTCCGCCGCCGCGAATTCGGCGACGTCTACTGCGCGCTGACCATGCCGAAACTGTTCTGTTATGGCTCGCAAAGCGTCACCGAGCCGACGCTCGAATTTCTCGCCGCCCACAACCTAGAGAGCCGCAAATTCGAGGGCGCGCATTGGTTCATGCTTGACCAACCGTCGGAGTTCTACCAGTCGCTCGCAGCCTTTCTCGCCGCCGCTTCTCCGCTTCAACCTCACGGTTCTTAGGCGGGCCGCCGGATTCCAACTCGGCCAACAAGCGCGCCGATACTTCGGTAACCGCGTCCACCGCGGCGAGGAACGGCGCTTCGTTCGCCTTCGAGGGCTTGGTGAAGCCGCTGATCTTGCGCACAAACTGCAACGACGCAGCGCGAATCTCCTCCTCCGTCACCGGCGGATCGAAATGAAAAAGTGGCTTAATGCTACGGCACATATCTGTACGAGTATGGCTGAAGTTTTGAGGAACTCGCCAGCCCTTCTATTCTTGGTGTTCTTTGCGTCGTGGCGCCTTGGCGCGAGAATGTTTTCGTTCGTAGTGTGCCCGTGATAGCCCGGTTCAGTCCAGCGACGATTTTTCACGCGAAGGCGCCAAGACGCAAAGAACACCAAGCGAAGCGTCCACTCGCCATTGAAGAACTCATCCACGCACTCACGATTTTGGTAAAGTGGCATCCAGGGAGCATTATTTGTGATCAACAGCATTCTTTCAGTCTTACTGCTATTATTTTCAGTTAACGTTTTCGCCGCCGAATCCGCCGCCGAACGTGACGCCCGTATGCAATGGTGGCGCGAAGCCCGCTTCGGTATGTTCGTTCATTGGGGGCTATACTCCGGCCTGGCCGGTACGTGGGACGGAAAACCCGTCGCCACCAAAGGCGGTATGGAATGGATCCAGCAGCGCGTCGGCGCCGATACCGATACCTACGCCAAGCATGCCATTCCGTTGTTTCAGCCCAAGCCCGGCTTCGCCCGCGAATGGGCCAAGGTCGCCAAAGCCGCCGGCGCCAAGTATGTGGTGCTGACGTCAAAGCATCATGATGGCTTTGCACTGCACGATTCCAAAGTGAGCGAATATGATGCAGGCTCCGTGCTGCATCGCGATCTGCTGCGCGAGTTCGTCGATGCGATGCATGCCGAAGGACTGAAGGTCGGTTTCTATCACTCCGTCATCGACTGGCACCACGATCAGTATGAGTACGCCAAATCGAAGCAACTGCCGCATCCGCTAAAAGGGAAGCCCTATCCCAATGCCCAGCGAGACCATGCCAAATACGTCGAGTATCTGCACAAGGAAGTGGATGAGCTGATGTCGAACTACGGCAAGGTCGATGTGCTGTGGTGGGATTTCAGCTCCGTCGATTTCCAGGGCGAGGAAGCCTGGAAGGCCTTTGAACTGATGGCCATGGTACGCGCCAAGCAGCCGAACATCATCATGAACAACCGTCTCTTCCGCATCCCCGAGGCCGGCTTCACCGGCATGGGCACCAACGCCATTGCCGCGCAGCTCGATCCAAAGTACGGTGACTTCATCACTCCTGAGCAGCACATCCCCGCCACCGGCATGCCCGGAGTCGATTGGGAAACCTGCATGACGTTGAACACCACCTGGGGCTACAGCGAGCACGATCATGCCTGGAAATCGGACGAAACGCTGATCCGCAACCTGATCGATATCGCCAGCAAAGGCGGCAATTATCTGCTCAACATCGGGCCCAAGGGCGATGGCAGCGTGCCGGCGGAAAGCGTGAAATCCATGCAGGCCATCGGCGCGTGGATGAAGGTGAACGGAGAATCCATCTACGCCACCAAGGCCTCTCCTTTTGAGAAGCTCGAATGGGGTCGCGCCACTCGCAAAGACTTGAAGGGTGGCCGCACGCGGCTCTACTTGCACGTTTTCGATTGGCCTAAGGATGGCAATCTGGTGCTGCCAATGGCCTCCACTGGCAAGACGCAAGCCCGTCTGCTGGCCGGTGGAAAAACACTGAAAGTCGCCACCGCCGATGGCAAGACGACAATCGCTGTCGGTCCAACAGCGCCCGATAAAATCGCCTCCGTTATCACGCTGGAATTTGACGGCCAGGGGAAATAAAAAAGCTACTTTTCAGCGAGTTCTTTCTGCACATATTCGCGTAAGCTCTGTAAAGCGGAATGAGGCTTGCCTGGGCTTGGGCCAAGCGCCTGGGCAACCTCTTCCAACACTTTGTGGCGCGCGGCCTTGCCCTCATCCGCGGCATGGTCCAGTGCCATTGCCAAATGGTAAAAGTACATGTAGGTGGACTTTTCAAGATCCTCGTCGTTTTGCGCATCGCGAATCAGATCGAGATGCATGTGCGCGCAATCGGCCAGTGGTTGCACCAACGCAACCGGCGTATGATACAGCGCGTAGGCCGCGAAAACAGCCTGTCGGGCGAGTGTGCGGTCATTCGAGCGCAGCAAGGCCGCCAATTCCAAAGGCCGCGCCCGAACTGCTTCCACTTCACGGAATGTCTCGCCGCCAACATGTGGCGTGGGGTCCCCCGGTGTGCGCTCAAAAAACGGCAGCCATTGGGCGATTGGTGCGTTGTCGGCCATCGCGGCGAGGGCTTTGTTCCGAGCCTCCACGCGCTCTACCGCAGGGTCGGGGTGTTCTTTGTTGAACACGGATTCAAGTTGCACGCGGTAACGGAATTCGCCGCCCGCGCCGCTCGCCCAGCCACTCCACTGCATGTGCTGCGGCTTGGGACTAGCCGGTAGCGGCACCTCGAAGATCAGCTTTTTCTCTTCTCCGAACGCTACGTGCAGGTTGCGCGGCTTCCTGCTCTTTTCGATGTAGACGCCGCACCACGCCAGCCACTGTCCATCGGCCCCGGACGGTGGTTGCAGTTCGAGTTTGCCGCCCGTTATTTGGCTAGGATGGACATTGGCTCCCTCCTCGTATTGCAGCCAGCAGTAGTTCTTCTTTTCTGATTGCGTTTCCCTGGCCGGCGAAACGCCGCGCGGACAATTGAGTTCCAGCTCTAGAAACAACTTCTCATTTTGTATGGTGGGCGCCTTATCGTCGAAATAAACGGCAGCCACCCCGGCCAGCACTGTCAGCAGCAACACCGCTGCAGCCGCATAGCCTTGCGCCTTCCAGAAATCAGAGGAGAGAAACGAGGCGGACAGGATTCCAATAACAAATCCGCCCCCCGCGC
Source organism: uncultured Acidobacteriia bacterium (assembly GCA_903881085.1). Classification (GTDB taxonomy): domain Bacteria; phylum Acidobacteriota; class Terriglobia; order Bryobacterales; family Bryobacteraceae; genus CAIRSA01. Next base: position 66,270 of record CAIRSA010000352.1, read on the forward strand.
CAGTCAGCATCACAAACAGCGCAAAGTATCCCGCCGCTCCTTCGCGGCTGGTGATCTCCTGGTATGAGATCAAAAACTCCGACAGCCCGAACGCAGCGACGCCGCCTATTGCCGCCGTGCCGACGATCACCCCAAGCGTACCGCCCCACCCCATCTGATTGTCCCTGTGCGAAGGCTCGCACTAATAGTAAGCGCAATCAGACCAGCGAATCGATCATGCTGCTTGTTTTTGTTTGGCCAGGCAGGTTCAATCCCGCGGCGTCAGCTTCAACATACTCAGATTTACAGTAAACGCCCGCTCATCTGTCGCCACCTTCCACACTGGCGAGAACGACAGATCAATCCTATATTCGTCAGCGTCCGGAATATCCGCCTCCAGAATAAACAATCCCGGCCGGTCGAGCGTCCACTGTCCTGCGCGCACACCGTTCACTGCAATCTCTGCCTTCAACGGCTCGCCCTGCGCCAGTGCGTTCTCATGCGCATGTCCGCGTACACGCAGACGCTGCGGACCCGGTCGCACACGCGTCAACTTCGCCGAAGCGGAGGCGCCAATCCAGCGGTACTTGTTCCCGAAAATGCCTTCCAGATCATACCAGCCGTTCAGCAGCTTCGATTCGTGTCCTGGCAGCGAAAAGTCGATCGCATCGCCCACGTCTCCGGGATACAGTTCCTTCTTATCCACAGAACGTAGCAGGTTATAAACCCCTCCTTCGTTCGGCGCTTTGTAGCCGCACTTGCAGAACACCGTATCATCATGATCGCGATCAAGCGAACCGTTGCAATCCGGGCAGCGCAGCAGCGTTTCAAATCGGCCGGTCCAGGTCTGTGGCACGCGCTCGCCGGCTTTGCGGCACACTGCCGCCAGCGTTCCGCCCAGTAGTCGCGCCGCGCGCCAGTCCGACCGCTGCGGATCGAAGCGGCGCGCAATGCGCTTTACGATGCTTTCGCCAGGACCGCGCTCTGGCACAAAAATCTCATACTCCTGGGCGACGAAGTGCTTCGTGATCAAGTCGTGCCAGTGGCGCAACTCCATCGTGTGGTTCTGCCTGATGCCGAAGCTCTCTTCCTGGTGCGCTCCAATTACATCACGCACAAAGTATCCGAGCAAACCCCACTCATACAGCTTGCGCTCCCACGGCTTCATCGTCTCCCAATACGGGCAGCGATACAGCCGCAACGACAGCCGCCGCCGCAGCGGCTCCTCGGCGAAGATGAAGACGCCTCCCGGTGCCAGCACCCGCTTCACTTCCAGGAACACGCTTTCGATGTCCATGAATTGGCTGAGCATCTGAAAGGCCAACACAGCCGAGAGGGAGCCATCGCGGAATGGCAGATTCAACGCGTCGCCCGCCACGCGCACCATCGCGCGTGGCATACCCCATTGCTCTTGAAGTGCAATCCCATGGCGTAGGGAATCGGCCGAAATGTCGAGCGCGAATCCATCCGCCCCAAACTCGTTCTCCAGCATGTAGCTGGTGTGGCCGGCGTTTGATCCGATCTCCAGAAACGGCGTCATCGGCCCAATGAAGGCCAGATGATTGCGCAATACTGCCCCACGGCGTTGATTCTCTTCGGCATACACGCGCATCGCCCGCTCCGGCTCGCCTAAGGATGCGAAGTTATGAAACTCCACCTGGGCTCGCTTCACGGACAGGGCTTGGGCTTGATCGTTCATCAAATGGTTTCCTTGGGCTGCAATAACCAGTCTAGGGGAAGTTGCCTCAGGTCATCAATTAAAAGGTCGGGCGAATGTAGTCGTAACTCTTCCGCTGGCGACAAACCGGTGGTGACCGCAACCGACCGCACGCCGTTCGCCTTGGCGGCCAGAACGTCATTCGGATGGTCGCCGATCATCGTCACTGTGGAATGACTGTCTATCCAGCCTTCGCGCCGTGCCTGTTTGATGGCCAGCCCGATCAGTTCCGCCCGCGTCTTGCCGAACTCAGAAAACGAGCCGAACTTCAAATATTGCTTCAGCCCGGCCATTTCCATCTTTTTCCAACCTATGCGGGTCAGGTTACCAGTTACCAGTCCGGTAACCACATTTGGCTTTCGCGATAGCCGGTAAAGCAGCATTCTGGCCCCTGGGCACACCTTACGGCTTAGATCAGGACAGGTGCGAGAATAGATGGCTTGCGCCTTCTCCAAAATCTCGGGCATGGCTGCCTTCGCCGCTTTTGGGGATACGCGAGCGGCGCGCATCATTATGGATAGGATGTCGCGGTCGAGCATCCCTTGTACCGGTATCCCTTCCGTTGTTGTCTCTACGCCCGTAACCTGTTGAACTGCCTTGACTAAGGCCATTCTGTGGTGCGGCCCGGCTTTGCGCACAAGTGTTCCGTCGATATCGAACAATACCATGGATCGAATATACTGCATGCTCTATTACTATACCGAGCCCAGATGAGCGCTGTTGATCTTCAGTGCGCCGGGTGATAGTCCCATAAATTCGGTACATACTCCTCGCATACCCTTACGTTTTAAGACTTTCTTTTTATTTTGGCTTGGTGTAGGATGACTTGGAGGGGAAAAGTAAGATGATTCCAAACATGACACACAAACTATTGATTGGTACCTTTTTTATCGGAGCGGCACAGGTCTTCGCAGTACCCGTAACGATTCATAGCACGGGGATTGGATCCGGCACGGACAACTGGTATACTTTGTCGGCCGTTGGCTATGGATCAACGCCTACGATTGTGACAAATTCGGCATATGTGATTCCCGCGACTTCGGTACCTATCCCGGGTACAACGACTGCCGGCGTTACGCTGAGCTCGTGGATAACCGGTGGCGGCAGCGGCGGCCAATGGATTGCGCCGACACCTCAGGTCGACACGTTTTGCGGGACCACGGTGACGCCGTGCGCGACTCCCTCGACGATCACGCTTGCAACTACCCAGTTTCATACATCAGCCGCTTCTGAAGTTTATGATTACTCAACGACGTTCAGCCTGTCTGGCCTTAACATCGCCTCCACGGTAATCACCGGTTTCTGGGCTGCCGACGGCAACGGAACGAACATTATTATCAACGGGCATGTTACCAACCTCAAAACCGTGACGAACCCGGCTCTGGAAATTGCCGGCGGCTATGCTTCGCTCACGGCGTTCACACTTAACAACGGCAGCTGCATTGGCGGCAGCTGTTTCGTATCCGGTCTAAACACAATTACTTTTGAAGTTACCAACGGTTCTGCCGAGACCGGTTTGCGCGTTGACTTCGCCTCAGCCAACGCCGATCCTACTCCAGAGCCCGCCACTTGGATGTCAATCCTGGGCGGAATCGGAGCTCTTGCACTGCTTCGCCGCCGTCAGTAGCCTGTAATCAACATGTTCCCCAAAACCGGCCCGAAGGGGCCGGTTTTTTTATTGGGACGGCAAGTGCCGCCAACGTTGCCTCGCGGTATAGTAGATACTTGCGGCGCTTCCTCTCCAATCACATCCCACCCTTCAACCGGGTCCTCCTGGTTGAAAGTGGATCCCGCCAACTGTTTGAAGACCTTTTGCCGGGGCTTTACGAAATCTACGGGGAAACCATGCGGCTTGATCTGGTCACCTGCTATGCCGGCATTCCCAAGACGTTTCGCGAAGAGCAAGGCGATGTCTACCGGACCGGCGAATATCAAGGGGCTGCCGGACGAACAAGACTCTACTCCGTGCTTCGAAACAATGGCTACAGCGTGATGGGCATTATCTGTTCGGCTGAGCCCATCCTGGCCAAGTGGAAATGGATGCTGGTCTGGAAAGTACCAGCCAAGCTCTTCATATTGAACGAAAACGGCGACTATTTTTGGGTCGACCGCGGACAGTGGAAGACTGTCCGTCACTTTGCGTTATACAGGGCTGGACTATCTGGAGCGGGCGCCGTGGCGACTCTGTTCCGCCTCGCGATGTTCCCCCTCACTTTGACATACCTGCTGCTATTTGCGGCAGCGGCTCATCTACGAAGAAAGGCAAGAGCATGAAAGCAATCTTAGTTTCTGAATGTGGCGGACCAGAGAAGCTGGTTTTGGGCGATGTCGCGGTCCCAACGCCGGGCGCAGGTCAGGCGCTGGTTAAGATCGTCCATAGCGGTGTGAACTTCATCGACATCTATTTCCGGATTGGTCTCTATAAGGCCGACCTGCCGTTCACACCTGGCATGGAAGCTTCGGGGATCGTCGAAGCGGTGGGCGAAGGCGTGACTGACGTTGCGGCGGGCGACCGCGTGGCTTATGCGATGTGTCGCGGATCCTATGCCGAATACGCCGTGGTTCCGGCCTGGCAGCTGGTAAAGGTGCCCGATGCACTTTCCTTGGACAAAGCCGCCGGAGCGATGCTGCAGGGCATGACCGCCCATTACCTGACCCATTCCACTTTTCCCCTGAACGATACCCATACCGCGCTGATCCATGCCGCCGCTGGCGGCGCCGGGTTGCTCACTGTCCAGATGGCGAAGATGCGCGGTGCCCGAGTCATCGGTACCGTTGGCACCAAGGCCAAAGCTGAGTTGGCCCGCGCGGCTGGGGCCGACGAAGTGATCCTTTACGACGAACAGGAATTCGACGTTGAAGTGAAGCGGCTGACTGGCGGTAAGGGCGTCGATGTAGTGTACGATTCCGTGGGTGCCTCCACCTTCCAGAAGAGCCTCAATTCGCTCCGTATTCGCGGCATGATGGTGAGCTTCGGCAACGCCAGCGGCGCGGTGCCGGCCGTTGAACCACTGCTGCTGAATCAGAAGGGTTCGCTCTTCCTGACCAGGCCGACCTTGGCCCATCATTGCCTTGACCGCCAGGAACTTTCGTGGCGCGCAAACGATGTCCTCGGTTGGATTGCAGACGGCAAGCTCTCATTGCATATCGATAAAAGCTATCCGCTGGCCGATGCAGGTGTAGCGCATGAGGACCTGGCATCGCGCCGCACCACGGGTAAACTGCTCCTGAACGTGGAAGGGTAGGACAGTCGATTCGCCTGTCCAAATCAATGACGAACGCCCAAACCGACACGCCCGATTTCGATACGCTGCGGGAACGTTACGATGCCATCGTCGTAACCACCCTGCAGAACGTGCGCTATCTGTGCGGCTTCACCGGCAGCAACGCGGTGCTGCTGATTCGCGGCAAAGCAATGACTCTGTTCACTGACCCGCGCTATACCATCCAGGCAAAAACGGAGACACAAGCAAAGGTCAAGATCGTTCGCGGCGATCTGCTCGCCGCGCTTGAAGAGCCATTGGCCAGATGCAGCATGATCGGTTTCGAAAACCGCCGCATCTCGTATGCGGCCGTGGCGAACCTGCAGAAACGGCTGAAAGCCGGCGCGGCGCTGGCCGGCATCGAAGACACCATCGAGCGCAAGAGGATGGTGAAATCGGCGGCTGAAATTACTTTGATCCGCGAATCGGTAAACATCAATTCGCAGGCCTTCGAGCGCGGTCTGAAGCACTTCCGCCCAGACATGACCGAAAGTGACCTGGCGGCTGAACTTGACTACCAGCAACGCCTTGCCGGCGCGGAAAAACCGGCCTTCGATACCATTGTTGCCTCGGCCGAACGGTCGGCACTGCCTCACGCTCATCCCACCGGAACAAAGCTGCCCCGGAATGGATTATTATTAATAGATATGGGCTCATTCCGGCGTGGGTACGCAAGCGACATGACCCGCACAGTGCACATAGGGCGTGCCAGCGCAAAAGTTCGTACCCTTTACAAGGCCGTGCTCGAAGCTCAGTTAGCGGCGATCGATGCCGTGAAACCAGACGTCACCACAGGGCGCGTGGATCGGGCCGCGCGTGCAGTTTTGCAGAAGTATGGATTTGAGAAAGCCTTCGTGCACTCCACGGGGCATGGCCTTGGCTTGGAGATTCATGAGCCGCCGCGTATTGGAAAGCGTGATAAGACGCGCCTGTGCGCAGGCATGGCGATTACCATCGAGCCAGGAGTTTATTTAGAGGGGATGGGGGGAATCCGCATTGAGGATACGGTGCTTGTCACCGCTTCCGGATGCGAAATTCTGACCCCGACCCCAAAGGAATTTACGGTTTTATAGGATGACCATCCAGGAAATCAGGGAATTAGTACAAGTTGTCACCGAGAGTGGCATCGCCGAATTGGAAGTCGAGCGCGACGACATACGCGTTCATGTGAAGAGAACGCATCCGGCAGCTGCGGAGGCTGTGGTTACCACTGCGGCCGTACCGGTGCAGACCGTGCAGCACGTTGCGGCACAGGTCGCCGCGCCACCCGTTCACACACCGGCCGCAGCCCCGGCTGCGCCTGCCGTTGATGCGAATGCGCAGACCGTGAAAGCGCCCATCGTGGGGACTTTCTATGAAGCGCCCTCGCCCGAGAGCCCGGTATTTGTGAAGGTGGGCGATACGGTGAAAGTGGGTCAGGTGCTCTGCATCATCGAATCCATGAAGCTCATGAACGAGATTGAATCGGATTTTGCCGGCGTCATCACTGCGCGCCTGGTGGAAAACGGTAGTCCGGTGGAATACGGCGAGGCGCTGTTCACCATCCGCACCAACTAAGCCATGTTCCAGAAAATTCTTGTCGCCAACCGCGGAGAGATTGCGCTCCGCGTGATCTGTGCCGCTCGCGAGCTGGGAATTAAGACGGTCGCCGTCTATTCCGAAGCGGATCGCTACAGCCTGCATGTGCGCTTTGCCGACGAGGCCATCTGCATTGGCCCGGCCAAGAGCGCCCGCAGCTATCTGGACATTCCCAGCGTCATCAGCGCGGCTGAGATCACCAACGCCGATGCCATTCATCCCGGCTATGGCTTTCTGAGCGAGAATGCCGATTTCGCCGAAGTGTGCGAAACCAGCGGACTGCGTTTCATCGGGCCCAAAGCCGATGTCATCCGTATGATGGGCTTCAAACAACACGCCCGCACGGTAATGAAGAAAGCCGGCGTGCCGATTCTGCCTGGTTCGGAAGGGCTCATTCAGTCATCCGACGAGGCTCTCGAAATGGCCGAAAGGATTGGCTATCCCGTCATTCTGAAAGCCACGGCAGGCGGAGGTGGACGTGGCATGCGTGTCGTGCGCCATCCGTCGGAGTTGCCAAATTTGCTCGCCTCGGCCCAGGCCGAAGCCGGCGCCGCGTTTTCGTGCCCCGACGTCTATCTGGAAAAGTACATCGATTCGCCTCGCCACATTGAGTTTCAGGTGCTGGCCGATCTGCATGGCAACGTTGAAATTCTGGGCGAGCGCGAATGCTCCATTCAACGCCGTCACCAGAAGTTGATCGAGGAATCGCCCTCTCTCAAAGTGACGCCCAAACTGCGTGCGGACATCACCGCTTCGCTCAAGAAGGCCATGGGAGATATCGGCTATACCAACGCCGGCACCGTGGAATTCCTGATGGATGAAACGGGCATGTTGCACTTCATTGAAGTCAATGCGCGTGTGCAGGTGGAGCACCCGGTCACCGAATTCGTCACCGGCATCGATATTGTGAAGGCCCAACTGCGGATTGCTATGGGTGAGAAGCTGACCGACATTCTGAAGGGACCTGTGACGCTGACCGGGCACGCGATTGAGTGCCGCATCAATGCCGAGCATCCCGAGACGTTTGCTCCTTCGCCCGGGCGGCTCACCGGATGGAATGTTCCCGGCGGCATCGGCGTGCGCGTCGATACCTGCGCTTACACGGACTGGACGATCCCGCCTTACTACGATTCACTCGTGGCCAAGCTGATTGTCCACGGTCGTGACCGGGCCGAGGCCATCGCCCGCATGAATCGCGCGCTCAGCATGTTTGTGGTGGAAGGGATCCACACGTCCATTCCGCTGCACCAGCGAATTCTCGCCGATCCTCAATTTCAAGCCGGTGAGTTCGACACTAACTTTATCCCGCGCTTTCTGGCGAAGAAAGCCGGCGCATAAGCTCATTCCAGACGCTAGCCTCAGATCTCCTGATGTCATGCGGCGATTTTCGCTTATCGTGGAATTCGGATTGAGCCCGGACAACCGCACCTGAGAACGTGTGAAGGAATCGGTTTGACCGCAAATTGGACCGGCGGATCCTCCTTCGCCAAGGCTTCGGCGGACAGGTCGCCGGTCCAAATTCTAATTAATTCACAGCTTCTCAGCCCAGCACTAGGCCAGGTGGCCAAGGCAAATCCGAAAGGAACTGAAAACAAAGGCATTTGAATTTTCAGTACCTTAAGGAGGTCTGAGCCTACGTCACCTGCGAAGTGGCGTAGGCAGTGGTTTGCGAAGGAAAGTCGCCATTTCGCGATTGCAGCGTAAAATCGCGCATTTGAGGGGACTTTCATCCAAACAAGTCCTGCTCTTTCATCGATTTGAAATTGGCGAGAAACGTGCTCGTCCGTAGGCAACGGAATCTATTGTGCCAAGACGACTGGCTCAGAAGCTGATCATCGCCCTGACAATTCTAGTCGCGATTGTTTCGGCGATCTCTGGCTTCATCAGCACACGCACGCAAGAGCGGCGCATCCTGGATGCGATGATCCTTGGTGCCGACCAGCTCTCCAAGGGCATCACCTCGGCTACGTGGCAGGCCATGCTGGCCGACAACCGGCAGTCTGCCTACGAGGTGATGAAGACCATCGCCGACAAGCAAGGCATTGACCGCATCCGCATGTTCAATCGCGACGGCCGCGTGATGTTTTCCACCGGTCCACACGAAATGACCGATGGCCCTGAGACCTGCGCCCGCTGCCACACGTCCCTTCAGCCGCACGTCAGCATCGCAAGCAGTACCCGCGTCCAGATCTTCCGCAGCGAAGATGGCGAGCGCAATCTGACGATGGTCACACCGGTTTACAACGAGCCCTCCTGCAGCCAGGCCGCATGCCACGCCCATCCTGCTTCGCAGAAGGTCCTGGGGATTCTGGATGTGACTTTGTCGCTGGTGACAGTGGATCAGCAGGTGCGGCAGATGCGCTGGCAGACGGTGCTGGTGACGGTTGTCGAGATCCTGCTGCTTGGAATTTTCATTTACTACTTCACACGCCACTTCGTTGCCAATCCTATTCAGGAATTCATTGAAGGCACGAAGGCCGTCAGTGCGATGAATCTGGATAAGCCGATTCAGATCCGCTTTCGTAGCGAGGAGTTGGACGAGTTGACTGTTTCTTTCAACTCGATGCGCGAGCGGCTGCGCGAAGCGAGCGAAGAGAATGCGCGCTTCACCTCGCAACTGGAAACGAAAGTGGCAGAACGTACGGAGCAGTTGAAGGCGATCCACCAAAAACTGCTGCAATCGGATCGGCTCGCTTCGCTAGGTCAACTGGCTGCCAGTGTGGCGCATGAAATCAATAATCCGGTCGGAGGCGTGCTCAATCTGGCCATGCTGATGCAGCGGATACTAGGCGAAAAAGGCGTGCCGGAGGGGCGGGTCGATGAGTTTCGCAAGTATCTGGTGCAGGTTGAGCGCGAGACCACTCGTGTGGGACGCATCGTCTCCGATCTGCTCTCGTTCTCGCGGCGTTCCAAACCGCAGCGCACGCAAACGGACCTGAACCGCATCGTCAAGACCACCGTGTCTCTGGTGCAACACAAGCTCACCCTTGCCAATGTAGCCGTGGAATTGAATTTGAGCGACGATCTGCCAACCGTCGACTGCGACACCTCGCAGATCCAGCAGGTGGTGCTGAACCTGGTGCTGAACGGCGCGGACGCGGCGCAGGGCCGGTCCAACTCGCGGGTAATTATTGCGACGCGCACGGCTCCGTCGGGCGATGCCATTCTGCTCTCCGTCTGCGACAACGGTGACGGCATCAAGCCCGAAAACAAAAACAAGATTTTCGATCCGTTTTTCACGACCAAGACCGGTAAGGGGGTCGGGCTTGGCCTTTCGGTCACCTACGGAATTGTGGAAGCGCACGGCGGCGAGATAGAAGTGCAGAGTTCGCCCGGCCAGGGCGCAACGTTTCTGGTGAAGTTGCCGTTGGTAGCGGCGCAAGTGGAGGTGGTGCAGGCTGGGTGACGTACTTTTACATCACCGCGATCGGCGCAGTGGATCCGGCCGCAATCAAGGTGGCGTCGGCCACGATTGAGACCACGTTCGGATTTCGCCCGCTGCAGTTTGGCCCGCTCGCCATGCCACCCGATGCGTTCGACAAGGTTCGCAATCAGTTCAGTTCCGTGGCGATGCTGAAGGAACTTGTGGCCCGCGCACCGGCCGATTGCCTGCGGTTGTTCGCGTTGACCGAAAAAGATCTGTTCATTCCGATGCTGACGTTTTTGTTCGGACAAGCACAATTAGGGGGACGAGTGGCGTTGGTATCGCTGGCCAGGTTGCGGCAGGAGTTTTATGGAATGCCGGGCAACGATCCTTTGCTGGCGGTGCGCATGGCCAAGGAAACGCTGCATGAGGTGGGCCACACCTTCAACCTTTTGCACTGTACTGATGCTGGCTGCGCCATGGCGCTATCAACTGGTATCCGCGCGCTGGACGCAAAGCACGCGGCGTTCTGTCCGGCTTGCGAGACACTGCTGAAGGAAACACTGGCGGAATTTGAGATGGAGAAAACGGCATGAAAAATCAATGGCGAATTCTGGTTGTCGACGATGAAGAGGTGATGTGCGATTCGCTGGCGGCGTGGTTGCGTGAGGACGGTTACTCGGTTGACACCGCCTCGTGCGGCCGCGAAGCGGTGGAGCGAGCGCGGGACAAGAGCTATGCCATCTGCTTCGTCGATTTGAAAATGCCCGGCGGGATGGATGGCATCGAGACCCTGCAGCAGATCAAGAAACTGCGACCTGACGCATCGCTGATCATCATCACCGCCTTTGCCACGGTCGATACCGCCATCACGGCGATGAAAGAAGGCGCGCAGGAATACATTGTGAAGCCGTGCAATCCGGCGGAGATTTCATTGCTGGTGGAGCGCATCATCAAAGTGAAAAACCTGCAGCGCGAGAACACCATCTTGCGCCAGAAGTTGACGCGGCAGTACCGCTTTCACGACATCGTCAGCAAAAACTCAAAAATGCAGGATGTGCTCGAACTGGCACGCCGCGTGTCGAGTCTGCGCAGCACGGTGTTGATCCAGGGCGAGAGCGGCACCGGCAAGGAACTGGTGGCGCGGGCGATCCACAACTCTGGCGACCGTGCGTCGAAGCCGTTCGTGGCCATTTCTTGCGCGGCGCTGGCGGAATCGTTGCTGGAGTCGGAACTCTTCGGACACGAGAAAGGCGCGTTCACAGGGGCGAATCAGCAGAAGAAGGGCAAGTTCGAACAGGCCGATGGCGGAACAATTTTTCTGGATGAGATTGGTGACATCTCACCCAAGGTGCAAGTGGAATTGCTGCGTGTGCTACAGGAGCGCTGCTTCTATCGCGTCGGCGGCTCGCAGGAGATTCAGGTGGACTCACGGGTGATCGCCGCCAGCCATGTCAACCTGCAGGAGGCGGTGCGTGAAGGCAAGTTCCGCGACGATTTGTTCTACCGTTTGAATGTGGTGGAGATTCAGATTCCGCCGCTGCGCGCAAGGCGCGAAGATATTCCGCTACTGGCGAATCACTTTGTCGATCGGCTGTCGCATGAACTGGGAAAGAATATAAGCGGAATCTCTGATAGTGCGCTCAAAGCGTTGCTCGATTATGATTGGCCGGGCAACGTCCGTGAACTGGAAAATGCATTGGAGCGGGCCATTGTGACTACCAGTTCCAGCGTGCTCAACCACAACGATCTGGCGTTCATCAATGCCGCTGCAAACGGCAAGAAGGGGTGGCATGTGCCTACGGACATGCTACTCTCTGAAGTTGAGAAACAGGTGATCGCCGCTACGCTTGACCGCCATCAGGGCAACGTTACCGAGACGGCAGAGGTGCTGGGGATTGACCGCTCAACCCTTTATGAAAAGATCAAGCGGTACGAGATTCCGCGCGGGGCTGCGGTCTAGAAGATTCACATTGACTGCGCGGTCCCACGTGGCGCGGGCACTCCTGCCTGCCGCGTCCCGACTCATCGGGACGCCTGCGCGGCGTGCTCCAAAACGCGTCCCGATGAGTCGGGACGCGGCAGAGTGAGACTCTGCGCCACGTCGATAGCTGCAAAGTTATTTCTGTGCGGTGCCTAAGTTTCCAAAAACATCCGTCCCCAAACCGCCGGCCAGTTCGCATCCGGGTTCGCCTTCGGCAAATCCTCGCACGGCACGCCGCCATCGGCCAGGGCCGGCGCAGTGCCTTCCTCCGCCATCGCAAACTGCAGTCGCTCCATCTCTCGCAATAACCATGCTCCCGCCTCGCGCGCGTCGAGCAGATGCCGCAGATCGGCGTTACTGTTTTGCACCTTGAGCACCCAGTCGTCGGAGGGTGCGCCATGCGCGGTCACTATGCCATCAATCGGTGCCAGCACGCGGACATCGATGCCGCTGCGTTGCGCCCACCACGCCGGGCCGTTCGCCGTCAGCAGCGCGCCGGCTTCGGGCAGCACAACGGAATCCGCACGGCCGATGATGCGCGAGCCCAGATCGTCAAGGCCGATCGCATAGACGCCTTCGCCTTCCGGCCGTACCCAGGTGTGGCCGCGGTGATAGAGCCGGTCCGATGGGATCGATAGACCATACTGTTCCTCGCACTCTGCTTTCGAGCACGCGCCCGAGGCCACCAGTTTGCCGTGCGTCTTGCACTCGCGGCAATCGAACGACTGATCGCAAACGCGCTCGCGAAATTCGCCGGTGAATTCGTGCCGGCAGTGGCGCTCGCTTGCAGGCAGATCGTGAAACTCCTCCTGCCAGCGCAGCTTGTCGACATTCGCAGTGCGGCGGCGCAGCCAGGCGCGGATGAATGACATGGTTACCGTGGTCGCAACCACCAGCAACACGGAATAGAACACGCCGAGAAAAACTAATTCGCCAGTGCTCAAGGCAGCAATCTTAGTGGGTAACATGAGAAGCCTCCAACTCCCGCTCGCGCGGGAACAACGGTAGATAACGGTATGAGAACGAATACACCAGCACGCCGTAAGCAATCACTGCCACGAACGCCCCGGTCTCCTGCCAGCTGGGCAGGTAGGAAAGAAATGGATCAAACGGCAGCGAGGGGAGCGCCAACGTTTGAATCGTCAGTACAAAGCGGTTGAGCGTGACGCCTATGCAGACCAGCGATGCGGCCGATACCAGCCAGCGCATGTTTTCGCGCTTTGACTTGTTCAGCAGAATGAGGGCAGGGACGAGGCCGAGCAGGACGATCTCAGTGAACAGAATCCACGATCCGAACGGCTGCCATTGATAGTAGCGATACGCTTCCACGCCCGCCGAAGGCGACGTGTGGTTGATCCAGATCATCGTGTCCAGCGATTTCAAAAACACATAAACCACCAGAATTGTTCCAGAGATCTTGCCTAACAGCGAAAGCACGCTCTGTTCCACCAGTCGCTTGCCGGTGATCTTTTCAACCAGCGTGGTAGTCACAATCAAGAAACTCGGACCGGCGGCCATTGCCGACGCAATGAACAGGAAGAATGTCGACGGCCAGATGAAGAAGCCCTCGCGATACGCGAACGGCTTTGCCTGCATCACGCCATACAGTCCACCCAGCGAGCCCTGATGAAAGAAAGAAAGAAATGCGCCCACGCCCGCCAGCACGTACATCAACTTGTGCAGTTCGAATTCAAAACACAGGAACGATGGTACGTAGCGCAGCTTGCGGTTCTTCAATATCACAGGCACATACTCAATCGCCAGCACTATCAGATAGCAGGTGATACAGAAAGTCACCTCGGTCAGCATGGAATGCACGTTCGGATACCAGAACGTGAACCATGCCCGCAACGGTTGGCCGACGTCCACCATCAGAATGAAGATCGCGCCGCTGTAGCAGATGAACCCGATCACTACGGCGCTGTTGATCACACTTTTTAACTCGGTCCGGCGCATGATATAGAGTAGAAAGCCAGTGAAGAAAGCGCCTGCGCCAAGTGCGATCACCGTCAAGTCCAGATAGATCCACAGACCAAACGCGAAACGATTATCCATGTTCGTTTGATTCAAGCCGAGAATCAGGCAGCGCGCGATGGCGTAGACGCCGAAGAGCAGCAGCATCGCCCACACGCCCACCCAACCAAAGAAGCGCTGCGAGGAACAGCGGCGCACACCATGCAATAGCAGTTGCTTGTCCATGTTATGAATTCCTTCCATCGCGCCCCATGTGGCGCACCCATTCCTGTTGCGATTTGTAGTAAACCTTGGTGCCCGTGCCAAGCTTTTCCAGTAGCCGGAACGCTTCGGGTTTCTTCACTTCCTGCGCTACGTTGCTGGCCGGCTGATTCAGATCGCCGAACATCATTGCGCCCGCGGGACAGGCTTCCACGCACGCTGGAACATACTCGCCGGCTTGCAACTCGCGGCGGCCTTCCACTGCCGCTTTGGCCTTAGCGGCCTGGTAGCGGCCGTGGCAGAAATTGCATTTTTCGACTACGCCGCGCATGCGCGTAGCTACTGCCGGATTCAACGTCTTCTCCATCCCTGCCGGCCACACCGGATCGTTCCAATTGAAGTAGCGTGCATGATACGGGCACGCCGCCATGCAGTAACGGCAGCCCAGGCAGCGCTCGGCCATCTGGCCGACCACGCCGGTTTCCGGATCCACATCAACGGCCTCCTGCGGGCACACTGAAACGCAAGGAGTGCCGTTGCCGCACTGCTGGCACAGCACTGGGAAGTAGACGCCACGCGCCTCAGGGAAGGGAAGTCCGTTTTCTGCCTTGGCCACTCGCATCCATGTGAGGCCCGTGCGCTCCGTGGTGCCGGTTTGCGCCGGCGGGACGTTGTTTTCCGCTGCGCAAGCTACCATGCAGGCGCCGCAGCCGGTGCACAGGTCGAGATCGATTACCATTCCGTAGCGAGCTTGCACTTTTTTCGCCGGGTTCATAACTTCACCATCCTTGCCGCTGAAAGTCTCCACGTGCAGTCCTTCCCGAGGGCGCAGGTTTCCAGTAACCCGGCGCGTTCCGGTCCAATGCTTGCCTGCACCACACCTGGCATCACCGAGGCGTCGATCTTCACGATTGCCGGGGCGCTCCCACAGGCGGTTTCCACTCGAACTTTGCATCCGTCCGTGAGTCCGAATACGCTCGCCGATTGCGGGCTGATTGCTGCCATCGCCGGTGAGTCGCGCAGCCCTGATTCCTGATACACCTTGGATAGCAGCGGCGAAACTTTGCTGCTTCCCACCGCTGCACGCCAACCGGACGGCACCAGCGCCAGCGGAAATTCCGCAGTGCGTTTCAGCCTGCCTTTCAGCGATGCGGGTAACCCGCCGGGTATTTGCAGCGAGGCTTTCTCAGAGGTCGTCTGTTCCGAATCACGCCAGCATGCGCCCGCGTTCAGTTGCGTCCAGAACGCTTCGCCGTCTTTCAGAGACCTCATTCGCACTGTCTCGCCTGTCGCGTAGTTGAACACCTCGCCGCGGCCCGATTCAAAAATCGCCAGAGCCCGCGCCTTCACGGCCTCTTCCGTTTTTCCTGCGCCGAGCAGATCCAGCGGGTCAACCGCCTTCGCGTCGGCCGGTTGCAGCGGCGCGGCTATTGCGAACAAAGCGCGGGTTGAATCGAAGGGTGTCGCGATCTCTTCGAAAGCGTTGGGGTAAGCTGCCGTGGGCAGGACGTACTCGCCATCTAATCCGTATGCGGGCAAGAAAGCCGAGAAGCGGATCACCGTGGCATCCTTGGCCAGTTTCTTTTCCAGCAGCTGCCGAGGAATCGCGTTGCCCGAAAGCGTTGCGTCAGTAATGAGCGCGCGGATGGAGTTGTCCGGTACCATCGTCAGATCGAATTGCGGCGCCAACTTCGCCGTGCTCCATTCCGCTGGGATTGGAGCCTCGCGACGTTCCACGCTGCCGCCCTTGCGGCCCACGCTGCCCAGTAGCAGATTCAAGCCTGCGATGGCTGTTTCTTCCTGTTCGCCAAGCGGACCGCCGCCGGGGTCACCGCCACCGATCGCGATGGCCGCGCCGTTGGCCACAAGCTCTTTGGCGATGGCCACAGTCTGGTACGGCGTAATGCCCGTTATCGACACCGCATCTTCCGGCGAAAATGCTGCACACAACGCACGCCAGGGCTTCGGCGCCGCAGGTATCAGTTTCTCTGCGATCAGTACGTGCGCCAAGCTCATTGCAAAGGCCACTTCCGAGCCCGGCAAAATCGGAACCCAAAGCTCTGCCTTATCCGCCGTGCGCGATCGCACCGGCTCCACTTGGATGATTCGCAAAGCCCCAAGCTTGCGCAGTGCCAGCACCCGTCCCGGAGTGCCCCAACCATCCAGCACCGGCGCACCGAAGCTGAGCAGGGTTCCTGTGTTTTCCAAGTCTAGGCCCAATGGCCCGCAGCCAAGTGTCATGCAACTGCGCAGGCTCTGCAGCGTGGCGCCCTGGTCGGACATTGTTACGTAGATTCCTTGTGGAGTTTCGCCAAGCACGCGGCGGTAGAGTATGGATTGCGAGCGGCCCGGACGCTGATCGAGTATTGCGGCATGCTCGCCAGGCCGCATCGATTCTACGGCCTGCTTCCATGCCGCCATCGCATCGGCTGCGTTCGTTGCGACGTGCGTCACCTGTCCGCCCTTTTCCATGCGTCGAAAGGCCGCCCGCACGCGCTCCGGATGAAACGGCATGTGTTGTCCGGCCAATCCCAATGTGCACAGCACACCATGACTCTGCGGATGCGCCGCCACGCCATTCATCTGCACCGCTTGTCCATTCACGCAGGTTGCGCGTACTCCGCAGGCGGCTGGGCACATCGTGCAGTTGGTGTACTTCACTGCCGTCACACCGCGCATGGGAACCGGCACTCCCGGCCAGTTCTGCGACCACAGCGCGGAGTCGTGCACCAGCCGCCAAGGGGCGGGCGTAAACAGCAACCCGGCAGTTGCGCCGCCCGCCAAACCGATCATCTCGCGTCTTGGGATTTTCATTGCCTTTCCTTTCTCTCCTGGTGGTCTCTACTTGTGGCAATCGAGACAACTGTTCTTCAAACCGTTTTCTGCGTGGCAGCGTTCGCAGTCGCCCATCTCCATATGGCGGTCTGCGATCGTCTTGCTGTATCCGCTTACGCGGTTGCGCTGCACAGGTTCGAGCGACGCCGACTTCCCGTGCTCGCCATGGCAGCGTGTGCACTGCAGTTTCGCCAGTTTGATGTGCGTGGCGTGCGGGAAGTAGACGTTCTGCGGTTGCCGCGAATAGCTTTGCCAGGGAATCTCACGCCCCGTTGTCACGAAGTTCGCGATGAACTCCTTCTCCACTGCCGAGCCCTTCACTGGTTGCGCGTGGCAGCCCGCGCATTGCTCCAATTTGGGGATGCCGCTGAACTGTCCATCGGCGGCGAGGGAGTGGCAGTCTTCGCACTTCATGCCGCCCTTTTCACTGGTGTGCGCGGTATGGCTGAAGGCGAAAGGCTGCCGTTCCGCCGTATAAATCACCTTTGGGAAAACCAGCCATCCGGCGGCCAGCGCAATGGCGCACCCAGTGCCAAACGATATCAACCCACCGTGTTTCATTTGCTTCCTTTCCAATTCGCCAGCGGCGAAAAGAACGAATAGAACAGCTTCAACAAAGCGTCGCGATCCATGTGCCGGGCGAACCCCGGTGCAAACTCGCCGCCATCGGCCACGACGCACGCGCCGCCTTCGCGGGGTGTTGCGATCCACTCATGTACGGCCGTAGTGAGGCGCGCCGATTCCTCTTTCATCCAATCGGCGGCTTCGGCGCCGGTGATGAGCCCATCGAGCGAGCCCTCCACTTCATCGCCTTCAAACAGCCAGCCCGCGCCGTAAGGATCGGCCATAATCTTTGCCGGCTCCGCGCGCAGGTAGTAGTTCGGCGAGCTGATGTGGATGCGGTTGGGGAACATCATCTGCCAGTCGATGCCGTTCACGGTCAGCACGGCGGCTGGCCGAGCCACGCCATTCGAACTCATGAAGGAAACTCGGTCGGCCGCACCCAGCGCCTTCGCCAGCAGAGAGTCGACACCGATGTGGCAGTTGCCTTCCAATGTGCGGTCAATCCACATATGATTTGGCGAGTAGTAGAGATGCGCGGGCGCTGCGGGTTCGGCCTCCGCATCCATCGCGACAGGCTGCGACATGCCCAGATACAGGCTGCAATAGCGGTAGCCATCGTTGCCGCAGCGTGAAAGTACCGACTCGCTGTAGGGGATCAGTTTGGTGACCGGAGATGCCGCGCAATACTGCATGGCCGACTCTTCCAGAAACGGGCAGCTCGCGGCCGCTGATTCATTGTGCGAATGTTGCTGAAATAGTTCGCACCCGGGGAACTCAGGTGAAGAGCATCGGCCTTGTCCCGACTGCCCCTGGTGTTGCACAATCATCTTCCGGAATGCCGATGCCTGGCAGTGGAGGACGTTTGTTTCCATGAAAAATGGGCATTTCATTGCGTTCACCCGCTCTTCCGGCTACTTCTTCTCTTCTGGTTTCGAGTCGTCTACCGGCTCGCCGCCATCGGCCATGGTGACACCAAGGCCTGGCACATTCAGCATGTGATAGTCTTCTGCTTTCTGCGTGCCGAAGAATCCGAACTGCATCAGAATGCCTTTCAAAATCACGCCACCGCAGATGATGGTGACAAACCCCAAAGCTACGTTCGTCAAGTTCAACCAAAGGGTCTGACTGTCGCTCCAATTCATTTCAAACATATAAGCCTCCGCAATGGGAGATGCAGGTTGGGGGCCAATCAGGTTGCGCTTATCGATTCAAACACTTATAAAAAGGGGTGTTCAGCGGGTGCTGGATTTCCCTACGCGGCAGTCTGGAAATCCGTCGACGGAACCGAAACCGTCACGGCGTAGCGGTTTTCTCTATTTAGCGATTCGTTGGAAGCCCACTCGGACTTCAATCCGAGCATCCCCAAACTCAACGGCCTTGCGAACGATGAGCGAGCCATCGTTGCCCTCCTTGGCGATGAACAGTCCCTGCGGTTCTGCCAGCGCCCATCCGGAAGGCGCGCGCAAGAACAGGCTCCCGCGGTCCCCCTTGGGGCGCGTGGCCCGGATCACAAGCGTAGACGATGCCTGGTCCCAGCGGCAGTCTTCGATCTCCGCCGCGCCTTGCCGAACTTGCTGATCGGTCGAAACAAGCCAAGGATGGTTGCGCGCGGTCTCGTTGAAATTGAAGACGGCCAGCAGATCCCAATTCCCCCAACTCTTCCGGGGGTGCGCGACATAAAAGTTGGGATCAAGCAGCGCGCCGGTCAACCCAGTAATCCTCGAAACGGTTATTAAGGGTTGTGCAGCGAAGGGCTATGATAGCGTTGGCCCCGCGCAGCGTCCAGAACATGCCTGAGCGTTTGA
>CAIRSA010000353.1 GCA_903881085.1 uncultured Acidobacteriia bacterium
CCTCGGCGGGGAATTTTGCCGCGAAGTGGAAATTCGATTGATCTCGAAAGACCGCTTACTGACGTGCGCGGCTCGGTTAGTAGCAGGCAACTGCTAGCCGAGCCGCCCACGTCAGTAAGCGGTTTGGGCTCATGCTAATTTCCGTGGAGGTCAGGATGTCTGAGGCTACGCAAAATGTCACCGAATCGCAGGGGCATCGATCAATTGCTCATAAACCGAGTCCTCCGGTGCGTAAGCATCTTCAAACGATTTGGCTCCGGCTTCGCGCCAGGCGGCGTCGGATCGACAGGGCTCCCACATCACGACAACCCTTAACGGCTGGCCTGCCGCAAGTTCAGCGGCGACCGCGGGCGGAATGGAGATCTGTCCGTTTTGCGCAACCGTGCTTTCGAATTCAACTGATTTCATACGAAAACCTGCCCATTGCTCTTCTTGGCATATTTCGATTCGGAATTGAAACCTCAAGCCACCGTCAGCCCCACCGGCGCCAGGCTCCGCGTCCCCAACCGCATATTCAAATTATGCGGCCCAGCCGGAATACTCTCCGGTAGCCGCAGGTTAATCTCATACCGTGGCGGAATCGGGTCCGTGCAGAACACATCCAGATCGTCCAGCGGAACACCGTCAATGTCGGCGCGAAACTCCTCCGGCCGCGTATACTCCTCAATCGTCACCTTAATCGTGCGCGTCACAATATGCGTGCCCGACAGCAAATTAATCCCATCGCTCAACGCAATAATCCGCGGCACCTGCGGCGGCGAAGGAATAATCCGCAACCGCGTCGGAGCGGCCAGCGGACGCCCCAGAAAGTTCAACTCCACCGGCTGCAGACCGGTCCGAATACCCCACGGCAGCCGCGCGTTGATCTGCACCAACCCGTCACGATCGCGCGGTCCAATATAGTAGATCGAGCCCGGTTCCGGCCCCACGCGCAACTCCATATTCATCAGGTCGCAGTGTTCAGGCAAATTTTCAATCCACAACGAAATGGTCGCGAAGCGGCCCGTGGGCGGGGCGACGGGTTCAGAGCTATACGCATTCGTGATGCGCCGGATGCGCGCCGATTGGCGCGGCAGCACCGTCAGCCGCCAGTCCTTCGGCCGCTTCATCGCCGTCACCCACATATACTGCGTGGACGCGCCCTCCAGCGCGAACATCTGAAAATCCATCTCGCGCAGAAAGTCGCTGATCTCGCCGGCGCTGATGCGCACGCCGCTCCACGTATCGTAGTGCGCGGCCGAATCGGGCAGGCCGTTGATCTGCACGCGCAGCAATCCGCCGGTCTTCAACACGCGACGGGCCTCGCGCAAATAGTTGAACACCACTTCGCCGCTCGGGATGTGCTGAAACACGGCATAGGAATAAACCAGCTCGAAACTCTCATCGGCGAACTGCGCCAGGTCGGACCCGCGGCCCACGTGCGGATGCGCATGCGGAACACCGGCAAGATTAGCGCGCGCCCGCGCCACCATTTCGTCAGAGACATCCACGCCGTGAATCTCGCCGAACACCTTGCTCATCGGCCGCATAATGCGTCCCGGTCCGCAGCCGATCTCCAGCGCCCGCCATGCCCGGCGGTTGGCCGTTGAAGGCAGGCGCCGCAACTCCCACTCCAGGCCTTTGACCACCTCTTCGCCGGTGGCGAAAAACTCTTCCTCGTCCTGATCGCGGCGGCCGAACGCGACGTAGTAACTGGCGTCTTCACGGGCGCGCGCGTTCCAATCCTCGCGCATCCTCTGTTCTACAGAACTACTCGCCACAGTGATTTCTCTCCACTTTGTTGTCGATTTTCTTGATTTGCGGCGAACCCGCAACGCAGAACTTACTCATTCGATATCCGGAGATATAATTATCCGACACTTGATTGCCCTTCGCCGCAGCCGGCCGCTCAGCGTGGTCGCCAAAGTAGATACCAGTGCGCAGCAGGTCAGGCTCCTTGGGGAAACTCATGCAGCCGTTCGCCGCGCCCACATCGCCGCAGTGCGCCAGATTCACGCGTCGCAGCGTGTTGCGCGTCACCGTATTGCCCGTACCGATAACGAAGATGCCGCCGAACTTGGTGCCCTCAATCACGTTGTCCTCAATGCGGATGTTTTTTGATTGCATGTCGGGATTCGTGTTGTTCATCACGATGGCGAAGTGGCCCCACGGATAATCCTCCGCCTTGCCCTTATTGATGCATGTATTCTTCGCGATGAGGCCATCGTGGAAGCCATCCAGGTCAATGCATTTTCCGTTGATCTCTTCAAAGCGGTTGCCCGTATAGGAACTGAGGTCGACATTACCGGCAGTGTCGATCGCGACAGGCGTGCCGCCGTTTTCGCGATCGATCTCCTCCTGCGGATAACCAATCTTAACTCCCGAATTCTTCTCCACGCGAACGCGCGTGGCGTGGCCCACCTGAATGGCATCTCGCGCCGTGATCTCGAATCGATTGCCCGCGATAAGTCCATCCGCGTTGCGCGGCGACTTGTACAGCGAGTGGGTCCACACGCCATTCCCACGCACGTTAAGAAACTTGGAATCGCGCACTGTGAACTTCGACGTGCCCTCTTCCAGCAGCACCCCGCCGCTGGTGTTGTTGCGCCCCTGCGCATTGCGCGAGCCGCTGTCAGTCACTTCGATACGTTCGATAATCACATTCTTCAGCCGCGTGCCAAGCACGGCAAAACCAGCCACCCGTGTGAACTTCGCGTCGGCCACGTTCACGCCATCCGAGTCCTCCACCGCAATGGCGCTATTCCGGTAGAAGGCGCTGAAGGTTTTATCATAAGGCGGCAGCCCAAGCCGCGTCTCCAGCGCCGTGCGATTGCCGTCGAAATCCACGTCATGGATGCGCACGCGGTTCGATTTCACAATGCGGATCATCGCGCGGCCGCTGAAGTTGACGGCGGCGCGAAGCCGCGTGCCGTTGCCGCGTATCTCCAGGTCATGCGCGCCTTCGATCAGAATCTCGCGCGTGACCGCAAAATCGCCGGCGGGCAGCACCACCCTGCCCGACTTCTGCTCGAGAGCTTTTCGTAAATCGGCTTCGGTTGCGCAAAATGCGACTGCATTTATGAGTGCAAGGAATTGTATCCTAGTAGAAATGGCCATTCAGATCCGCGAAGCATCACTTGCTCCGCTTCATCAGTTTACCGTGTCTGCTCCAGGTGGAGCGATTATCGGCGTTCTCGGCGAGGACGGTGCAGGAGTAAGCGAGGTATTGCGACTGGCCAGCGGGGCCTCGGCGGCGAATGAAGGGACTGTCGATAGCCTGCAGCCGACGCGCTATCTGGGCCCTTTGGACGCACTCAACTTTTCGCCGGTCGCCGTGCTGGCCATCGATCACACGCTGTCCCTGCACGATGCCCTGGTGCGGGCGCGCGCGGCACAAGGCCTGGAGCGTCTGCGCAAAAGCGGGGCTACAATCCTCATCGCCTCTCACGATATCGAGTTGCTGAAAGCCATGTGCGAAGAAGTGTGGTGGATCAAAGACGGCAAGCTGGAGGCCAAAGGCGACCCCAAGGAAGTGGTCGACCTGTGGCAGCGGCACGTGGCCGGCGCGCATCGCGCATGGGGAGAAAGCGTGGTGTCGCCCCTGCTCCCCTCCATGCGCCGCGGCGATGGCCGCGCGCAGATTGTTGAGTTGCATGTGTTCGGCGAAAATGGCCAGCCGGCTTCCGTCATCCGCAGCGGCGAAACCATGCGCATCCGTGTATCAGTGAAGTTTGAGAGCGCGGTGACAGATCCGGTAATTGGCATTATGATACGGACCCGTATCGGATTCGAGGTCTTCGGCACCAACACCGAACTGGAGAAACTGAAGCTGGGCCCGTGCATGAAGGGCGTCACATTGCGCGTGACATTTACTCTGCCATGCAATTTATGCTCGCAGGAGTACAGCGTCACAGCCGCCTCGCACGACCCCGACGGCGTCTGGCACGACTGGATGGAAGACGCCGTGGCCTTCTCCGTCTCCGATGACCGCTACACTGCGGGCGTAGCCAATCTGCGCGCCGACGTTGGGTTTGAGGTCATGCCAGGCAAGTAAGATTGGATGCCACCCGTTGTTTTATCCGTGTCCATCCACGTGCATCCGTGGCCAATTCTTTTTTGTTTTTATCCGCGGCTAAACCGGCTCAACGGGTGGCTTGCGAGGTTTCAACTTCGCCCCCCCGCCAAACTCCAGGCCAATGTTGTAATTCATTCCCTTGCGCGTGCAAAAACGCACCGAAGCGGTGCCGCACAGTTCAGGATGGCTATCGGACTTCACCTGCACGTACGTGCGTGGCTCAATCCGATTCGGAATCAAAATACTCAAGCCTGATTCCGAAATGTCCACCGTTGTCGCCAACGCGAAATTCTCGCGCCCACCGGGTTCCTGCCAATAAACATGCAGCTTGGCGGTAAACGGTTCGCGCTCCTGTTTGCGCTTCTGTGACTGGCTCATTGAGACTTACACTATCACGAACCGGCACGTCTGGGAAGAGTCTCCAACTCCTCCAGCGTGCGCGGCCAGTCCTTGCCCAGCAGTCGCGATAGCCCGCGGTCGGCCAGCAGACGCCCGCCGGTCTGGCATTCGGCGCAATAGTTCGTCTCGTTGGAAGCATAGCGGATGCGCTGCACCTTCTTGCCGCACTGTGGGCACGGCTGCCCATAACGTCCGTGCACAGCCATGCCCTCGCGAAACGCGGTCACGCCTTCCGGAAAACAGCCGGCGGCTTCCGCGCGCAGACGTGCAATCCAGAACTGCATCGTGTCGATCACCGCCCGATGTAACAGCGCGCAGTCCTCGCCCGACATCTTTTGCGTCAGCATGACGGGCGACATCCGGGCCTTGTGCAGAATCTCATCCGAATAGGCGTTCCCAATGCCACTGAAAATACGCGGATCAGTCAGCGACCGTTTCAGCGTATGGTTTTCCCGCTGCAACGCCGCTTGAAATTGAGCTGCCGTGCAAGTCATGACTTCCAAACCGCCGGGATCGAGCGAAGCAATGCCGGCCTCACCCTCCACCACGTGCAAAGAAGCGCGTTTCTGCGTGCCGGCTTCAGTCAGGATTAGCGAGCCATCGGCGAAGTCGAATGCCGCCGCCCCACGCCTTCCACCAGGGATCGGAGACTTGGCCTTCTTCCAATGCAGCCGCCCGGCGATCATCAGATGGAGCACAAGCCACAGGCCATTGTCCAAGCCAATAGCGATACGTTTGCCGATGCGGCGCACGGCGGTCACATTGTGGCCGTGGGCGCTGGATAATGGCGGAGTTGCGGTGCGCAGCAGGAACGGAGTGGCAAGGCGGACTTCTTCGAGCCTGGCGCCGGGGATGCGCTGCTCAAGGGCTTCGATATAGACAGTGATATCCGGCAATTCAGGCATAAAAACAGCACGGGCGGAGCGGCGTTGCGGCCACTCCGCCCTGCTTCCAATTCATTGCCAATTACTTCTTCTTCTCTTTTTTGGGCTTTTTTACTTCTTTTTGAGGGCTTTTATCTTTTCCCATAAGTAACCTCCTGTCATTTGAATTATAGCGTTACAGCACTCAAGATCCCAGATGTTTTTTTAACCAATCCACCCAGCGCCGGTCCACGTCTCGCATATGCACCGGGTCAGTCGGACTGTGGCCGCCCAATGGATAGGCGACGAACTTCGTTTCAATGCCATTATCCCGCAGCGCGTGGTAAAGCTTGTACGATTGCGTGATCGGTACGCGGTAGTCGCCCGTGTTGCACAGGATCAGCGTCGGCGCCTTGATCTTCGGCGCATAGGTGATCGGCGACTGCTCCACGTAGGCCTGCATGCGACGCTCGTCCGTCCACGGCGACCCGCCGAATGCGTTGCCGCGCGCCACGTTTGAATCGCCGATGTTGTATTGGTCCAACCAGTCCGTCACTGGCGCGCCGGCAATCCCGGCTTTCCACTCCTTAGGGTAGTTGCCCAGCAGCCATGCGGTCATATAGCCGCCATACGACCAGCCAGAGGTGGCCATGCGTTTCTCGTCAATATACCCGCGCTTTTTCAGCAGCTCAACGCCGGCCATGACGTCGCGTCCAGGCCCCGCGCCCGCGTCGTTATTGATGGCCGCTTTATACGCGTTGCCCCCGTTGTCGCTGCCGCGGTAGTTCGGTTCAAAGACCACCCAGCCCTGCGCCGCCAACAATTGAGCCCGCGAGGAAAACGATTCCTTCGACGCCGAACTGGGCCCGCCGTGAATGTACAGCACCAGCGGCCACTTCTTCGAGGGCGAAAAATCGGGCGGGAAGGTCAGCACGCCATTATTCGTGAAGTTGTCCGGCCCCTTCCACTCCACAGTCTCGGTTTTCCCCAGGTCGAGCGAGGCGATCTCTTTATTGAAATTGGTGAGTCTCACCGGCTGCGCCGTAGGCGATTCCATGAAGTAGAGCTCCGTCGGATGGCGCGGCTCACTGGCCAGCATGGCGATCTGGCGCGTGTCGCTAACCGCCGCATCCAGCCAAAACGCCGCCGATGGCACCAGTTTGCCCAGTTCCAGTCGCTGTGCCGGCCCATCCAGCGGCTGAATCCAGATTCCCACGGTGGTGCCGGCGTTTGAGCTGACCAGCAGGGACTTCGAATCGGGCATCCAAATCGCCCGCTGAATGTTCTGGTCAAGCGGACGAGTGAGCGGGCGGCCCTCGCCTCCGCTGACCGGCGAAAGGTAGATCTCGTTGACATTCTTGCCCTCGCCATCGCGCGGAAACCAGTAGGCGATGTGCCGCCCATCGGGCGAGAACTGCGGTTGAGATTCGTTCTTGGTGCGGCCGGTAAGAGCGCGCATGTGCCCGCTTGCGACATCGACAATCTGAATGGCCCGCTGGTTACTGTCACCTGAATATGGAGTGGCGGTCTTGGCGATCACCAGCGACTTTCCATCCGGCGACCAGGAGAGCGGCGACGACGGCGCACCCGGCGGCATGGTGACCGGAACGCTCCAGGTACCGCTGGTGATGCGCCGCGGCTTGCCGCCAGCAGAAGGAATAACCCAGACGTGCGCGGGCATCGGCTGCGCGGTCTGCAGATAGTCGTTGTCAGCCGCCTCAAACGAGCGGTTGTGGCGTTCCACGCCGGTCTTAGCCGCCAGCTCATCGGAGGTGACAAAGGCGATTTGCGAACCATCCGGACTCCACGCATAATGCTGCACGCCACTGGGGGCCTTCGTAATCTGGACAGCCTCGCCGCCGCTCAACGGCAGCGTGAAGATCTGCATTTTGCCGTCCACTGTCGAAAGAAAACCGAGCTGGTCTCCGCTGGGCGACCAGCTGGGCTGAGTCAGGCCGCGGCGGGCAGAAAGCAGGCGGTTGGCATGCGATGTGACGTCCACCAAAAGCAGCTCGGCTTCCCAGCGGTTGTCGTCGAAGTTGGCTTTCGAAGCCACCAGAGCAATGGATTTACCGTTCGGCGAGATCTGCGGATCAGACAGGCGAACGGTCTTTCCAGGAGAGTTCAAGTCGTAACGGGCAGCAAAGGCAAACGTGGCCGCAGCAAGATAGAAAGCGATGCGGGTGAATGAAAACGCCATATTGACATGATACCCCGGGATTCCCAAATTCCCCCGGCAACTGGCTGCTTGTCCGTTTTGGGGGCAATCCGTGCAGGCGCTGCAAACCGGGGACTGACACCAATTTCCGGCGATCTTTGCCGGAATTTGGCTGTCCGTCCCATGGTTTGCCCTACGCGACACCCTCTCAACCTTCTCGCTCCCAAAAACGGTTAAGCACCCCCGGCAGCCGGGTGCTTGTCCGTTTTGGGGGGCAATCCGTGCAGGCGCTGCAAACCGGGGACTGACACCAATTTCCGGCGATCTTTGCCGGAATTTGGCTGTCTGTCCCATGGTTTGCCCTACGCGACACCCTCTCAACCTTCTCGCTCCCAAAACGGTTAAGCACCCCCGGCAGCCGGATGCTTGTCCGTTTTGGGGGCAATCCGTGCAGGCGCTGCAAACCGGGGACTGACACCAATTTCCG
>CAIRSA010000354.1 GCA_903881085.1 uncultured Acidobacteriia bacterium
GGGGGATGCGTTCCATCCGGAATGGAATTATACGATCTCACCCAGGTCACCGATATGACGTGGTTGTTTTTGGGCGTCGCCTTAGCAGCGCGCGGAATCGTCGGGAACGGGTACTTGCCACCGCGGACAGCGGCCCGGCCGCACGGTAGTGGATTAGTTTGGAGGTAAACAACGGGTGAGGAGCCGACATCCAACTTTGAGCAGGCACTCGCTGCCCCTGAACCCGACATGCCGCTTGCACGAACCACGAGAGCATTGATCGACGCATGGGAGGATGGCCACTTCTCAAACATTTCTGACGAAGCCGCTTCACCCCACATCCGACTCCACGCTGAGGAGTTGGCGGTCATGATCACTGCCGAAACTCAATCACCAAGGAACATCTGCCTATCAAGTCTATATTAGACGGGTGTCTCGATCCCTATCGGCACGGGTAGGCCGATCAATGTGCGGACCGGTGTGTAAATGTCCAAGTCCGCGTTGCGCGCCTTTAGCGTGACGATCAGGGCGTAACGCGATTTACGATTGCATATGTCCGTTGATGCCCGGTTGCGCCACCAGCCGTTGACGGGCTTTACGCAAAGCGTATCACGATTGAGCAACTCGATTGCCGGGCCTGTCCAGACATCGCAATGCAAAGAGCCCGCAGATATGCTATCTTCTCCCAGCATCCAGCGTGAATCCACTGGCTCACTTGCATCCGCCCGCCGACGGGGGTCGGCTCGTTCCGACGGGTTAACCCTCTGTTTGAACCGCTGGATGGATTCATTCTTGCGCTGGTGGTCGAATCGGAGGCCGTGCGATTGATAACGTTGCGCATCCACATTCGCAGACAATCCCGGGTTGGGGTCGATGAAGTATGACAAGGTTACCTTCATCTCAACGGTTTCATTTTCCAACCACTCAAGCATCTGACGCGGGATTGGCAGGGCATAATAGTGGCATTCGTTGAACTTACGGCCCTTTTCAATCCTGAACGGCTGGATCTCTGCTTGGCAAAATAGGGCAAGATGATTGAGCGCCGACGCATTGGCGCGCTCGAAATTTGGCACGCCGTAACCGAAACGCCGTATAAGGTTGTAGCGTGCCCGTTTGCCCGGGCTATCGTCGAGTGCTGCAAGCATGGGCGCCGTCCACTCCGCGCTGTGCACCATCATGGCGCGGATGGTTTCCGGCCAGTAATTGGGATGCTGTGCGGCAAGACGCGCTGCCATACGGGCAGCCTGAGCGGCAGCGGCGCTCGTAGCCTCAAATGGCACAAGTGGGGCGCCGGTCTCTCTGCCAGTGGTGAGTAGTGACAATGACCCAAGGGTCAGTATTTCCGTACAGCCTGGATTGACAGCGCGGTTTCCCGCCTCCATCACAAGTTCCGGTTTGAACGGTGAAAGCCCTTGCGGCCATGTCACGCTGGTGCGACTATGCGGGCTCAGTTCACCCGCATGCACTATTGGCGTCCAACGCTCATATCCTTTGTCGTGTACTTCAATGCGATCAGTGTAACCGCCGACGGTTAGAGCATTCCATGCCTGGGCCGGATCTTCGATAGGGCATTCATCCTGCGATCGCCTGTTAACAAAGTCGGTCTCCGCCATAACGTTCCCGGCGGAAACGACTATCAACCGTCTGGGACGTTCCGCCCCTGCGCGATCCTCAGCCTCTTCTTCGCCATCGTCGTCGGCAATCATGCGTCCTGCTGCGGCCTGATCGATCGCGGCGCTCCACCCAGACGCAGTTGCCCCGGAAACATCTTCATTCGTCACGGCCATGCAATAGACCCGCGGGCGGTCGGGTGCTTCAATTTCCGGTAGAACAATCGCCGCCTGAGTTAGCACACCGTAGCTCCGCGGCTGGTTTGGTTCGAAACCGTTGGGCGGCAGGATTTTTACGGACTCAAGACGATGTAGCTGTACGCGTTCCGACCGATCATTCAGTGCCGCCGTCAGGTCACCATGCAAAATCATGCCAGCCATAGCGGTGCCGTGTCCGTCGTTATCTTGGTCGTCGACTCCCCAATCTTTTCTGAGCGTGTGCATATCACGGGGGGAAAGCGCCGGTTCGATCAACGAGTGGCCGCGGGTGACGCCAGTGTCCAATACGCAGACCGCAGGCGCGTCACTACCGGGCCAAATGATGCGTTCGGCCAATTCGTCAGTCCATTGCTGCTGTTCGCCAGCGATGATGTCGGTGAAAAACACCGGGCTGTCGTTCGCGCGGCGCAGTTCGGCAATCGCGCCTGTCGCGAACAACATCAGCTCGACAATAACCCGGAATGCGAGAATGGGAACCACAACAATTTCGGGGAAATACAGACGTTGATCAGTATCCGCCGCACGCACGCCCAAACGCGCGCAGACATCTTCGATCTCGGATTCGCTATCCCGGTGGCACCACAATCCCCACCAGATTTGCTGCTGAGAGTCGGTCGGTAATGAATTCGATGTATCGGTCCAAAAGGTCTCGAGTCGCGCGGTACGGATAGCCTCGATGGATTCCACTTTGGCTTTGTTGGGCGGATTGCCGCGGTCCGTCAGGGAGCCGTTCAAATATTCATCAAGAATATGTTCAAGAACAGGACGGGCATGATCCGGGACGTATAGCGCAATCGTGCGGCCACTTATCTCTGTTGATTTGGCTGCCCCTGCCCGAATGCCGTTTGTCTTCATATCAAGCACATCCGGCGTCGTGCGCTGGCGGAGTTCCACTTCCAAAAACGCACCGGTCGCAGCTTTAAGCCGATTATCCGTCGGCCTTGACTGGTCTGCTCCCGCCAGCGCAGCACGCAGCTCGCCCTGTATCCTTTGGCCGTGTGCAGCGCGCTCTCGCGCGACACCGGAGCCGCCGCCTCCTTCTCCGACATAGTCATGCACAGACACAAATGTTTTAATATCGATATGCGGAAGGTTGTATCGTAAGCGCATGAATTAGACGCCTTCTAAAACCATAAAAGCAGTTCGCATAGCGTGCCTCTCTTGTAGGCGACCGACAATGTCTTCTGTACGTAATTGCTTTCGTTCGTCTAATATAGCAGTTTTAACGGCATCGTCCGCAGCCCGCGCGATCTCCGACTGGCTCAAGCCTTCGGCAGCTTGAATGATCTGATTCCAGATGGGGCGCACGATTTTCATCGGAACAGCATTGGCAGTGACGAGTTGTTTGATCTGCTCGCTACTCGGCGAAGAAAACTCCAGAACCTGATCATAACGTCGCAATAGGGCGCGATCGAGCAGAGATGGGTGATTGGTGGAACAGATAATCACGCTATCTGTTGCATTTCCTTCTTCCATGAATTGGAGGAACGAGTTCAGCACGCGACGCATCTCGGCCACGTCGTTACTAGCAGTGCGTTGACCGCCGACCGCATCAAATTCGTCAAACAGATACACACCTCGCCGCTTTGCCGTTTCATCGAAGATCAAACGGAGCTTCGCCGCCGTCTCGCCCATGTACCGGGTAATCAATCCCTCCAGGCGTATGACGAACAACGGAAGATGCAGTTCACCGGCTAGCGCTTCGGCCGACATGGTCTTGCCCGATCCGGGTGGTCCCACGAACAAGACGCGGCGATTGGGCGTCTTGCCATGTTCCCGCAGCCAATCGCGCTTACGCTGTTGCCGTAGGATATCCGAGAAGCGCGCCACCAATGTCTCACTCAGAACGACGTCCTTGAGCTTGTAGCGGGGATCGCGTAGTTCCAGCAGGCCCTCAAGGTTGCCGCGCGGGTGAGCGAACGCGATCGGCACTGATGCTCCACGAAAATTCTTCGCGCGAGCCTTGTCGATTTCCAAGCGCATTTCCTGTGCCGTTTCTCGCCGTCCCTGTCGCGCTTCAGAGGCAGCCATCTGAAGGGCAATCGAGAAAAACGCGTCATCATCGCCTTCCGCACGGCTACGGAGCATGGCCAGGACTTGCTTAGCAGTCGACACAGGAACCCCTTTCCTCGACCGAATCCGGCAGCAGCGCTGCATTATGGCAAACGAGCTTCTCTCGGGCACTGCGTGCTGCGGACAAGGTGAGTTCTCATCGCATGGCACTATCCTGCCCGCAGTCCGATTCGGGTTAGATCAGTTAGCCCCCCGATGGCCACTCTTGGGGCTATTCGGTCGTTCCGGTCAAGCCGGCTGTAGGACCGCTTCTGGCCGGCAACCAACATCCAAACCAACCCATAACCAGCCACACATCTCTTGACTTTTTTTAACATATATGTCAATAAAACAGACATGCAACCTGAGGCGCCAAACACACCCCGGCCGACCCTACC
>CAIRSA010000355.1 GCA_903881085.1 uncultured Acidobacteriia bacterium
AAAGCTCAAAAGTTCTGGGTGATCCTAGCGAGAGGGTCCCACCCGTTCCCATCCCGAACACGGAAGTTAAGCCTCTCAGCCCCGATGGTACTGCACGCGCGAGTGTGTGGGAGAGTAGGACGTCGCCCGATTAAAAGAAGCCCAACGCCCCGGCCAGAAATGGTCCGGGGCGTTTGTGCGTTCG
Organism: uncultured Acidobacteriia bacterium; assembly: GCA_903881085.1. Classification (GTDB taxonomy): domain Bacteria; phylum Acidobacteriota; class Terriglobia; order Bryobacterales; family Bryobacteraceae; genus CAIRSA01. The sequence continues at coordinate 185 of CAIRSA010000355.1, forward strand.
GGGAGAATATTCCGATTGAGTGCGATCCGCCTTCGCCAAGGCTTCCGCCTCCGCTAAAGCTATGGCGGATCTATGATCGGTGGACGGCGCATGAGGTGCCGGTAGGACGTCGCCCGATTAACAAATAGCCCGCTAGCAACAGCGGGCATTTGCTATTTTGGTGAGACCCGCCTTGCCAAGGCTACGACGGGTGGCGCATGAGGCGCCGGTAGGACGTCGCCCGATTAACAGAAGCACAACGCTCCGCCCAGCAATGGTCCGGGGCGTTTCTGCGTTTGGGGGGCATAAAGAGGATTTAACCACGGATGGAGTCGGATGGTCACGGATAAAGAAAACTGATCCTCAATAAGCACGATGACAACAGCGGGCTTTTACTATTTGTGTGGGACTCGCCGCCGACCTCCGCGCCGTAGAGATCTCCATTAGCAAATGGCGTGCTGAGAAATCGGCTTCTCGTCCAAGCAGTGTTGCGGAAATGCATCATAGTGCGCTTTGAGCCAGGAAACTGTCATGTTAGAATTGCACTGCATATGGACGAAGATCGAGCACTTCGGAGTCTGAAGCGGGAGGTGTCTTCCAACACACCCATCTACTCCAACTCCTGGGCCGTGGTTATCGGCCTGAATCAGTATCAGGATGAAAAAATCCCAAATCTGCGCTATGCCGAATCAGATGCCAGCGCGGTTGCGGCGCTGCTGCCCGAACTCGGGTTCCCCGAGCAGAACATCACGCTGCTGTTGGCAAGTAATGGCGAGGCTCTGTCCCCTTACAGTCTGAAGGAGTTAATCGATGACCTCGATACAAAGATGTCGCCGAATGATCGCTTTCTATTATATTTTGCCGGCCATGGCGTAACCGTAAGTTTACGTGAAAAACGTTCCGGCTGGCTGCTTACGCCGGGCTCGCGTATCGAAGGGGAGTTTGCAGATGGAACCCAGGATTTGTTGGTGCGGCCGCAACGCGCCATCGACATGTCGGGGCTTTTGCGTGATGTGAATTTGATGCGTGCCAAGCACAAACTGCTTATTTTGGACTCCTGTTTCAGCGGCTTCATTAATAAAACTCGCGATGTGGAAACGTTACAGCAAAGGACGCCCGATTTACTTAAGGAATGGACGAGCCGGCCTGTAACCGAGTACTTGGTTGCCGGCGCCGCGGAGCATAGGTCATCAGAGAAGGAGGAGTTGGGGCACGGCGTCTTTACTTATCACCTTCTGGAAGGACTGCGCGGCGCGGCGGCCGTGGATGGTCAACCCGTCATCGCCAGCATTGACCTTGCCGTCTACTTAAAGCGCCGCGTGCCCCAATCCGGCGTCCACCAGGACCCGCAGTATGGAAAGTACGGGGAAGATGACGGCACTTTCTGTTTTGAACGGGAACCTAAATCCACCCTGCCGGTGAAGCCCGTGGCCCCGCTTTTACAGCTAGTCGGCGAGGACATCACCCTCCCGTTAAGGCTGGAGTTCCTGGAGGCTGCACTTGGGGTGGAAAAACAAATTTCGATTGAGCGATCCGTGAGATGTAAGAAGTGCGATGGCAAAGCCCTAAGCGGCTGCGCCTCATGCCGAGGACGCGGGCGCATCAAGGAATCATCGATAGAAAAGTTGCGCATACCGGCGGGTGTGGAGGATGGAGCCCGAATCCGTCTACCTGTTCCCGGCAACGCTGGTTTAGGTGGCGGCCCGGATGGTTATGTCTACTTGTTACCGCAGGTGTTGCCACATCATTCGTTCCGCTGGAATGGCAATGACATCGAATCCAGTGTTACCATACCTGCTTTGCTGGCATGGGACGGGGGAGAGGTGGAGGTTGCAACCATCCATGGCGCGGTCAAGTTGACCGTCCCGGTACAGGCCAACATGTTGCCGCAGCGAATCGCAGGTAAGGGAATTGCCGGAGGGGACCATTGGGTCACTCTACTTGTTTACAGCGGCTCATGCATGACCGTGGCTTTGGATGGGAGTGGCGATCATAAGGACATAGGTAGCGCAATTCTTTCCGCAGATCCGGGTGGCACCATTTTCGTTAAGCCCGGTGTGTACCAGGAAAGTGTCGAGCTTACCAAAGATGTTACTCTCATCGCGCAAGGAGAAGCAGATCAGGTTGTCATTCACGGAGGTGTGGAGCCGGCGCTCACAGTATCTACGGATGGCGGAACTGTTCGCGGATTCTCACTTCGCACAAGTGTCAACTTGATGAGGCCCCGGGATAAGACGCCCGCTGTGATCATTTATCAGGGGGAAACAAGATTCGCGAACTGTTCGTTCCGTGCGGAGGCGTCGGCAGGCGTTGACCTTCGGGTTAGAGGGCGTCCAGTTTTTCGCGATTGCTTGTTTCACCATGGCATCTATGGGCTGGAGGCCAGTGGGAGCAGCAATGGGTTATTCGAAAATTGCTCCTTTCAAGATAATGCGAGATCTGGCATTAGAATTTTTAGTACAGGTTGTCTAACCTTTCGTAACTGTGGTGTCAGCATGAATGAAATCGGCGTAAGGGTGGGGTCTACCGGTACAGTATTGTTTGAAGAGTGCGAATTCTTCAACAATCGATTGTATGGCCTGCTTATCAGGGATTCCAGTGATCCCAAATTGACGGGTTGCCAATTGCACGACAACGGAGGTGTCACGGATGGTGGGAATGAGGGGGGTGGAGTATTGATTCAGGATTCCGGGAGGGGATCGTTTCAGGATTGCCAGTTTACAAAAAATAAGGCGGAAGGTCTCTTCCTCATGAATCATGCCACGCCGAAGCTCTCGATGTGTAGCTTCGTTGAAAATGCAGTTTGCGGTGTAAGCATAACAGATACCGCCGCAGGACTGTTTGCCGACTGCGAGTTCACAAAAAATGCATCGACTGGAATCAGACTCAGGAATGAATGTAGCCCTCAGTTCAAACAGTGCCTTTCGATAGATAACGAATTCGGCCTAAGTGTCAAAAGCGATTCCAGAGGGACATTTAATTGCTGTGAATTTTCCAACAACAGGAAAGCTGGCATCGTGGTCTATGATGGCGGAGACCCTCTGGTACAGAGATCCAAATGTCTTGGCAACGAACAAGACGGCTTATTTGTTTACGATAAGGGTGGTGGCCGGTTTGAAGACTGCGAATTCTTTGACAACCGGATGAGTGGAATCAGAATAGAAAAGCATGGCTCGCCCGCCCTGGTAAGGACAAAATCCTTCAGGAATGATCACTATGGAGTTCTCGCCACTGAGTCTGCTGCCGGAAGCCTACGGGAATGCAGCGTCTGGGACAACGGGAAGGGCGATTATTCCATATCCTCGGAATCTACAACTTTGGGGATTCCTCCGGAAGTCGAAAGAGTGACTATCTAGCGCTGTAATTCTGCTCGTAGTGCTTCTGATACTTGCCGCTGCGCACCCAGGCGCGGTTTCCAAACTGTCTTCCGCGCCACCTTCTCGATGGTCAAGGCACAGTGCCGGTCATGCCCTGGCCGATTGGCTTGTGTCCTTCATACGCAGGAATCCCGCCCCCGAAAGCGCAGCATGCTTTCTGCGGCGTATTCCAACGGGCCGAATTGCCTTGTTGCGATTTCGGGCACGATGCGCTGCTTTTGAGGCTGATGGGCGTCAGGCTTGTTCGGGAATGATTGCGGCGAAGCTTTCCCGCTTGGCAACCTTGGCCAGAGTGCGGTCTGAAGTGGCGAAGCCGTCGATGTTGGTTCTGGTTTGGAGGCGAATTGCGGAGGCCAGTTGAAGGGTGTCCAGTGCTCGGAGGCTCTGTAGTCTTGCTGCGATGTCGTTGAGCAATGCGGCGGCCTTTCCGTAGCGATGGTACAGGTGGGAACCTTGACTGCTGTCACCGATGTAACTTCGACTAACCTACATACGGCGGTTGATGTCGCAAAGGTTTTGCTGCGGAACAAGATACTCCGTTGTCCGGCCAGCTTCGAAGCATCGAGAAGTCACGTCAGTGAGGATTGGGCGGATTTAAAGTTAGTCAGGGCAGGCAAATTGCCCGCCCCACCCTTGAAGAAACTGGGGTGTCGAGTTTCAGGGATATCGACGCTCGCCCGATGGAGTCGGACTGAAGTCCTCCGCAGGCTGAAGGCCTGCCCCACCTCGTGTTTAGGCGATTTCGGGCCAGGATTGGGATTGGAGGGCCAGCCTGGCGGTAACAGTTCAGGTGGGGTGCTATCGTGGCGGCAGCAGCGAGGGCACGGTCTGGCCACGGCGATGGCAAATAATCG
>CAIRSA010000356.1 GCA_903881085.1 uncultured Acidobacteriia bacterium
TGAGCCAAAACCGCTTACTAACGTGCGGTGCTCGGTTAGCGGTTGCCTGCTGCTCACCGAACCGCGCACGTTAGTAAGCGGTTCTTCGGGATCCATTGCATTTCCATTTTCCGGCCCAATTCCCCGCCGAGGTCAGCATGTCTGAAATTGATTCACAACCCGTGCGAGAGGTTGTATGCGGAGATGCGATCCAGGCTGCACCGGAACGGCTTCAATCCAGCGCGCATGATCAAAGCAGCAGTCACCTCCGCCGAAACGCAGACAATCAGCAACGAATAACGTACCATCTGGTCATCGTGAAATACATAGTCCGTGACCATGGCAACAGCGGTCGGGCCAGCACCCAGGCCAACCAGATTCACCACGAACAAGTACACGGAAGCGGCCTGGCCGCGCATCGTATTCGGAACAACCTGGGTGATGGCTGCCGGTGCGCAACCGAACGGAGTGGCGCGAAAGAATACGCTAATCGCGAGCAGCGCCAAGGCAACAGCGGGATCGCCGAGTAGCGGACCGGCGATGGAAAACGGCAACGCAGCCAGCGGCGCAAGCGACATCACGAAAAAACTCGCGTCATGCCTGCCGCGCGAGCGTAGATGGTCGGCCAATCGCCCTCCACAAAAGATGCCCAGCGTGCCGAACACCATCACCACCAGCCCCAAGCGGATTCCGATCTGCGCCGAACTCCAGTGATGCGTGCGAATGAAGAACGTAGGAATCCATGCCATGGCGCCATAGGAAGATAGCGACACCAGAGACACGCCGAAGTTGTGACAAAAGAACGTGGCGCCGTTCTGTTTCACATAACGCACAACCTCCGCAAAGGGTGGGTGCTTCTGCCCGGCCATGCCGCGACGCAAGGGTTCACGAATGGAGAACAGCAACAACGCGATCGCAAGGCCCGGCAGGCCGACGGCGAAGAAGATCAACTGCCAAGGCCGCGTTGCGCCAACCAGCGGAACCATCCACGCTTCCTGCGCGGATGCGAATTTGATCACCAAGCCACCCAGCAGCGAAGCCAGTCCGCTGCCAAGATAAATGCCCATGCCATACACGCTCAACGCCGTTGCCCGCCGCTCGGGAGGAAAGTAATCGCTGATCATCGAATACGCGGCGGGCGAGAGCGATGCTTCGCCAACCCCAACGCCCACGCGCATCAGAAGCATCTGCCCGAAGTTCTTTGCGATTCCGCATCCGGCTGTGAAGACGCTCCACGTGACGAGTCCCGCGCCAATCAAGCCACGGCGGCTGCGCGAATCCGCCAGGCGCCCTAGTGGAATGCCGAAGAATGTATAGAACACGGCGAACGTGAAACCCATCAGCAGGCTCATCTGCGTGTCGCTGATTTTGAGATCGCGGCGGATCGGCACCACCAGCAGATTCATGATCTGGCGATCGATAAATGAGAACACATAGATGAACGTCAACACGCCGACTACATACCATGCATAGCGTGCTGGCGGGTACGGCTTGGTGATTGGAACGGCGGCGGTCGTGGCCATGGAGGTGAATCGTATCACAAACGCGGTAGAATCACATTCATGCGTCAAGATATCGATAGTCTCGCTCCGCTCCCGGTGGAGGAGAACCGCAGAAGCTTTCTCGTAACCAAGCTTACTGCCGGGTTTGCGCTGGCTGTGCAGCCGGTAAGTGCCCAGACAATCACTACGGATTCCAGCGGCATCGTTGCTGGCGAAGTGAAGATCCCCGTCAATGGCGGCGAGATTCCCGCCTATCGCGCCATGCCGGCGAAGGGTTCGAACTTCCCCATCACGCTTGTGGTGCAGGAGATCTTCGGAGTTCACGAACACATCAAAGACATCTGCCGCCGCTTTGCCAAGCTCGGCCACATCGCCATTGCGCCGGAGATGTACGCGCGGCAGGGCGACGTGTCGAAGATCGAAAACATCCAGGAGATTGTTTCCAAGGTTGTATCGAAAGTGCCCGATGCGCAGGTGATGTCAGACCTTGACGCCACCGTTGCTTACGCGGTGAAGAGCGGCCACGGCAACATTAACAAGCTTGGCATCACGGGTTACTGCTGGGGTGGACGCATCGTCTGGCTATACACGGCGCACAATCAGAAAGTGAAGGCGGGCGCGGCGTGGTATGGCCGGCTGGTCGGCCCCGCTTCGGCGAACAATCCGAAGCAACCCATTGATGTCGCAGGCATGGTGGGCGCTCCCGTGTTGGGCCTCTATGGTGGCGATGACCAGGGCATTCCGCTCGAATCCATCGAGAAGATGCGCGCCGCGTTGAAGGACGCCGGCAAGTACGGCGAGATCATCGTGTATCCAAAGACGCAGCACGGCTTCTTTGCCGACTACCGCCCGAGCTATCACAAAGACAACGCCGCCGACGCCTGGAAGCGTCTGCAGGCGTGGTTCAAGAAATACGGAGCGGCTTGAGAACCTGGAAGCTAACGCTGGAATACGAGGGCACGAAGTTCCACGGCTGGCAGGATCAGATCAACGCTCGCACTGTGCAGGGCGATCTGCTGAAAGCTGCGCGTGATTATTTCGGCGTCGATGTGGAGATCCAGGGCGCGGGCCGCACGGACGCGGGCGTACACGCTATTGCGCAGGTGGCTCACTTACGTGTCTTTGCATCCAGCGCGAAAATCGAAAAACTTCGCGCCCCGGAATTGAAGCGCGAGTTGAACGTGCGCCTGCCGCCAGAGGTCGTCATCCTGGATGTGGATGAGGCGGCCAATGAATTTCATGCCCGCCACGATGCCGTTGCCCGCGCCTATCTGTACCAGATCTCCACGCGCCGTACCGCCTTTTCGAAGAAGCATGTGTGGTGGATCAAAGAGAAATTGAACATCAAAGCGATGACCGCGGCGGCGAAGCGGCTGGAAGGGCGGCATGACTTCAATTGCTTCCGGGCCATCGATCCTTCCAAGCCCAATGACTCGCCCGTTGTCGTAGTAACTTCCGCTACAATCGTAACTCAAGGCCATCTCATACTTTTTCAGATTAAGGCCTCCCATTTCTTATGGAAAATGGTGCGCCGCATTACGGGCACGTTAGTCAAGGTTGGAACCGGAGAGATCACCGAGGAACAGTTTCGTTCGCTGCTTTCAGGCAAGTGCGACTCGAAGCTGGATGTGGCATCGTGGACCGCACCCTCGGCCGGGCTGTTTCTCGATCACATCACTTATCGCGAGGATACGCATGAAAATCAAGAAAGCCGTCATCACGGCCGCCGCGGAAACGCAGCGCGCCCTACCTCTACAAACCCTGATTGATCGCGACGGCGAAGAGAAAACCGTTCTGACGATCATCGTCGAACAGGCCTTGACGGCGGGCATCGAAGAGGTTTGCGTCGTTACCTGGCCGGGCGACGAAGCGCGTTATGCCCCGGCAGTCGCCAGGCACGGCCGGCGTGTTCGATTCGTCGCCCAGTCGACGCCGGCCGGCTACGGGCATGCGATTCATTGCGCGGCGAAGTTCACCGGCGATGAACCGTTTCTGCATCTGGTGGGCGACCATCTATACGTCAGCACGACGGAAAACTCATGCGCGAAGGGCCTGGTGGAACTTGCCGAGACGGAAGATTGCGCGGTATCGGCGGTGCAGGCAACGCGCGAAAACCTGTTGCCCAGTTTCGGAGCCGTCGGCGGCAGTCGCGTGGCGGGCAGCGAAGGCATCTATCGCGTCGATACAGTGATCGAGAAGCCCACGCCCACCGAGGCCGAGCAGAGCCTGATTGTCTCAGGCCTGCGGGCCGGCTACTATCTCTGTTTCTTTGGCGTCCACGTGTTGACTCCGGGCGTGATGGAAGCGCTTGGCCGCGCGGTTGTGGACAGCGCCGGCGGGTCGTTCCCGCTCTCCAGCGTGCTATCTGAAATCGCCCGCCGCGAACAATACCTGGCGCTCGAAGCCCCTGGCAGGCGCTACGATTTGGGAGTACGCTACGGTCTGCTCACCGCCCAATTGGCGCTGGCCTTGAGCGGCGCCGAGCGCGGCGAGGTGTTGTCGAACCTGGCGGAGATGTTGGCCGACCGTGAAATGGCCGCCATTGCGGAGCAGCGGAAGCGATGAGCCAGCTAACCGGTATCATTACCTCCAAAGACCCGCTGGTCCGTAACCGCTCGCTGGACGATTTCTGTGCCGCGGCTTCGGTAGACGAACTGCGTGCCGAATGCGCTGCGCTCGACCGCTTCCGGCGCAATAACGACAACCTCTACGAACGCGTGCGGGCGCTGTTCTTTCTGTATTCCATTCACCGCTTCCATCTGCCATTTAAGCTAGCTGCTCGTACGCCGGTGTTGATTCCCTTCCACGGGTACACGCAATTGCTGAAGCGCCGCTATGAAGAAGCGATCGACGTGTTCCTTGAGCGCGAACGCGAAAGCGGGCCGAGCGCTCCAGTATCCAGCGCACTCGCCAGCGCCTATCATTCAATTGGATTCCAAACTCTTGCCGATCAGGTGCGGCGCAGTGTGCGCAGCGTGCGCGGAAACCAATGGATGTTCCGCACTGGCCACCCGGATGACTATCCGCTGCGCATCCGCAAGGAGCTTCTGCAAAAGTCGTCGACGGGCCTGTTTCCGATTTTGCACGAAGCCACGCCCGTGCGCATGGACCTGACGCATAGCGGTTGGAGCGACATCTTCTTCCTCGGCATGGACTATCCAGAGGGGGCACAGGTATTAAACATTTCCATCGATCTGTGTAATCGCGCGGCGGGCTCGGGCCAACCCAAGCCGCCCGTAGAGACGTACTTTCGCGTGATCGATCAGCCCGTAATCCGCCTGGTGAGCGTGGATTTGAAGGCCTCGGTTGAGATCACCTCCATCGCCGAAGTATTCGACTTCGCGCGCGATTACCTGGGCTTAGTGAAGGCCGCCATCATCGCAGCGGGCATCGTACCGCCGGGCATCGAAGGCGCGACGCAACCGCTGGATCAACTGCTGCTGAAGCTCACCGGCAAGCCTGGCCATGGCATTGAGATCGTCAGCAAGGTGAACGATATTCCCAAAGGCTCACGACTGGCCGTATCGACCAATCTGCTGGCTTCGCTCATCTCGGTCTGCATGCGCGCAACAAATCAGATTCAAACGTTCACCGGAGGGCTTGAAGAGCAGGACCGCCGGCTGGTAGCCGCGCGCGCCATTCTGGGCGAATGGATTGGCGGCTCCGGCGGCGGCTGGCAGGATTCCGGCGGCATCTGGCCGGGCATCAAGCTGATTCAGGGCGTGAAGGTGAGCGAAGGCGATCCGGAGTTCGGCATCAGCAATGGCTGCCTGTTGCCGCGCCATCGCATCCTTTCCAACGCCGAGGTTTCGGCAGAGACGCGCGAGCGGTTGCAGCAGAGCCTGGTGCTGGTGCATGGCGGCATGGCGCAGGACGTTGGCCCGGTGCTGGAGATGGTGACTGAAAAGTATCTGCTGCGGTGCAGCAAGGAATGGGCTGGCCGTCAGGATGCCATGCAGATTCTAGAGACCGTGCTCGGACACTTGCGTGAGGGCAACATACGCGGCGTTGGCGAGTGCACGCAAGCTAATTTCAACGGACCGATTCAGACCATCATTCCATGGGCGGCCAATCTCTATACGGACACGTTGATCCGCGAAGCGCGTGCGGCGATGGGCGATGACTTCTGGGGCTTTTGGATGCTGGGCGGAATGTCGGGCGGAGGCATGGGCTTCCTGTTCGACCCGAAGCGAAAAGCCGAAGCACAAGGCCGGATGCAGCAGATTATGAGCGCGACCAAGAAGCGCATGGAGCTTGCGGTGCCGTTCGCCATGGAGCCGGTTGTTTACGATTTCGCTATCAACGATAAGGGATCGGTCGCCGAATACCTGCGCGATGGGCGGGCGTTGATGCCGGTGGAATATTATACGCAGACCGTGCCTTCCGTTTTACGTTCGGAACTGCGCCTGCTTTCGCCGGCACGCCGCGCGGAGCTCGATCAATTCAGCAAAGCGTGCCGGGAAGTACCTGAGTTTTCCGGTATGGCGCGCAATCTGTTCGAACACATGTTGCCGCGCGCGGGCAATGAGGAAGCCGAGGCTCATCAGACGCTGGAAGCAATGCTCGAAGCCAATGGCTTTGACCGCGAACAGCATGCCTACATCCAAGCCGAACTGCGAAATGGGCGCATCGGGCTGGCGCAAAACCGGCTTGCGGCGAATACGGAGATTCGCGATGTGGAGCCGGGCGATGTTGCCTCCGCGTCAGGCGGACTGAATTCCAAATACGAAGAGGCCGGCCGCAGGGCGCTTGCCGCAGGCGAAGTGGCGGTGATTACACTGGCAGGCGGAGCGGGCAGCCGTTGGACGCGCGGCGCGGGCGTGGTGAAGGCTCTGAACCCGTTTTCCAAGATGGGTGGACGGTACCGCAGTTTTCTCGAAGTGCATCTGGCAAAGAGCTTGCGAGCAGGCCGCGAGCATGGCGCCTATCCGCCGCATGTCATCACCACTTCGTACATGACGCACCACGCGATCAACGGCTTTCTAGAAGCCGAAGCCAATTACGGCTACCCCGGTTCGCTATTCCTTTCGCCAGGCAAGTACGTGGGGCTGCGGCTCATCCCCACCGAACGCGAACTGCGCTTTGCCTGGGAAGAGATGGCGCAGCAACAGCTCGACCAACAGGCGCAGAAGGTGCGCGACAGTCTGCGCTCCACGCTGATCGCCTGGGCGCGGCAGATGGGCGAAGGCTCAAACTATACGGACAACCTTCCCAGCCAGTGCATGCATCCGGTGGGGCACTGGTATGAGATTCCCAACTTGCTGCGCAACGGCGTGCTCAAGCGGATGATCGAAGAGCGGCCGCAATTGCGGCACTTAATGCTGCACAATGTGGACACTGTCGGCGCCAATCTCGACGCCGGACTGCTGGGGCTTCACATCGAACAGGGCGCTGCGCAGACCATTGAGGTGGTGGAGCGGCATCTGGAAGATCGCGGCGGCGGACTGGCGCGCGTGGATGGCCGGCTGCGGCTGATCGAAGGGATGGCGCTGCCGAGTGAAGAGTCCGAATCGCGGCTCTCCTACTACAACACCGCCACCATGTGGATCGATATCGACAAGCTGCTGGCCGTGTTCGGACTCAATCGCGCGGACCTTGGCGATGAGAAAAAGGTAGCACGCGGAGTTCGTAATCTGGCGTCGCGCATGCCGGCCTACATCACGCTGAAGGATGTGAAGAAGCGCTGGGGCAAAGGGCAGGAGGACATCTTCCCGCTGGCTCAGTTTGAGCGGCTGTGGGGCGATATGACCGCGCTGCCGGAGTTCCCTTGTAAGTATGTGGAGGTCTCGCGGCAGCGTGGCCAGCAGTTGAAGGAGTCGGCGCAGTTGGATGGCTGGCTGCGCGACGGCTCGGCGGCGTTCGTGGACGGGCTTTGTTTGTGGGGGTAAGGGAATCGGGTAGGAGGGGCCTCACGGCCCCGTGCCGGGTAGGCCCGGGGATTTTCACCCCGAGCCTCTCGCTCTGCTCCTTGGACTAAAAGATTCGGCCCTTCGCCCGGTTGAGCTACGATTGCCTCTGCTGACTACTTCCCAGAGGGCACCCGCTTCTGTCCCGCAACATTACGGAATCGGTATTCCGGTGTGAACGGACCAAAGCAGAGATCTCCTCAGGTAAGATTTGCCTTCTTCTCGCAGACTTGCCGGATCTACCTCGCAACGTTCTGAATGACGCTCGGGCTTCCCCTACCCTGGCAGGGTGACCCGCCGTTGCAAGGCCTAATATCCGCTTCCTGTACGTCGAATCCACGATTTCGTCATCGGCTTTCTTCAGATCCCGCCTCGCGACGGACACCTCTGCTTAGACGGATGGTTCCGTCATTACGGTCCATGGGTGACGTTCACCACTTGAATGCAAATCATGCTGAGCACACCAGGCGGATCGCCTGGCCAAATGCAAACTTAACCTAGTAGCGCCGCCTTATACGTATCCATCTTATGATTGTCCACAATCGATCCATGGTTCACCGTGAAACTAACCGGCAACCCCACATGCATAAAATTCAACTTATTCAACGCATGCAGCAACCCATAAGCGCTTAGCGATTTGATGTCGGATGCAAATGCGGCGGTCGCCAAAGGCACGGTCGTCACAATGTCCTCGGTATTCACCACACGCCAAAGCGCCGGAACGCTCGCCTGCAGCTTGCGCGCAAAATCCGGATCGCCCGCGCGCGGGCTGGCAAAGTTATACATTGATGGAATTACGCCGTTGATGACCAGATCGGCCGTCGCCAATGTGGCCAGCGACGATCCCAGGCTATGGCCGGTCACCACGACCTTGGCCGCACCTGAATGCTTCACGGCGTTTGTGACACTGGCTGAAGTCTGAACATACAGTTCGGAAAAGCCCTTTTCCACGCTGCCCCATTGATCGTGAAATGGCACCTGCGGAAAGGTAATGTTTGAGAGCCAATCCTCCGGCGACACCGTGCCACGGTAGGTCACGAACACAGTCCCGGTCGCTTTGTTCCGCGCCACGAATCCAAACGGTTCGATGTGCGCAAAAAATCCGTCCGGCTTGGCAGAGAGCAGGGCCAGGTTTTCGTAGTTGCCCTGCAAGTTCCAAGGCTGGCCTTGCTTGTTGGCGAAGTATTGATCGTAAGCTTGTTTAACCAGATCGGCCGCTTCCAGTGCGAGCGCCGTATCGAATCCAGGTGGTATAAACATTGTTCTCTCCTTATTTGAGTTCAACTGCCGCGATCGATTTGCGATCGCGTAAATACAGCCGGGTGCCAGCGATCGAGGGCGGCGTCCAGGCCAGGTTTTCGAGCACCTGCGCGCGCGAAATCTCCTTATAACCTTCCGGCGAAAGCGTAGCCAGGTGCAGCACGCCGTCTTCATCGAGAATAAGGGCGCGGTCGCCTATCATAAGCGTATTAGCGCGAACTACGCTGCGTTCCCGCCATTTAATTTCGCCGGTCTTCACGTTTGCGCAAAGAAAAACAGTGCCGCCGAAATCGCCGTTCGAGGCGTAAATGTAATCGCCAATGCGCGTGACGTTGCTGTGATGTACACGCATCTGGCGATGGAACCAAAGTTCCTTTATCGTGGTGACGCCGGCCTTTTGATGCAACTCCAGTGTGCGGCTGCCGCCCTGATAAGCACCGCTGAAAAAGAGCAGGTTATCCGCTCCCCAGATCAGCGTCGATGTGATGTCGCCTCCGCGGTTTTCGTGAGCATGGCTCCACAGCACCTTGCCATTGTTCGCGTCGAAACCTGCGACAGCTTTTTCAACAACCACGGCCAGTTGGTCCTGCCCGTCTACATTGATTAGCACCGGTGAAGAGTGTGAGTTGCTGAAGTCGCCACCCTGCCACTTCGTTGCGCCGGTCTTCAAGTCGAGCGCGGCGATCGTATGCCCTTCGCCGCCCAGCATGACGATCAGCCAATCTTTATAACGCATTGCTGAGTTGGAATATCCGCGCAACATCACGGTACCGCCCATCTCTTCAATCAATCCGCGCATCCACAAAACCTTGCCCGTCTTTTTATCCAGACAGTGTAGTTTTCCCGTGACTCCGGCCGTGTATAGCCGGTCGCCATCCACAAATGGCGTAGAATGCGGGCCCGGGCCGGTGGCCATGTTCATGCCCTTCAGGAATTTCGCTTCGTATTTGAATTCCCATAGTGTCTTGCCGGTTGCTGCTTCGAGCGAGAGCACCACCTCGTTATCGCCATCGCGATGCATTGTGAATAACTCTTTGCCATCCACGGCGATGCTGGAACTGCCGTAGGGCATGTCGTGCTTCCACAAGATCTTCGGCCCTTCGGCGGGCCATTGCGCGGCGATGTCGCGTGCGCTGACTCGGAAATCGCGCGACGGGCCGGCCCACTGGCCCCATTCGGGCGAGGCGGCCTGCGCGAGTGCGGCAGTCACGGCGAGAAGACAGATACGAATTTGCATGGATTATTAGCTTATCGCAAAAACAAGAAGGGGACCGGATGACCCGGTCCCCTTTCGTTACAGCGATTGTTTTCTGACTATGCGCGAGCCTTCAGTGCGGCCAGAACGTTGGCCGGAGTGAACGGCACCTGCCGTAGACGAGCGCCCGTGGCGTCGAAGACAGCATTGCCGATGGCCGCGGCTGAGAGCGTGATGGTGCACTCGCCGGCGCCCAACTGCGGTTTGTCCAGACGGTTGATGAGCACCGAGACCAGTTCAGGCATCGGCTGGCCGAATTGGCGAACGGGGTAACGCCGCCAATCGATGTTGGAGAGGCCGGAGTCAGTCCACTTCACCTCTTCCACCAGCGCGCGGCTCATGCCCTGCAGCGCGCCGCCTTCCATCTGGTTGCGCAATCCGTCAGGGTTAGAGACCGGGCCGGAATCTTCACTCATCGTCAGTTTGGTAACGGTGATAGCGCCGGTATCCTGGTTCACCGAAACGTCTGCCACCATGGCGCTATAGCCGTTGCTGCCCTCATAAAGTACGCAAGCGAAGCCGCGGCCGGTGACTACTCCGGTCTTGGCGTTGCCTGGCTTCGGCGACGGGCGTGCTTGCCAGCTGGCGGCTTTCGCCGCGGCATTGACGACATCGATCAAACGCTGATCGGCCAAGTGGCGCAATCGGTAATCGACCGGGTCGATCTTCGATGCCGCAGCCAGTTCGTCCATGAAGCACTCATTGGCGAACGTGTTCTGCAGGCGTGCCGGCGAACGCAACGGGCCGGTGAAGAACGGCGAGTCGATGGAGTGGCTGAGAATGCGTTCACTGCGGATGTTACCGGTGGAGCCGCAGGAGGTGCCAACGCAACCCGAACCATAATTCGAAGCGGTGTTGCTGTTATTGCCGAATGTGGTTGGCGGAGTGGCTGCTGCCGGAACAATGCCCGGTAAGGGGAAGCCCGCCAGGAAGCCGGTAATGACGTTGCCGGGTGACGTGGCGTTCGGGCGGTTACCGCGGGTTGCTGACCAACCTTCATAGTCCCAGGCCACAATGCGGCTCTGTGCATCCAGGCCGGCCGTTAGATCGACAACGTAAGGGTTGCCGAAATGTTCGCCGCCAGTCATTTCGTCGGCACGGGTATATTGGACGCGGACCGGGGCGCCTACAGCCTGAGACATGAGCGCTGCGTCGTAGCTGACCGTATCGGCACCGTTCAGTCCGTAGCAACCGGAGCCTTCCACGTAGGTGACACGCACGTTCTCTTTAGGCGTTCCGAGAACCAATGCGACGCTATCGCGCTGCGGATAGACGCCCTGTGTGGGAGACCAGATCTTGGCAAACGTGACGCCTTTGTCGATCCAAACGTCGGCCACTGCACAGGATGAACCAACCGAACCGTGCATTTGATACGGATGCAGATAGGTTGCCTTCATTACCTTCGCGGCGCCCTTCATCGTTGCGTCCACATCGCCGGTGTTGACCGTGAATGAATCACGCGCGGGCATCTTACGCATGGTCGCGTAGTAGGTGTCCTGCGCGGGCAGAGCGGGAGCGGTTGACCAGGTCACATCCAGGGTGTTGGCCGCCTGTACTGCCTGCCATTCGGTATCAGCCACCACGCCAATGAAGTTCTTCTTAACCACGACTTTGGGCTTGCCAGCCATGGCCTGCACAGCGGCCATGTTATTGATTCGCACCAGTTGGGAATCGAACATCGGAGGACGCACCACCTTGCCATGCAACATCCCAGGCAGCCGTACGTTCTGTACATACTGATATTCGCCAGTCGTCTTCTGCGGAATGTCGTAGCGCGGTATCGAAGTGCCAAGAACCGTATAGTCCTTCGGGTCTTTCGGCGTTGCCTTGGCGTTGGTAGCCAGGCTGAACTTCTTACCGCCGATGAGCTTGCCGTAGCTAATGCTGTTCGACGGGTTCGACTTCATTGAGATCACGCCGTCTTTCACGGTCAACTGATCCACCGTCGTCTTGAGCTGGGTGGCCGCCATCACGAACATCGCTTCGCGAGCCGTCGCCAGCGCCTGGCGAAGTCCGGTTGCGCCGAATTCGGTCAAGTGCGATTGGCTTCCAGAGGTCGTGCCTTGATCCGGGCAAAGCGCCGTGTCGCAGAAGATCAGGTTGACGCGTCCAATGGGAACGTAAAGTTCATCCGCCACCAACTGGTATTGCACGGTGCGGAAGCCCTGGCCCATGTCGCATTTGCCTGAGTAGGCTGTGATGCTTTCATCGCCGGCGATGGCGATCCATGAATCCACCTGCAGCAGGTCATAAACCGGAGACGGCAGAGGGGCTTCCGCGCTCAGTTTATTGGCCACGGCGGCAACGGAGCTGAATCCGACAACCAGCGCGCCCATTCCCTTGATCATGTCGCGCCGTGAAAATCCGGCGTTTTCCAACGCCTCGCGGGCATCCTCACGCATGTTGACAGCTTCTGTGTTTTTGAAGATTTCCTGGAGTTTCATTACTTCACCCCCTGTTGATACCGAACCAGAGCTTTGATCATGCGGGTATGCGTGTAGCAGCGGCACAACAGACCGTTCAACGACTGCTCAATATCAGCTTGCGACGCCTTCGGATTCGCGTCGACAAAGGTCTTTCCATAGAGCATTGGTCCGCTGATGCAGTATCCGCATTGCGCCGCCTGCTCAATCATAAAGGCCAGTTGGATGGCGTGCGGTTTGTCCGCGGTGCCCAGGCCTTCGATGGAAATGACTTCCTTGCCCGCAACGTCAGACATGGGAGTCTGACAGGAGCGAACTGGCTCTCCGTTCAATAGAACAGTGCAGGATCCGCACTGCGAGAGACCGCAGCCGAATTTCGGTCCGTTCAATTTAATATCGTTGGTCAATGCATAAAGCACGGGCATATCCGGATCGACATCCATGGAATATGCCTTGCCGTTTACTTTGAAGTTGACTACTGCCACAGGCGGTTTGCCCCCTTTTTGGTTGAGTTTCTCGCAAACACAAATGCTTACAGCGCGCGAAGGTAACAGTTCAGGTACCTTGGTCGAATTAGCTGGACAAAACCAGCCTGATCGTTTATCGTAGGGTGGATGAGTGCGGAGCCAACTCGCGGCAGAGGCCAATCCAGAGCAGCGGCAA
>CAIRSA010000357.1 GCA_903881085.1 uncultured Acidobacteriia bacterium
CACCTGAGAAATCCGTCAATGTCCCGGCGGCCGGACACGACTCGCTACGCTGCGTCTAATGCGCATTCTCACGCTAGAAGCCGGGGAGATTATCATGACCAAACCCGCCTTCTTAGGCGGCAAAGAAAGCGGCTCATTACACCTTGCACCAACCTGCTCGTAAGGATGAAGGGAGCTTAAACAACGTGCCAATCACACCGTAGGCTCTCGATCACTACCGGCTTTCGGTCGTGGTCTGCTTGCAGGGCATTGCATGAATCCGAAGCCCAACGCGTCATTTTGCGATATTCTTGTCATAACTGCTACTTCAGATTGGGTCCGCGTTCTATGCACTTGAATTGTGCCTATCCTTCCGGAGCTAGCGCACTATCCTAATCGCGCAAATATGCCATCCAATTGAAGGCAATATCCGGTCTTTTGATCGCTGAACCCTGGCTCAAGATGAACTGGGGAAAAGTGATTCTTGGCTAGAAGGCTCATCATTTCAGAAAATAGGCATTGGCCTTCATAAAGTGGCACCAGAGACAATTCACACTCGATCAAATGAACCTGCCGTTCTATGAGTGAAATCGCTCCCTTGATAACTTGGTCCTCATAGCCTTGAGTGTCGATTTTCAGGAGTACCCGTTTTTCATGTCCTATCACGCCCTCAAGTGCGCTGTCCAGTGTACACACCCTCACATGTTCTGTCGATATGTATCTCGACGCCGGGGCGTTACTAACATGGGCGTCTAGTATTGGCAGCAGGGAACTCGACCAAGTGTTCGCAGCCACATGAATATCGGATTCTCCGTTTTCCGCGCCGATCGCCACGTTATACACACGCCACTTGGCATCTCGACTCGCTGCGCTTTCCAATACCTTAAATGCTCCGCTGAGCGGTTCAAAGGAGAGAATGGCATCCTTATAACCGCTTTGTCTTAGCGCGGACCCATACTGGCCCGCATTCGCACCAACGTCTACCGCAACTTCTATTCCGTGATGCCTCATCATGGCCAGACGACGATGAGCGGTAGTAGCGACGGGGTTAATACGAAATATCTCCAAACCGGCAAGATGCAGGGCCGCCTTGATAGTCCCTTTCACGAGTTCTTTCATGTTGAGATTGCTAACCTGCGCACGCCCACTCCTGTCCATGCGAATTTCTGCGTTCAATCACGCTTAGCGCTCAGCGCCCTTAGCCATGATGATGTTCCATCCAAAAACTGCAATCTGGAAGTTGGGCTGCTCTAATCCGGCGTTGAAATTCAATCTAAAAGGAAGACATCGCACTGCACCTCGACGTTGGCGCATGTCAGAAAGAAAGCCATTTACGCAATTCTTGCACCGAAACCGAGGGATCCTACCTGCAATGCATTCCATGAAATAGACGGCTTGGGTTCGTGCCCAATCCTAACCACCGCAGGCGTCCTTCGAAAAAGCAGAATTATACGCACCACATCAACTAATCAATGAATCCTACCCGCGTTTCCTGGCCCGGACGGGAATGTCGTGCACTCGGCACCTATTTCATCCCCCGTTGTGGCAGGGCGCAGTCCGGCCGTGAGGGAGTCACCAACCTGCAACATCTCAATCTACCCTATTTTCAATAACCACCAGTCCCCCAACCATCCATCCGCACCCACCATGTGGTATCAAGAGAAGGAAAGGAGGCCGGCCGTTGCCCCACAGTGCCTACAAAACGCCGCTTACTGGCGCCCAAGAACCCAAGCCGAACCCAAGCATCAGCAACTCAATCATTATTAATGTATTGCATTGTGGAAAACCGAAAAACGGCAAACAAAAAGTTTCTCCTTTTCTTCGCAAAAGCCCCTGGAAAACCAGGACCGCACACAAGTTGGACCCAACAACAGGCACGAAAGCAACCCCGGCCATCATCCGAACGCCGTACCTATTCCCCGTTTTTCACAACCAATTCCGGCTTAGCATCAAACGGCCGTCGGGCCACATGAAACCCGCCGCAACACCAACAAGGCCGCCCCGCGTGCGGCCCGCACCCCACCAACATCACACGGCCCCCTGTTTCACCTCACCCCAGGAAACACAAAACCCGGACCCTCGCCGAACCCAATCCCAACAGCCGAAGGGATTACTAAGGAACGAAAATTTCCAAACGAACCTGAGAACCGTTGAAAACAAATGACCGTGCTTCCAAACGCTGCGGGGAAAGCACCCCGCCCGCCGACTTGCCCGCCAAAACTTCAGCGACGGCGGGAGTTTTAGCGAAGGCGGAGCCGCAGCCAACAAACGGCACAGCCCTACCCCTCAGCCTTGTAGTACCGATGATAGTGCTTCCCGTAATACCCATAGTAGTAATACCGGTCGCTCATATCTTCCTGAACGGCGTTCAGCACTAGGCCAACCACATTCGCCCGCAGACGCTTCAACGTCGCCAACACACTGGCCACGGCATTCCTGTTCGTCTGCCCCGCCACCGTCACCACCACCACGCCATCTACCAAGGAGGCAATCTGCAGCGGCTCAGCAAAACCGAGCAGCGGCGGCGCATCCACCACAATCAGGTCATACAAACTGCCGCAATCCTGCAGAATCAACTCCAACGATGCACCCACCAGGTCGGCCCCCCGGCGCGAGCTCGGGCCTGCCGTCAGAACATCCAGGGTGGGGAAATCGGGTGCCGGCTGAATCAGCGTTTTCCAATCGGCGGTCCCATGCACAAAAGTTGAAAGCCCTTGGTCGTTCGCCACGCCGAGTCGGCCGTGGATACTTGGCCGCCGCAAATCGGCGTCGATCAGCAACGTCCGCCGTTTCTGGCTGGCATGCGCCAAGGCCAGGTGGACTGCGGTCGTCGTCTTGCCCTCGCGCGGCGCCGCGCTCGTCACCAGCAGCGTCCGGATCCGCCGGTCTATATCGGAGAGCAGTATCGAATCGCGCAGCGTCCGGATCGCCTCTTCAAAACTCGCCGATTTGCTGTCCGTTTCGCCAAATTTGACCAAAGCACCGGTTTCCTTTGCCGAGGAGTTGCCGATCCCGAGTCGCCAGCTCTTCACAATCGGCAGGCTCCCGATCACTTCCGATCCGAGCGTCCTGCTGATCTGTTCGGGGTCCCGGATCGTAGTATCCATCACGTCGCCCAGCACCGCAGCCCCCACGCCCAGCAGCGTCGAGAACAGCAACGCCAGCAGCGCGTTCATTTTGATGTTCGGGAAAACCGGCTTGAAGGCCGCGCGCGCCGCATCGGCCAGCCGCACGGAACTGTTTTGAAAGCTGGCGTTGATGCCGGCTTCTTTGATCTTATGCGACAACTCTTCGTACAGCTTCTTGTCGGTTTCTGCTTCCTGTTTCACCTGTTTGTACTGGAATGAGCGAGAATTCAGCCGGTCGAATTCGGTCTTGGTCTCTGCCACGGCTTTCAGCAGCATTGTTTCCCGGTTTTGCGCCTCTTTGTAGCCGCTCTCCACGCGCACGCCGATGTTCCGCTTCAGGCTCTCCAACTGCCGTTGCAGTTCCGTCTGTTGCGACTGCGCCTTGCGGTATTCCGGATGGTTCGCGCCGTACTGCGTCTTCACCTGCGCGAACTTTTCGTTAGCCTCATCCAGCCTCTCGGCCAGTTTCCGCAGCTGTTCGCCCTGTGCGGAGGCCTGCGCGGCTTCGAGCGACCCGCCTGTGACCGCGTTGAACGATGCCTCACGCGCCACCCGCTCCGATTGGGCCTTGGTGTACTCTGTGTTCAGTTGCAGCAGCCGCGCCGAAAGGATGCTGGTCTTCTCTTCCGGGTTGATCACATTCAGTTCCTTCTCGAACTGTGCCAGCGCGGTCCCCGAACGCTCCATCTTCGCCTTCAGTTCCTCGATCTGCTTCTCCATAAAGGTCGACAGGCTGGCCGAAGCTTTGAACCGGAGGTCGTAGGTGTGTTCGATGTAGCTCTGCGCCACGGAGTTGGCGACGTCTGCGGCAAGCTGTGGATCTTTCGACCGGAAGCTGATCAGCAGCAGATACGTGTTCGGCGGCCGTGTCACCTTCAAGCTTTTGAGCGTGATCGGAGCATCCTCGGCCCTCGTGGTTTTCAAATCGTTTGGAGCATCTTCTATCTCTTCCGGAGCCAGCTTGTTCTTCGCCACCACCGGCCGCAACACAGAGTCCGACTGGATAAGCTTTACTTGTGTCGCCAGGAATTGGTCAGCGTCGTTGCTCTGTGTCCGCATCCCCTCTTGCCCCAACACGCCGGTGGGGCCTTGACGATCGACGTCCATCGTAGCGGTGGACTCATAAATCGGCGTCAGCCGCGCCGAAAGGACAACCGTGGCGGCCACGCTGGCCAACACGAACGCCATAATCTTCCATTTGTGCCGCCGCAGGATCCACAGGTAGTGCGACAGCGGAACGCCTTCCTCTTCGGGTTCCTGCTCCATGTACTGGTAACCCGGCTGCGGTTGAGCGTAATATCGATCCTGCACCGCCGGCAGATTCCGAGAGGAACCTTCTGGCCCTGGCAGAAGTGGTAATTGAGGTTTATTCAACATCGGGTAATGTAACTAACGAATAGATGTGTAAACAAGTGCCGAGGCCGCAGCCCCACCACCAATCATTAGGATCTTGTCGAGAGTGCTCATGGTCAGCCGCCGGCCCTTATTATCTGGAATATACAGAATGTCGTTGGCAATCAACGGCACATCCGGAGCCTTGCGCTTCATGATCAGCTCCAACTGAATGGGGATCTCGTTCTTGCTGCCGTTCCCCTCGCGCCGGTAGATGTACGCCTGCTTCATGGCATAGGGCAAAACCCCTTCCGCCAAGGCCAACGCCTGATAAACCGTGGTTTCCGCCGAGTCCTGCACCGGGAAAGCGCCGGGCTTCTTAACATTGCCTACCACGTAGATCTTTCCCGCTTCCGGCACACGAATCTCTTCGCCGCCAGTCAGGCTAAGGTTGAGGCTCGGGTCGGCGGCATCGATGAGGCCCTTCACCAGGATCCGTTGTGTCAGGGTCATCGTCTTGGCGTTCGGCCCCGTCTGCGACTTGCTCACCAGGATTTCACGAGCGGCGTCGTCCCTCAGGCCTTCGGCCCTTGCCAACGCCTCCAGTAGCGTTACCGGCCCGATAGCTTGAAACGTGATCGGTTTTTTGACTGCCCCTGCGACGCTGATCGGCCGGCTGTGGTACTCCGCCATGGTCACGGTGACAAATGGGTCCACCAGGATCTGCTCGCTCTTCAGGGCATCGGAGATCGCACTTTCCAGGTCCACCGGCAGCATCCCTTCGGCCTTGATCTTGGTCTTCAACATCGGCAGCCGGATGAAGCCGTCTGGCCCGACGCGAACGGTCCGTGTCAACTCCGGCGATCCGTAGACAGCAACGCCAAGAAGGTCATTGGCGCCTACTGGATGTGACGGAAGGTTGGCCTGGTTCAAGTTCGGTGGCTCTTGCGCCGAAACACGACAAATGACAATCGCAGTCAGAATAAGAAATCTCATAGGTGGTCCAACTTCTAGCAGCGCGTACTTCCCATTGCTATCATGATCCGTTCGAGGTTGGCCTCAATTGCGGCCAGACGCTCTTCCATTCGGTGCATTTTTGAAGAAAGCCTGTCAGCTCTCGGGCGCGTGAGCAGTAAACTTCGCGCATATTCCGAAACACAGCGGGCCCCTTCCGAGGCGGAGGCGATTTTCACGCTGAGGAACTCCTCCTCCGTGAGACGAAAAGTTAGCACCCTCTGTCTGGTCGATTTCATTGCGCTATTATCAGTGGACAGTGAATCAAACGTTTAGCTATGCCGTTTGCGCGGTCGCTGCCAAATGGGGCAGAGTGGCATTTGAAATAACCATCAAGTCCCCCCTATCTATCACGACCGATACCGCACGGTTCAGCATCTCAATGCCAACCACAACTCGCCATGCGTCTTTTTCGGCCGCCAGAATTCCTGCAACACCACGGAGGGGACCATTCTTAACAACAACTTGCTGGCCGACCTTGAGCAATGGCCAAGGCTTGACAGCGTAACTCGAAGTGATCAACCGCCGGATTGTATTAATTTCTTCGTCTGGGATCGGCGCGGGAATCCCAGCAAAGCTCACGATGGAGATGACGCCGGGGATGCGGAGCAAGGGGACGCGGTTTTCATATTCGAACCGGCCGAAGACGTAGCCGGCAAAGAGAGGCTCATCAATGAGCTTTACTCTATCCGACCATTTCCGCTTCGCTTTGCAGGTAGGATGAAACCCCTCAATCGAGTTGTAACTGAGTGAGCCATACACCACCAGTTCGTGCTGAGTTTTGACTTTGAGGGCGTACCACTTTAGCTCGGGCATATGTTATTCCTTGTATACTTAGGCCATCCGGCGGCGTTCATCTTTTCTATGGCTGGCGGCGCAAAGCTCACGCTATGTGAGTCCCACTGCTCTATTTTGAATGTATGGTTCGGAAATATTCAATGCTTACGGCGAAGCATGATTGTGTATTACGATTGAAGTGCAATACTAACATTCGATGCTTACAACGAAGCATGATTGCGTATTACGATTGAAGTTCAATACTACCCCTTAAATGTCTCGTCTGTCAAGGACTTTCATTTCCGAAAGTAGCACCGTATTACAAACGTAAAGAACATCAGTCAACTCACAAATAACTATCGGCGAAATCAATTAGTGACAATAGTATCAATTAGAACTTTTGTGGGCTCTGAACAAGAATGTGAACAAGTACCCGATTGGCTGGGATTTCGTGATTTCGGCCTATCTGAGAGATTCGACAGTTCTCAAGTCGAGTCGGCAGATGCTAGTTTTGCCGTAGTTACCCCTGAAGCTGGCAGGGTGCCGTACGTCGAGCGAAGTGGTGCCGCGCCGGGCTCTCATGGAATAGATTGAATCCATTCCACTTGCGGCCTCTCCGCGGCCATCATAGAAATGTCGAGCGGTTTCTGAATCCGCGTGGTAGCCAGTCCCCGAGGAGAGGGGCCGCCCTCTTCCTCCGTCGGACTCGGCTGCCGTGATGTGGTTTGAGCCGGGGTCACCAGGTTGTTCCGATGTGCCTTCTATGTACGCGCGGGTTCTCCTTCGAAAGCGGAGAAACATTGATGATCACGCAGTTGCGGAAGTTGAAGTGATGCGTGGTTCCTGGAACGTGTCTTTGCCGAGCCCCAATAAAGACGGGGGGCCATCAGATTCTTGCGCAGAGCCGTTATTTTCACATCTTATTAACAGATTGCTGAAGTCGGTCGATAACATCTTTGTGCGACGCAGATTGCCTATGCTTGTTCTTGCCTATACCGCCACGGCTTGGGGGGGTGTCCCGTTCCGAGATGGCCAGACGCCTCTGCATTGGAAAGACTCCCATCTCATTCTCCAGTTTAGCCGTGCGATCAAAAGCACCTCAGTGGACACGAGGTTTGCCGGGGTCGAAGCACAAGAATCGGTCGAATCCGTTCACGGAGCGCTACAAGCAGCGGTCGACGCTTGGAACCAATTGAATTTGGTCATCATAGATACCGAGGTAACTGACCAACAACTGGCAATCAACAACACCGCGACTTTCACCGATCCAACGCCTTTTGACAAGGGCACGTGTAACAAAACCACCGCCGTGGCGTGCACACTGCTTACTTATACAGTCGGGACAGGTGAACTGCTGACCGCCAGCATCGCATTTAACCCTTACCTTCGTCATTCTACAACCGGGACCGTCAGCACCTTCGATATCGGACAGTTGATGCTACATGAGATCGGCCATGCGCTTGGATTGGACCACAGCGTGCTTCGAAGCTCCGCCATGAACCCACTTGTGGAACTATCGGACAGCGCAGCCTTGGTTTTCCCCCACCGCCAATTAGGACCCGACGACGCTCTTTCGCTCGCTTCTATTTATCCTGGCGGGCAGCAGCCCGCATCGATTTCAGGCACGGTTTTGCCCGCAGGGGCACACGTTTATGCGATCCGGCAGGATGGCGTGGCGGTTCGCGACACAAGCACAGACTTCAGCGGCCGGTATACATTGAATCTATCCCCCGCAGTTTACACTGTTTTGGCTGAAGCCCCCGGGCGTCCGATTGCAACAATAGGTAATCCATTAACATTGAACGATGGAGCGACGCTCGCTGGCGCCGATTTGAGTATTCCATCCAGTTCGCCCATCAGCCTTGATTGGCTCGCCGTGGTCGACTCGCAGGGCAACTTCACTGGCGCGCCGCGGATCGCGCTCGCGCGTGGGGGGACCTATCGCATCCTGATCAGCCGCTCTCCAGTAGAGGGATTCCCGGACATTCAAATCTCGGTCCCTTTGCTTCAGTTGGTTGGAGGACCTCAAATTATCAGTTCGCTGCCCAACTTTCCAGGACTTGTCCTGCAGAGTATCACCCTTCCTATCGATACGCCGCTTGGTAGTTATAACGTTCAGTATGCAAACGAGTTTGGCCGCGCAATCCTCGCTGGCGCTTTCCGCGTTACGGTGAACCCCAGCGGCTGTGCTCTGCAACCGGCAGATGACCCGCAGATCACTGTCCTGACGGGAACGGACTTGGCGGAAACCGCACAAGCGGCGAGTCCCGGCCAAATCACCACTCAGCTCGGGGGAGTAAGCCTACGAGTAAATAACCAGTTTATCCCCATGCTTTCCGCGTCTCCAACAGAAATCCGTTTTCTTACTCCTCAGAACTTTGCGCCACAGGCCGATGCATGTACGATGATCGCCGTCAGTTAGCTGTTCAAGTCTATGCGGGATAATTTTGGATGGTTTCCAGCAAAGTTCAGCCCAATGATTGTTATTCGCGGCCACATCCTCTGGGGAATTGACGACGGCGCCCAAACTTACGAGGGCAATAAGTGTATGCTTCGAATCCTCGGGGATCAAGGGTGATCCTTGAGGGGGTCGTCTTTTTGCTGGGAATCCGTGGGTGGTGATTGAGGGGCAACATGCCGCCCACATCCAACATCAGGTGGTCTAATGGGCAACGATTCAAACAGTGGTCGAATCGAAACGAAAATGATCTTCTTTTTGGGTAACTTGCACGCAGGAGTGGAATAAATGCTAAAAATTGACTATCCTAAATTGTTGCTTTGCCCAAGCTGCAGTCTCGACCAGGCACACCGCTCCCATCGGATTGGAACGAAGGAGCGTATTTTTAGCTGGATAGGCCGTCACCCCTATCGCTGTCATGGCTGTGGTTTCCGTTTTTACCCAGGCAGCCGGGCAAGATCCGTGGAAGCCACCACCGTCCAGAAGGCCGTCAAAGCGTCTGGAAAGAGCGCGGGATCAAAGTCCGCTTCTTCAGAATGGAATCGGGCACTTCGGGAGTTTAGGCGGAACCAACGCAGCAGTGATCGCCGGGAGTTCCTGTTATATGGGCTGGCGTTGCTGGGGTTCCTGGCGTTTCTCTGGTATATCACTAAAGAAGATGACAGCCGTGCGGCGGAATGAACTGCTGAAATGGTTTAGTCCGTTGCCGTTAAGCGCGTGCCTCTCAGCCAGATCGCACCCTCAATCCGAGTCGTGCCGATTGCCCGCTGATAAACCAGGCTAAGCCGGACCGCTTGTGTCACAGGCAATGATCGAAAAGATAGCGTTGCGGTCGTCTCCGTGTCATGCGAAAGCGAGTCTTTGCCAATGGTCAGCGGCCGGCCGGTCGTCAGGTCCAGGACCTGCCAAAATAAGCCACTCTGCGGGGCGATCCCGTTGGTTCTGTATACAGATTCGAATATGTAAGAGCGCCCTGCCCGTATGGGCACGATCTGAGAAAGAACCTCGCTACCTTCCGGTTGCCGGCCGGAAAAGCCGATGCGTAAGCCCTCGGCGTTATCCTGGCGCGCCACCGCCACTCCATGGATTTGCGGCAGACGCCAATCGAAGCCTTGAGACACTGGAGAGAACCGCCATTCCGGGTTTGTTAGAGCGGTCCCACCGCTGGCAGGGATGGCCGGGTAAGGAAGGGAATGCCGCTCGCATAACCCGTTCCATAACTCTAGCGCCCGACTGACTTCCTTATTCGCCAAAAGGCGGTCGCAGGTAGTTAACAGCAGCGGAGTATCCTTTGGGCGGGCGAACCGGAGCAACTGCCCAGCGGTCGACGTCAAGGCGTCGCTCTTGTTTTCAGAAATAACAAGCTCCAGATATCTGGCAATTATTTCAGGCTTAGTGATGTTTAGTTTCTCGATAAGGCCGGAGGCATCGGGCGACATCAACAAGCAGAGCCGAAATAAAGGAGCCGGGTCGCTAATCGTCATCGCAGCGGACTCGCGTGACCAAAGCCAGAACTCCTCGGACTGTTGCCGGCGAAAGTAGTAATTCGCCAATGTCCACTTGGGCACGTACTGTGTGTCCACCCTCGCCGCTTCCAGCAGATGACGTTCCGCTTCAGCGTATCGGCCGTCAAACTCGGCCCGCAGCCCCAACTCAATCCATGCTTTTGAGTCTCTCGGATTATGGGAGAGAGCGATCCTTAGTTCGCTGGCTGAACCTCTAGGGTCGTCGTCGTATGTCAATTCCGCCAACCTCGAGTGGTAATCGGAATTGTTGGGTACTAGCGCTGCAGCTTTCCGGACCAATTCGGTAGTTTGCTTCGAGTGTAGGAAGTCTGCGTATGCCAAGCGACTCGACCACCAAGCTGCAACACTGATTCCGGCTACCGCCATAAACCGCCAGGCCAGCGAACCCACTCGCGACAACCGGGTTATCATTGGGCGGGGATTCCCCATTTAGCGCACCAGTCGCCGGATGAGGACGGCTGTTCCCGACACTAATTCTCGATTCCCGCTGAGTGTTGTCGCCCACCAGTTCATTTCCATGGAGTTCGCCTCCAGCAGTTTCAAAGTAGCCTCGCCTTTTGCTCCACTCGGGGATTTCCAGCCGAGACGAACACTCTGCCCAGGTGCGCCGCGCCCCTCGATCTGAAATGCAATCCCCGGAAAGACGGCCCGGTCAGTGACGTGGTAACGAGCCCGGTAGCGACCCGCGAGAACACCGTCACGTTCGGCGAGTAGAAGTTCGATGTATTCAGGCGGGTAAAGACCAAAGATTTCATTTCTCTTGGGGTCGGGAACAAAAAACCAACTCCCAGTGAAACCGGCCTCCGCCAACTTGGCGGGAGCAGGAGTCCTGGAGGCAGTCTCAAAATGCGAAGTCTGCCGCCGGCCCTCTTCCGGGGACGGCAGCGATGTCTCTAAAGGCGCGACCGATGAGGCTGGGGATGGGGTTTGCGGGAGAGGCAGCGGAGCAACGGGCACTTGGTCATTGCTCGCTTCGACTGGGTCCCTAAGTTCGTCTATCTTGGGTGCAACATCTTGCGTTCGGTCTATCGGCAGACGCGTCTCCTGATTTTGAATGGCATTTATAGGTGAAACATGCCGCTCTCCACTTTTGGATGCGCGGATGGCGGCCTGCGCCACCCGCGGAGGAGCCGCCCCCGACGCGCCAGAGTCAAACACATCGCTTGGCGGCACAAGCCATAAAACCAAGAGGCATATTACTGCCAACATCCCTGTCAATCCCCAAACTCCGTTCCGGACGACCCAATGCCAGAACTTCCGCGGCCCGGTTAATTCGATTGGATAGTGAATGAGCCGAGTATCCGATGGGACCCTTCCTCCGTCAAGGCTGAGATCGTATTGGAGCCGCTTCGCAGGGTTGGATAACGTCTCAACAATCTGATTGAGACGTTGCATTTGAAGTTCGGCCAGACGCCTGGAATGCGGATCCAAGTGGTGGTCGGGATGAACCTTCTGTGCCAATGCCCTGTAGGCTTGGCGGATCGCCTCGACGCTTGCGGACCGATCCAGTCCGATTTGTTCGTAATAACTCATCTGCTGCCCATGATACTGATCCTCAGGCCAGACATCGCTAAAGGTAGTCTAAAGCCTAATTAGTACTATTGCAAGTTCTATACGTAATGGAGTAACATTGGAATGAGTTGTTTGTATGTGATCCGATGGAGAACTTTCGTGCGTAATTGGATTCAATCTCTTGTTGTAGTAGCTCTTTCAGTAAACCTCGTTTTCGCTTCGCCATTGCCAATTGGCGTTGCAAAAGCTAGCGGACAGTTCAGGCTTGATAACGCCTCTGTTCGCAGCAACATTACTATTTTTGACGGTAGTACGGTGGAATCAGGTGCCTCCCGTTCCGAGTTGGTCTTGAACACCGGAACGCGCGTCATGTTGACACCGAATTCACGTGGCAAGGTTTTTAGTGACCGGACTTTGCTGGAACGCGGTGTTAGCGAATTGACAGGGAGCGGGACGTATCGCATCGAAGCCTTAAACCTTAAGGTGCTCCCGCAATCTGCTAACTCTGTAGCTCAGGTCGGCGTGAACACCAGCAACCACCTCGTCGTAACGGCGAAGGGTGGCCCGGTTGACGTGCGGAATGCTACGGGCGTGCTGGTTGCGATGGTGATGCCCGGAAATGCTATGGAGTTCGATCCCCAAGCGGCTGGAGCCTCCACCGCCACTAAGATTTCAGGAGTTCTGATCAAGAAGGATGGGAAATTCCTGCTGCGGGATAGCACAACCAATGTCACTTTCGAAGTTCAGGGCAGCGACGTCGAAAAATATGTGGGTAAAAACGTGGAAGTGGTTGGCGCAACGATTTCCGGCGTCGCGCCAGCTGCAGGCGCGAGTCAGGTAGTAAACGCAAGCTCAGTGACCCCGTCAGGGGGCGGCAAAAAGAAGGCCGCAGCGGTAGCTGGTGCGGCCGCAGGTGGAGCGGCAGCAGGTACAATCGCCGGGTTGTCTACAGTCGTGTTCGTTTCTGTTGTTGGTGGAGTGGCGGCGGCAGCCACTGTCGGCGGGCTCTATGGTTCCGGTGCCATCGGTGGGACCAACACTTCCGCAAGTCATCCTTGAGTTCAAATTTCACGTTCCATAGTATTCTCGAAAGCCCGATGGCAGATCTACTGCCATCGGGCTTTTGTTGCATACTTCTCTTTTTTCGGTTCCTTCAGTATTTGGTTCTCCTCTCCAGTCCCGTTTCCTTACGCACGCTAGAATGCTTCGAACAGAGAGAGCAAGATCCTAATCGGATTGGTATATACCGTTTCTAATCGGATATTAGCAGCCTGCAATTCAGACAGTAAAAACCGCCCCATCCTGACTTTCCCTGATCTCAGTCCTGCGTCCTGGAGCGTAGTGCTGCGGAAGCGGTTGTTTATGCCCACGAAACGATGAACCATGCCGGATGGATG
>CAIRSA010000358.1 GCA_903881085.1 uncultured Acidobacteriia bacterium
CGCTACAGTCCTGCCGCGCCGAGCTCCGTTGCCCGGGCGAATTTCTCAATGGCCCGGGCAGGGCCGGCGCGGTCCAATAGACTGCCGGCAACTCGCTACAGTCCTGCCGCGCCGAGCTCCGTTGCCCGGGCGAATTCCTAAAGAGTCGGGATTATCATGAGCACCAAAGTATTAGTAGTGGACGATACAATCGTCTTCCGGCGCGTGGTGAGCGAAGCTCTGGCCCGAATCCCCGGCATGGAGATCGCAGGCACCGCGGGCAACGGCAAGCTGGCACTGGCAAGGATCGCCTCGCTGCAACCGGATCTGGTGACACTCGACATCGAAATGCCCGAAATGAACGGCATCGAAGTGTTGCAGGCCATTGCCGCGATGCGAATCAAACCGGGCGTCATCGTGCTCAGCGCGCAAACCGTTCGCGGCGGCGAACTGACCATGAAGGCCCTGGATTTGGGTGCCTTCGACTTCATCACCAAACCCGACGGCGGCTCACCGGAAGAAAACATAGCGCATCTGACTGGCCAGTTGCAGCCGATGATTCGTGCGTATGAACGTCTGCGCCAAATCCGTTCGTTACTGCACACCCAGCCTGGCGAAAAACCGGCCGCATCCACACCCATCGTAGCGGCCTATGCGCCGGCTCAGCCACCGGCAGCGCCACCGCGGCAGCGCGCCCGCAACGGCGCGCCTATCGTCCTGATCGCCGTCTCTACCGGCGGTCCGCCGGCGCTAGCCAAACTGCTTCCCGCGCTGCCCGCAAACCTAGGCGCGCCCGTGTTCATCGTGCAGCACCTGCCCGCCTTGTTCACGCAGCCGTTGGCGGCGAGCCTGAATGCAAAGTGCGCGCTGGAGGTCTGCGAAGGCAAGGATGGCCAACGGGCGTTGCCCAACCACGTCTACATTGCACCCGGAGGCAGGCACATGAAACTTGCGCCTGGGCCGGAGGGTGAAATCGTTATCAAGATCACGGACGATGCGCCAGAGAACAACTGCCGCCCGGCCGCCGATGTTCTGTTTCGCTCGGCCGCCCTGCACTTTCCCGGCCGCGCCGTGGCCGCCATAATGACCGGCATGGGCAATGACGGCACCGCCGGATTGCGCCTGCTGAAGCGCGGCGGCTGCTTTTCCATCGCCCAGGATGAGCACAGCTGCGTGGTATTTGGAATGCCCAAAGAGGCGATTCAGGCGAACCTTGCCGATTTCATCGTACCGCTGGATCAGATCGCTCCGGCCATACTGCGCGGCATACGCGAGGCGGCATTATGATCAAGCTCCAAGCCGATGAACAGCGTGCGATGACGGAGTATATCTATTCGCTCTGCCATATCTCGCTCGATACAAGCAAAGGCTACCTGATCGAAAGCCGCCTTAGCGCCGTGGCCGAAGATGCCGGCTGCAGCAGTTTCACGCAGCTTCTCTCGCGCTCCAAATCCGAACCCTCCGGGGCGCTGAAACGGCGCATAGTCGACTCCATCACCACCGGCGAAACTTACTTTTTCCGCGACAACGCCCCGTTCGAGTTGATGCGCTCAAAACTGATTCCCGATCTGATCGACGCGCGCACACGCTCCAAGAACACGATGCCCATTCGCGTGTGGAGCGCGGCCTGTTCCACCGGCCAGGAGATCTATAGCCTCGCCATGTTGTTCAACGAACTGCTGGGCAGCCGCAGCAACCTAAGCGTGCGACTGCTTGGCACCGATATCTCAGACCAGGCCGTAGCGCGCGCCTCCAAAGCGGTCTACAGCGACCTGGAAATGTCGCGCGGCCTCGCGGATACCCAGCGCAACCGCTTTTTCATGCAGGTGCCCGGCGGCTGGCAGGTTCGCGATGAGGTCCGCGCATTGGCCACCTTCAAGAAGCTGAACCTGATGCAGGACTTCTCGGCTGTTGGAAAGTTCGACATTATATTCTGCCGCAATGTAGCCATTTATTTTTCCGACCCAGACCGTCTGAGCCTGTTTAATCGCTTCGAAAAATCCATGGATCGCGATGGTTACCTGATCATTGGCGCAATGGAATCACTGGCCGGTTTATGCCCACAGTACGAGGCCAAGCGCCACATGCGCTCCGTGTTCTATCAGATTCGTCCGCCACAAGCAAAAGTGAGGATAGCGTGAAAAACCCATTTGATGAAGAAGATCTGCTTGACCGCTTGATGGGAGATGACGTATTGGCGAAGCGCGTTGCCGAACGGTTCCTGCTCGACATTCCCAGCCAACTGGCATCTCTTGCCGAGGCCATCAATAAGGCGGATGCCACGGACACGCGCTTCAAAGCGCACTCCATCAAGGGCGCCGCCGCCAACGCCAGCCTGGGCAAGGTGCGCACGCTGGCCGAGCAGTTGGAACGGCTGGGAGATGTGGGCGACCTCATCACCGCCAAAATCGTTCTGCCGCAATTGAAACGTGACGTCGACTCTGCCGCCGCGGCTCTGCGCGACTTCTGCAACCGTCAGCAATAGCCAGCGGTTCTAAACACGCCAACGCGCCATGCGCAACTGCGCCTTTGTGCCGCCACGCGGCAACTCATACCACACCGTGATCAGCCCACCGTCCGCCGTCTCCACAGTCGATGGATACCCCAGATCCCCGCTTGCACCATCGTCTGAAATCGTCACCGCCTCGCCCCACGTCTTGCCGTTATCCGCGCTCACGCGCGCCTGATTTCCAAATGGCGCACGGCGGTATCCGTACGACATCAACAGCCGCCCATCGCGGAGCCGCAACAGATGCGAAGGTAAGCCCCACACTCCAATCGCATGCGGCTCGGTCCAGGTCTTGCCCGCGTCGCGCGACTCGCATTGCAGCGTTTCGCCTGCATTCGGCTTGTTGTGGTTGCGAATATGCACGACGATGGTTCCATCCTTCGCCTCCACAGCGTGCAGCTCATGATACTGGCTTACGTCGTCACCCTTGCGCGCAGGAATCGCCGATAGCCACCGCCACGTCCGCCCGTCATCTACCGACAGACATGCGCCTACGGCGCTCCCGGCGTCCCACAGCTTCTTGCCCACGTACAGCAGCCGACCTTTGCTCAACGGCACCGGCCCGTGCGGACTGTTCACCGGCACGCGGAAAGGCGCGGACCAGAACTTTCCGCCATCCTCTGACCGCAGCAGCCAGGTACCTAACATCGCCTTGCGCTCGGCCTCGCTCACCCGGCTATTTGCCGCTTCCCACCGCAGGCGCTTCTCCGCATCCCACTTGGCCGAGTTTTTCAACGGCGCCTCGTAGGCCAGCGAAGTAAATGTCGATACCAACAGCGATCCCTTCGCCGTTTCGCACACTCCGGCATCGCGGTCATCGATCGCCGAATCCATCAAGACTTCGGGCCAGTTCCACGTCTTGCCTTCATCGTGCGAGCGGATCAATTCCACCCGGCCGAATGGACAGACGTGGCTTTCGCGCCCGCCCGAATACACGACGAGCAAATCGCCATTCGCCCGCCGCGCCAGCGTCGGCCAGCCATGATAAAACTCCGGATGTTTCGAAATCTCCGCGATTGTTTTCGCTTCGCCACGCACCAGCGGCATTGCGGCCCCGGCCAGCAGAGCGCGGCGGCTGAAATTATTTCGGCTCAGGCAATAATCCATAAACAGCAAGCTCTCCTGAAAATGTGGGCACATAAACCCGCCCGTTGGCCACAGTGGGCGCAACAAACTTAGCGAACCCGCCCAGGCGGTCGCGCTCCGGACTCATCTCACTATTCCAAAGTTCCTTGGAAAGGTCCAGTGCATCGAACGCATGCAGTGTCCCGGGAATGTCGTCTAAAGTGTGATCGCCTTCGGTCATCCAAAGAATTGCGTTCTTGGCGCCATTGGCGGAAACGGTCATACCTTGAAACGGAATGTCGGCCGTCACATCGGTGCGCGAAAACGGCTGCTGCTCAAACGCCCCATCCTTGATGCGGAATGCTTTCAGCGAATCGCCTTGGTCTACCACATAAAATACGGGCCCGGACTCGCTATTCCAGATCGCCGTGTTGAACATGCCACCATACAGGCTGGCCAGGATCACATGCGGCGCCGGGGCATTCACAGAATCCAGATGGCCCATGTTCTTGCGGTCGGCCAGATAGGCATTCCCGAACTTATCCCCGCACATAACCAAATCGGTTCCCGGCACCAGCATCGCGCCCAATGAGCCCATATCGAAATCAAAATCCGAAAGATACTCCCAGTTCGCCGGCGTGTACCAATCCAGCAGCCGCAACGACGGGCTCAGCTTCAGCAACGATTCGCCGAAATTCCCCTTGCCGTCATAATCGCCGTTGCCCGTACCCGCATAGACACTGCCATCGGCGTCAGCCGCCAATCCGCGCCCCGACTGCCACACCGCCCCATAATCGCCCTGTACCGTGGTGTTGAACACACCCACCTGCTGCTGCACATTCGACGCTAAATACGCGAAGATCCAACCATGATAGGGCCATTGGTCGGCGATCGATCCAAAAGCAACATAGATGTTGCCATTGGCCAGCAGCAAACCTGGCCGTTGCAGATGGGTCAGAGGAGTGAATGCAATCCTGCCATTCACCGCCGTTTCGCCGCCGCCATCCACCGTGGCTTTGATCTCCACCGGGCTGCCGGGCTTTTCGTGCCCATCGGAAATGTCCAACGCATGCAGCCGGAAGATCGCCCGCCCCTGCTCCACTGTCTCCGCGACAACATAAATGGTATTGGCCCACTGATCGATCACCGGCGTGCTTAAAATTCCAGTTTCCGGCTCCGTATCTTCGGAGCCATTGAAATCCGCGGGCACCGCAGGCCCCAGGTTCACCTTCCACAATGGGGTCAGACTGACCGCATCGAGCGCATACACAGTGTTGTGCATCGTCGCCAGGTAAACAACGTCGCGAGTCACACCTGCGATTGTCGCCCCGGCCAAGTACAAAGGCTGCGCGAACACCATGCCATCCACCGGAAAGGTTCCGAGCTTTCCAAATTTGCCGGAAGCCACGTCCTGCGGCGTCAGCACTGTCTCCTGCACGTTGGCATTGGTCCGGTCGTTCCCATAATTCGCGGTCAACACGTTGACCTGCGCCGTCGCCGTAAACTGTAAAAATAAAATTCCTAAAGCAATTCGAAGACTAGTCATCTATCAATTACGATACAGTATCTAACGATGAAAGCTCTATTTCCATTACTTCTGCTGGCAGCCTGCCTGCAAGCCCAACCTGCCCCTTACGCCAAGCCCGACCTGGCCAACGTTTCCTACGGCCCGCACGAGCGCAACGTGCTCGACCTCTACAAAGCCAAGTCCGATAAGCCCACACCGCTCGTCATCCACATCCATGGCGGCGGCTTCACGCAGGGCGACAAGGGGACCGTCGGGCGCATGATCCTCGAAGGCTGCCTGAAAAACGGCATCTCCGTAGCGTCCATCAACTACCGATATTCCACACAGGCGCCCTCACCTGCCCCCTTTACCGATAGTGCACGAGCCGTCCAGTTTTTGCGCCTGCATGCTGCCGAATACAATCTTGACCCGAAGAAGTTCTCCGCCACCGGAGGTTCCGCCGGAGCAGGAATCTCCATGTGGATCGGCTTCCATGACGACATGGCCGACCCTTCAAGCGGCGACCCCGTGCTGCGCCAGTCCACGCGTCTGTCTTCGATGTACGTCACCGCGGCGCAGTCCACATACGACCCGCGCATCATCGCCACCATGATCGACCCGACTACAGCCCAGCACAACGCCCTGCGCGTGTTGTTCGACGTGAAGCCCGGCGTAGACGTGCTGCAAGCCAAGGATCGCTTTCGCGCCTACGAAGAAGGCTCGGCCGTGACATACCTTTCCGCCGGCGACCCGCCCGTCTTCATGTTCTACCCGCAAGTGAATACGCCGCTGCCGCCGGAAACGACCAACATCGGAATCCATCATCCGAAGTTTGGCTATTTCCTAAAGGAGCGGATGGACAAACTGGGAATCGAGTGCACCGTAAAAACAAAAGAAGATTACGATGGCCGCCAACAGCAACAGCAGCAGGACATCGTAACCTTCTTCAAAAAGCACTTCAAGTGATGACTACCCCACCGGCCACCCTACCACTGCAAATTCAAGCCCAGCTTTAAGAACCGCGGCAGATTGCCCTGCGACGGGCTCAATCGCCCGAACTGCGCATTGGTCACATCCACCGAGGCAATGCTTGAATACCAGGGGTGATTCAACATATTCACGCCCTCGAACTTGAACTGCAGCCGCGCCCGTTCATAAACCTGGAAATACTTCGAAATCGAAGCATCCCAATTCTGATACCCGGGCAAACGCACATCGCTAAACCGCAGTGGGAATGTGCGCAGCGTGTTCTGCTCCTGCGCCGACACCAGCTTGCCGCTGGCATTGTTCCACAGCGAAGTATTGAACCACTGCGCGATCGTCGGATTGCTCAGCTTCGCACTGCCCGGCTGGGTCTGCGCCGCATTCGGATACGCTACAGCCCAACCTTTGCTATAGGTGATGTTGGCGTTCAGTTCCCATCCGCCAATGAAGTAGTCGACAGCTTTCGGGATGCCGCTTGCGAACTTCTTTCCTTTGCCGAACGGCAGCTCATACACACCCGCGATATTGAACTTCTGCGGAATGTCGATCTGATCGGCCGGCTGCTTCACCAACCGTGTCGCCGCCGGATCCGCCAGGTTCAAATCCTGCGCATTCAGCAAACTCACCTGCTCCAGATTCTTGGCCACCGTGTAGCTGGTGAGGAACGTGAAGCCGTTGGAATACCGCTTGGTCAGCTTGAATTGGAAACTGTCATAACGCTGCTTGCCGATCGGGAGATTGCTCACAGTCAACCCCGAAAATTGCGGATACGCAAACAACAGATTCTGCCGCGAGATGGTCGCCCCGTTCAGCGCTGCATTCAGCGGGATCTTGCCCGCCATCGGATTCGGCACCTGGGCCGTGTAATAAGCGGTATCGATCACACCCGCCGCTGTACGCCGTCCCAACTCCGACGCAGGCAGATAGTTCGCGTTGGCACTGATCGGCAGCTTCTTCGTCTGGTTGCCAACATACGCAGCTTCCAGCAGAATGTTACCCGGCAGTTCCCGTTGAACGTCGAATGAATACTGATGCGAGAATGGCAGCGGACGGTTCTGGTAATTCACCGTCAGCGATTGCCCAAGAAAGCTCGCCGCACCCTGGCTGTTGCCGACGGCCGCCAGCAGTCGCCCGCCCGGCAGCAGCGAAAACGCGTTGCTCAAATTCACCGATGGAGTCAGATTGTCCACCGTCGTAATTGCATTCGTCGTTTGGCTATAGCCCTGGTTCGAACCAGTGGCATTCTGACCCAGATAGTAAAGGCCATAGCCGCCGCGCAGTACCCACTTTTCTTTCAGCCTGTATGCAGCGCCAATCCGCGGTGCAAAGTTGTTGCGGTCGGAAGGGAACGATCCGCGAGTGGATCCATCCGTGTTGGCAAACATCACGCGCCCCTGCAGATTCAAACCCGTCACGCCGGCCGCAATTGGGCTCGGAGCGGAGAAATCCAAACCACGCACCATGCGGTCATAGCGCTCGGTCGCCGGAGCTTCATAATCCCAGCGCAAGCCCATGTTGAGCGTCAGCCGCTGCGATACCTTCCAGTCATCCTGGAAGAAGAACGCATAGTAGTAATGCGTAAACGCCGGATCGATGTTGCGATCGACCGATGCACTCGTCGGATACCCCAGCAGGAACGTAGCAAACTCGTTGCCCGACGTCGCGCTGGCCTGATTCGAAACCGCCTGCGTCCAGTTTTTGCCAAAGTTATAGTTGCCTACAGCCAGACCCGGATTCAACGTATTGTCGTTGTATTTGCGCGCTTCGGCTCCGAATTTCATCAGATGCTTGCCAACTGACCAATTCACGTTCGGCTGCAGCGTGTACGAATCGTTAGCGCCATAGCTGATCAAGCGGCTGGGACCCATGGACTGGAATGTCCCCAGGCCGATCACCGGAAAACCAACCCGGGTAAACTGCGACACCAGGGTATCGGCAATTCCCAACTGGCGTTGATCGAAGCCCGTGCCGTAGGTGCTGCCAGTGGTCTCTTCCCAGCGGTTCAAACCACCACGCAAATCAAACGTCAGGTGCGGCGTCACCGCTGAAGTCCAGTCAAAGGTCCAGTTGCGGCCGTTGCGGATAAGCGGCGCGTTGCCCGTTGGTTCGGCCGGATTCACCTGGTCGATGTTCTGGATGAAAACCAAACCGCGAAACTCGCTGTAGGGATTCTGCCCATAGCGGAACGACAGGGTGTTATGGTCGTTGATGTTGTAATCCATGCGGCCGATCCACTGGTTCAAATCACCAACCCAGCGCGAGGGATACGGGAAATTCAAGGTATGCGCAGGTCCCACGCCGGCTGACGTCGGGCCCGGATAATACTTCATTGCGGCAGCAGCCACCGGGCTTATGCGATTGGCCGGCAGCTTGTTACCTGCGAAAGGTTGGCGCGTGCCATCCTTGGCAGTCGTCAGCGGATCGAAGATCTGTACCTGCTGGCCCTGTGCGGTAAACAACGTGGAAAAATCGCCTCCGCGCCATTCGTTCTGCGGCACAGTCTGCACGCCCGGATCGGCGCTGCGCTGGCGCATGCCTTCGTACGCCACCATCCAAAACAGCTTGTTGCGTCCGTTCAGAACTTTCGGAATGATCACAGGACCAGCCGCTTCAAACCCGAAGGCATTGATGTGATTCGGCGACTTCGGAATGCCCGCCGCATTCAACTCCGTTTGATTCGCATTCAATTTCGCGTTTTGGAAGTTCTCAAACAATACGCCATGCAACTGATTGGTACCGGACTTGGTCACAATCGTCACAATGCCACCGCCAGTCCGCCCGTACTGCGCATCGTAAGTGTTGGAGAGGACCTTGA
This sequence comes from uncultured Acidobacteriia bacterium, assembly GCA_903881085.1. GTDB lineage: Bacteria > Acidobacteriota > Terriglobia > Bryobacterales > Bryobacteraceae > CAIRSA01. Next base: position 8,860 of record CAIRSA010000358.1, read on the forward strand.
ACTCCTGAATGGATTCCATCGTTGGCACGTGAATCACCTGCCTGCTTGACTGCACGTTGCTCACGCCATCCATCAGCACTTCGTTTTCCGAACTGCGGCCGCCGTTCATAGAAAAGCCCGTCGTACCGCCGATATCGAACGAGCGCAGATAGCGCCAGCTGCCCGACTTCGCTACGCCCGGCGCGGCCCAGGCAATCTGGAAAGGATTGCGGCCCTGCGTGGGCAGATTGTTGATCAATTCGTTCTCGATGGTTTGACCGCGGCTTGCCGATTCTGTTTCCAGCACCTGGCCCGTAGCATTAACGGTCACCGAATCAGATAGCGCGCCCAGCTGCAATTTGATATCGATGCGCGCTTTGTCCATCGTTTCCAGAACAATGTTCTGTGTCACGGATTTTTTGAAGCCCGATCGCTCTACCGTCATCTCATACTTCGCTGGCGGAAGAAACGGAGTCGAGTAGTTGCCAGACTCACTGGTTTCAGTAACCATCTTGGCATTCGTCGCCACATTCGTGATGGTGATGGTGGCTCCGGCAACGGGCGATCCGCTCGGATCGGTGACAACTCCTAAGATACTTGCGCGCACCTCCTGCCCATAGCAGGCACCGGCTGCGCCGAATAGAACAACTGCCGCAAACATACGCGGAAAACGGCTCATAGACCCTCCAAAGATCTGAACTGCGAGACTTGTCTTAATATATTACCGCGCAGGCAAGGGCATAGCTACATCCACGCGCAGCTCTTTCGCCCGGCGTCCTCGCATATCGCCCAGATTCGGATTTGTATAGCTCTTATTCAGATCCACCGTAACTACGGCCGACGTCCCATCCTTCGGCGCCGCGGCGACCACCACCCCATCCGGGTCCATCACTTGCGATGGGTAATCATATCCCGATGTGATCAAAAATAGACTGTTCTCGATCGCCCGCGCCGCACCCAGCGTTTCATTGCCGCCCCATATCGGCATCAAGATGATCTCCGCCCCGCGTGTCGCCAGCGCTCGCGCCGGATCGGTATAAAACACGTCGTAGCAGATCATCATGCCCACCGTGCCGAAGTCCGTTTTGAAAACCGGATAGTCGTTCCCCGGCGTCAAGCCGCCTTCGACCTCGGCGCCCGGCAGGTAAACCTTGCGGTAACGCCCCGCAACGTTTCCCGCGCGATCAATCAGCACCGCGGTGTTATAAACCACTGCGCCTTCACGCTCGTAAATGCCCGCCACAATGTAAGTATTCCGCCGCTTGGCCACTTCGCCCAGTGACTTTGTGGTCGGCCCCGGAATGGTCTCCGAAACATCCACGTACTGCTTGCCCGTCCCGATGACAGTGATGCCTTCCGGCAGCAAAATCACATCGGTCTTGGCAGGCACGGTCTTCTCGATCGTCTCGATAAACTTCTGCACGCTCACCGCCGCGCTCTTCGTCCCCATCGGCCGCAGATTCACGGTGGCAATCGTAACCGGCCGCGGCGCGGGCGCTTCGACCGGTTCAAACGAAATGTCATCCCACCACACAGTGCCCTGCGGAGCGTTCGAAAGATACAACTGAAGCGTCGCCGACGCAGCCTTCTCCGGCGCCGGAGCATCGGCAGTGATACGGGTCCATTCGCCCTCGCGCGTGGTTTTGTAGACGTAGTCCGGACGACCCACCCGCTTCATCGCGGCGTTGTTCCAATCCACGCGAGCCAGCACCTGCAATGACTCGTAAGCAACGCCTTCGGTCCGATAATAAGCAGTGAAACGATACCACTTCCCCGGCACTACATCGTTGACGACGCGATGCCACCCGCCATGTTCCGCCGGGTTGCTGACGCCACTAATCGCCAGCGACGCAGGCCTGGTGCGGTACTGCAACGGATCGACAAAGCACTTCGGCGCAGTCTCGGCGCGCGCACTCCAAGTGGTCCAGCCAACGGGCATGCCATCCGGCCCTGAAACGACGGCGGCCGGCAAGGCGGAAACGAATAGAAGGGAGAGTAGAAGCCTCATACCGATAGAGAGAATTATACTCCTGTCAATTAGCTAGAGCCTGTCCCAAATTTGGCTATTTTCGCGAAAAGATCAGATAAAGATAAGAAGGTCTAATGGTCGTGTATCGTGGCCCGCTCTTCAGCGCGCCTCCAAGCCGAATTCAGGAACGCAGTCGCCTTTCTGCCGCACTCC
>CAIRSA010000359.1 GCA_903881085.1 uncultured Acidobacteriia bacterium
AGGGCGTTCCAAATGCCTTTGTCTTTCAGTCTACGCCCAATACCCGAGCGCCGCAGTCAAACTGAGAAACTCGACGGGAAATAGTTTGAGAATCTCGGGGGGAAAGAGTGTGACCCATTACAAAATACCGAAGACGGGAACAGTCCTTTCAGGAACTGCTGCTTGTCATGCGTGCCGGTATAGTCAACCACCGGAGCGTTCGGATAATCGTAGTTGTAGCCATCGGCGTTGTAGTCTCCGCTGCCGGCTTTCACGCCGATCATGTTCCCCTTGGAATCAAGCAAAGGCTGGAAGGCGGCTTTATTAACCACAATAAACGGCCGGCCTCTTTGAAGGATCAAAATGGCGCTCCATCGCCAGTTCCCCCACACCGGCTTGAGGAAGCGGAACGATGGGAACGGAGTTGGCAGCGCCACCACGCTGCTGGCGGAAACGCGGTGCCGCACATCCCAATCGGCATAGCCCTTGTAGGCGGCGAACTCATGCTGATCGGGATAGAGGAATGCACTGTCGCGATTGACGCGCGACCCGCCCTGCCCATAATCAGTCGTCTTTGAAAACGTGTACGAACCCTGGAACGTCGTGCGCGATCCCATGCGCGCCTGATAGCTGGCGATGCCCGCGTTGTAGTGAATCTCATTGCGATTGAACTCGTAGAACATCTGGCCAAAGCTGGAGGTCAGGCGGTCGAACTTGTTGTCGAGCAGATCGCCGGCGAAGCGGTTGATGTCGGTGCCGTTGATCGTGTCCCAAGTATAGGAGCCGGAGTACGAAAGCGTAGCCGAGGAGGCGCGGCCGATCTGTCGCGTGACGGTGAACAGGTAAGTCATGCTCTTCGATGGCTTCAAGTTCGGATCCACGCCGCCGATGGCGAGTTGCAATCCAGGGAAGCCGCCATGCGAATCGATCGCCACTGCGGTATTCGTGGGCAGTGCAAAGCCGAACGGATACGACGCGCTGGTGGCGAGCGAGAATACCGGCTTGACCAAACCGGTATTGATAAAGGTTGGGGCGGAGAGCGCCGGTGGATTGGCAGTGATACGGTTCTCTTCGCCCAGCGGCATGGCATCGTGATAGATACCAAGCCCGCCGCGAATGCTCCATTTGTGACTGCGCCCCGGGCTCCAGGCGATGCCGACGCGCGGGTCCATGCGCTTCGGTGAATGGCTAAGCAGATTCGTCACAGATTTATTGGTTGCGCTGGCTGCCTGCTGGTCAAGCGTGGCGCCGGGGCCAAGAAAGATGTTGGCCATGCGTGTGTTCGAGTCGGGGTACGGATTGCCGTCGGAGTCCCAGCGAATGCCCATCGACAGCGTGAGGTTCGAACGAAGCTTCCATTCGTCCTGAATGAATGCGCCGTAGCTGGTCATCAGATAGTCGTAGCGGAATGGCGCGGGCTTGCCGGTCAACGGATCGTAGATGACATTGGACATCTGGTAGACATTGTCGGTCGCAAGATCGTACAGGTTGTTGAAGGTGACAGAAGGCTTACTGCGTAGCGAGGCGCGGTCGACGTTATCTGCTCCGTGCCAGGATTCGAAGCCAAACTTGATGGATTGCTTGCCGTGGATCCAGGTCATCACTTCGCGGTAGTTGATATTGGGCTGGTTGTAGTGATCGATGCCACTGAAGCCGAAGTTCGTGCTCTGGCCACTTACGGAAATGACCGGAAGCTTGCTCGCTTCCTGCACTGTTTCGTTATTGCGCGCCAGCATATTGAGGTAACTGAAGCCGAATTCGCTGACCAGGTTGCTGGAGATGGTGCGCGTCCAGTTCAGTTGGATGGTATTGACCTCCGCCTGATTGTCATAGGGCTGCACGTTTTTGCGAACGATGGTCGCCTGGGATGCGAGGACCTTTTGGATGAGGTTGCCATAGATGCGATCCTTGCCGCGGTAATAATCCACGCGGAAGTTGTACTGCAACCCGTTGCGGTAGTTGCTGGGCTGGTAGACGCCGGTGTCAATCATGGGCAATGAGCACGGAATAAAGTTGGTGGCCGCCGTGTTGCACTGGTTCCCGAAGATGTTTTGCGCTGTGCGTGAAACGCCGGTGGTTGCTACTTTCCCAGAGTCGATCCCGTATTGTGAGAGCACCTTCGTTCGTAACAGTTCAGGTGGTAGGTTCCGGCGGCAACAGCGTGGGGCCCGGAGTTCGATGGCGGTGGGAAATCACGGCTGAAGTAAGGTACCCCAACACATGACGGTTCTGCATTCTGCAAGTCTGCACCGCTGTTAACAAGCG
>CAIRSA010000360.1 GCA_903881085.1 uncultured Acidobacteriia bacterium
GCGAATGGTGCGATTTCGAGCCAGGCGGAACCCCTCTTCACCCTCGTGCCGCTTGGCGCGCCGGTCGAGGTAGATCTGCGGATTCCCGCCGGTGAAATCGGTTTTGTGAAAAAGGGCGATCCGGTGCAGATCAAGCTGGACGCCTACCGGTTTACGCAGCACGGAACTGCCAAGGGAACCATCACCAATATCAGCGACGGCTCGTTCACGGTGAGTGACGATAATCAGGTCGTTGAGCCCTACTTCCGTGTTCGCGTTGCGGTAACGGAAGCAAAACTGCGCAATGTGCCCAGCGACTTTAAGCTGATATCGGGAATGACGCTGCAGGGTGACATCCTCGTGGGGAGTCGGACGATATTGTCTTACGTGGTGGAAGGCGCATTGCGGACGGGGTCTGAGGCAATGAGGGAGCCACAATGAGAAAGTGGTCTGTTGGCAAGACAGCTAACGTACTTGATTTCCGATTATTTTCGCAAGCAGCAATCGCTTCCGCCCGAAACGCCTGGCTATGCCGTCGCCGTCGCCGAGCCTCATCAACCACCAACTCGCCGTTTTTTTGGCGTCGACGTATCCACTTACTAAACGGGTGCGATTATCCGGCCTCAGGCCTAGGCCGCGTAGGCCCCCTGCGCCTGAGACGATGGTTGCGCATCTAATGGCGGTGTCGACAATCTGTGACGCTCAGATCGCCGCGCAAGGGGCGGCGCGGGCCGTCTGGCCCCATCGAATTACCTGTTTGGCATTAGCAAGGTTAACTACATGCATCTTTGGATCGACGGCCAGTGTTTTCAGACCGCAAGCAATGTAAGAGGCATAGGTCGATACGTTGCAAATCTACTTGGCGCAATGGCCCAGACCGGCGAAGTGCAGTGCACGATATCCCTCAATGGCAACTTAAAAGAAGAGACAATCGCTGCGCGTAATTACTTGAAGCGTGTTGCCAAGCGCTGAAATCCAGATTTGGTATGGCCTTGCCCATAATAGCGAGCTTCTCGCAGGCTACAGTCAGGAGCGGATGACCGATGAGAGCATCCTTGCCGCTCACGTGAACGCTATCGCACCTGATATCGCTCTGTCTCCAAGCCCATTTGAAGGCTCGGGGGACCGCTCGTCTCCCTTTCTTTGCAGGGAGGAAATTGAGGCACTGACATTTTGCATCTTCCACGATGCGATTCCATATCGCTTCGCAACCCACTATCTTCGAAACGAAGCCACGCAAAAAGCCTATTATCGGCGGTTCCGAAAAATAGATTTATTTGATTTTTACCGAATATAACGCCGAGCAGAGTATTTAATGGATGCCGTTCACTCGTACGGCGAAAGGTGCGCTGAACTTTTTCCAGAACACCTTCGGCTTTTACAAGTCAACAACTCCCGCTTCATCGTGAGCGACTCGGCCTACGGAAACCACACAAACCAAGCATTTATGTGCCGCCGGGATTTTTTCTTGTCAGAGATTACACCTTTCTCTGGCACTGGAATAGATCTTGAGCGGAACATGGGCGACACTTGGAGACTCAAGGGTTATAAAGTCGCACATAACGTTCCAGGTTTGTTCACGCATTGCCGCATTGTCTGAAAGGCGCGCTGTCTAGTTCATTAGGGCTTCGGGTCAAGTTTGTAGAGTACTCGTCACATTTGTAGCCTTGATTTGGCGAGTTCGTAAAGTTCCAAGTCCGCGGCATTTGATTCTTGCAGGTACTGATAAAAGTCATCTCCGACTTCTAAACGTAGCGCTTCCAATCTCGCGTCCAGGCTTGCGAATACATCTCGGTTGACATTCTCGAATGCCGTTGCTGTTGGGAGAGAGTTCATTTTGTTAAAACGCAGTATTGCCGCAAGCTGATTAATTGACGCTTCAAACTGGTCGACCACGCCGACGAATGGAAGGCTCTCCAGAAAAGCAGCTACAGCACGCACCTCGGGTTCACTGCCACCCATCACGGCCAGCCGGTTCAGGTGAAAGTTCCTTACCTGAGAATCGATCTGGTTTCGCTCGCGAACGTATTCGGCAAGTTTCATCCGCTTTGCCATTTCGGGTCCGTAGCCAAGTGCATCTTGATTGCGTTCGTATTCGTATACAGACGCGATGCGGTCTAGTGGGTGTCTGATGAACACCAACGGAATACAAAGTAAATTCTCCCCTCTGGGCGGCGGCCCGATGTATGTGTGAGTTGAGAAGCAAACATTCTCTGGCCGCTCGTTTATCCATTTAAGAACCTGCTGTTCCTTCTCTAATTCACGCTCCTCCCATTGGGCAGGAAAGGCGTTCTGCAGTAGGAAATCGAGAGAAGTGCCTGCGTTTTTGAAAAAGTGGTAGTGGAACAAGAAAATTCGTTTGGCCGGCCACTCACTGAAATGAATGTTCAACGCTAGCTCCTACTGGGATTAGCCAAAGTTGGGTTAAAGAGAGAAGTCGATCTCAATACCCAATGCTTCGCGATTGAAGTCGTCGATGACATTAAACAGTCGGAACGATCTACCGTCTTCGAGTTGGTCCTGCATGAAATCCATCGACCATACCTTCATAAATTACCTTCTCCGGTCCGTCGTTAGAACATTTGCCACTGATGGCTGCGTAAATTAGCGGAACATTGGCCTCATCTACTGGATTGGTCGATAAGATACTGGATGCCGAGATGTTCGCGTAGTTGGGTTTTTGGTAATGTGAATGGCGGGGCCATGTAAGTGTGTTTACGTGCTCCAGCAACTATATGATTTCTTTTATGCTGCCGAAGCTTCGGCGTGAGTATTTTTACTTTACATTGAAGCCACTCTCGCGCAGCGCCGTTTCGATCACTTCCTCATCGCACACGACGCCGGCTTCGTCCAGTGGCAGGTACGAAGTGCTGACGACGGCGGGGGTAGAGCCCACTTGGTTTTCCGAGCCTACGGGGAGGAAATGCTTACCGAACAAGCGCATCACGTGTTTCACGCCGAGATCGGTCACCTGGCGAAGATCGTCGGCATAGTATTTTCCACCTGCCGCGGGCGAGGTGATGATTTCGTACGATGGGAAATAGATCACCTCTTCGAATCGGCGTTCCGCCTCGTCCGCAGCGACGCGCAGAGCCGCCTTGCTATAGGTAGTCGACACCCAGACGTGACGCTTCTCGTAGGTCGCGATCAGCGGCACGGGAGACACTGTCAGGAGGATGCGCACACCCGGATTGACGACGCGGATTCGCTGGATTAACTCCACCAGATCGTCCGTCACTTGCTGCGCGGTGAAGTTGATAAACTCATAGCGCTCCGTGTCGAATGCGCCTCCTGCCACGCCGGGTGCCATAGGGTAGACTGCTCCGTCTGACTTAGAGCGCCACGCTTCGGTCAGCCCTAAGGTGAACACGAACCAGTCGCACCTCGCAAAAACGTCGCGCACGTCGTTCAGGTGCGTCCTCGCCGCAAGCCTCACTGCTGCAGCGCTCTCCCAGCCTTCGGGCTCGATCTGCGGACGAAATGCGTCCACAAAGCGCTCACCTCGCTGCCACACGTCGTCCACCGGCTCGAAGCCTCCGAAAGCACGATCGAACAACTGTACCGCCTGTCTGACTGTGTAGACGTTGCCGTAGCGCGCCGAAAACACACCGTAATTGCGCTCCCGTGCGAGCGCATCATTCATCCCGTCGGGTGCTGACTCCGCGACATAGTAATTCAGTCCCGAGCGCTGGATGTGACGCGCGAGATGCTGGGCGAAACAACTGCCCATCGTGGCTACTTTGTCGTCGAAGCCGATATGGCTTGCGCGCACAACCGGATCTACATGCGCCGGAGCAGGCGTGGTCATTGCCCGGGACCAGAAGCTATAGTCGTCGATGTTCTTGTAAGGATTGCTCATGGCTTCGCCCTCAATTGCGCACTTAGCACACGGTCGTAGAGCACCGGGTCGATGCCCAACGCGGTGAGATCGTGAGGGCGGATGTTCTTGCTCTCGTAACTCGCGTAAGCGAAGTCTAAGTATGCGCGCACCCCCGAATAATAAACGCCGTCCACCTTCCAGTCATAAGATCCGATCACTGCAAGCCTCTCGCCGATGGCCGGATAGACGGGCCATATCGTCGCGAGCAGACCGTCGTTTATCTGCACCCGCCGCTCCAGTACGGAAGCATCCGCACCAAGATGAATCGCGATCTGCCCAGCTAGGCGGCAGAGTACGGGCGGCATGGGGTGATTCAGCGAGTGCATGAACAGCCCATCACGCTTTACCGCGAGGAAGAACTGCGAGAAGTCGACGTCGGTAGGCTTGAAACGCCGCTCGAGTTCCGCCACGCTCGCATTCCAGCATTCAAAATAGCCTAGTTCACGATAGCTACGATCGCTAAAGAGTTTCGCCGCATCCTCCGCATCAATCGCGTGCCGATACGCCCAGACGGCGATCCCAGAATTGTAGTGGGGTATCGTGAGTTCCCCGGTGGACGTCTGGCGCGCATACACGATATCGGGGTGAAACGCGGCGAACCAGACCTCCGGAATTTTGATAATCCCACCCTTGGCACGCAAATGTTCCAGTTCCGCGGCCTCGGCGAACTCGTAGCGCCCACTCGACACCCATATATCCGCCATCCGCAAGGTGTCTCTAAGCTTGCCTGACCCCTCCGTATCGCCCACTACCGGCAACGGAAAGGGGATAATCTGGTCACTAGGCAAGATAGCCGCAAGCGCAGCTGCGACGCCGCCGGTTTGACAGTTGGCACTCACGATAATTCGTCGGTTCATGCTCTCGACTCCGGCCAATCAGCGCCCCGTAACCTGTTCACGTGTAGCGTCCGCCATCAATACGATCCACGTTCTTGACCGCACTCAGTCCGCTACGCGTCCAATATTGGAGATTACGTCGGCCGGAAAGAAAGTTGTCATTGCACGCCATGCGCACGCCGAACAGCGTGTTCAGATGGTTGCCATAATATACTGACGCGCAGCCGTAGCGCCTGTAGACGTAGCGGCAGAGCGGCATACCGTAGCAACCGCTGGCGGCGAAGAAAAGACTAAAGGGGCGCTCGCGGAACGCGCCACATCGATATCTGCTACCAATTGTTGGTAGGTCGCGCGCCAGGAGCCGTGGGGTCGGTTCGGGTACGTCGATATGTGTGACTGCAACGTATGCAGCGAGAATGTCGGAATGACGATATCGGTGTAGAGCTGAAACAGCCGCCCCGTGGCGAAAGTCTCGCCCACCTCCGCTGCGAACGGCGTCACGAATAACACGTCGTGCTCGGCGAGCATGGAGTAAAACACCGTCGGATCGGGGAAATTGATGTAATCGGCAGCAATCACGCCACTTTTGGCATACAGGTGCCCTTGTGTCGCGAAGTAAAAAGGATACCCCCCCCGGAACCGAGAATAAACGCTTCGATGCCGCAAGCGCTGCCAGATACTCCTCTGCCCAGCAGTTTAAGTCTTCCCCTCCGCCGGCCAGCGCCGGGTAGAAACCGGCGTTGGTCATTAGCGCGCGCAAATTGTAGTTCTTATCGTCGGAGCTCAGCCAGTGCCTAGAGGCTTGGCCGCGGTACATATAGGCTTCGTCCGAATACTGTTCAACGACCTTGCGATACTCAACCAACAAGCCCTCTTTGTCTTGCAACCAATTCTCCAACACGCGCAGTTCCACGATGCCGTAGCGACCGTAGAGAGTGTTCGGCTCCCACGCGCCTGGATGCGACCCCGGGCACTGCATCCACTCGACCTTGGGCTGCGCGTCCCCATGAAACTTTCTAATGTATAGCGTAATCAGGGTGTTGACGCGCGCGTACTCCTCGTTGCTGAGCGCGACTTTGCGCCGCAGTGCTGCACGAAGGTCGTTATTCAGGGGCTCGTTTGAAGTGACGAGCGAGTCGGTCGACGCGAGGCGAGCGCGCAGCGCCGACAATACCCTGTCAAATGCTTCGCTCGCGGAGCCTTCGTCCGTCCTATGCACAAACGGCGCAAGATTGAGGCACTGCTGCTCAGCGCCACGGTCGATAAAAGTATCCGCAGAGCGTTCGTCATAGCCGAGAAGGTAGTTCATCAGTCGATAACTCCGTTCCTGATTTTATGCTCAACATGGTCTCGTTATTGCAAGCCTACTTCAAGTGGGAAGCGCAACATTTTTCCGGCAGTAGGGTTCGTAGTTCCGAGTGTTTTTCCGTCAGTCTCTACCGAAAACTTCATCATGATCTCCTTTCTGCTTTTATTCTTCTAAGAAGCCGTCAACGGCAGGCGGCGGAGATACGATACCAGTTGCCACGTCTGTTCATCCGGCAACTGCC
>CAIRSA010000361.1 GCA_903881085.1 uncultured Acidobacteriia bacterium
ATACCGCCCGCAATGCGAGTCACCCGGCAGGTGACGAGCACGCTCTGCTTGCGCCATCCGAAGTTGTGGACCTGGTTCTGACGTCACCACATTCGCCTGCACCTTGCGCTCCGGCTTCACGTCCTGCACATCCAGGCAATTAAGAAAGAGAATGACCACTATAAATACTTTGGAGATGGTGGCGAAGAAGGAAGCGCTCTAAGGAACCATGTTGGAGATACGCGCCAGATGTCTAATCGTTACACCGGAAGGGAAAAAAAGGGCAGGAACCCGCGCGAATTTAGGGCGTCAGTCCTGTTCAGGCTGACGCCCCATTACTGAGCAACTATGCCTTGCACTGGTTGTGGTTGACGCGCATCCCGCCGGCCTTCGCGGCGCTCTTCACCTTCAGCCCGCCCTGGTTGTGATTGAAGTTGACTCCGCCCACCCTAACGGCCGACTTCGCCTTCAGCCCACTCTGGTTGTGGTTGGAGTGCATCCCGCCGGCCTTCACAGCGCTCTTCACCTTCAGCCCGCCCTGGTTGTGGTTGAAGTTGACTCCGCCCGCCTTCACGGCCGACTTCGCCTTCAGCCCAATCTGGTTGTGGTTGGCTCGCAACCCGCCGGCCTTCACGTTCGTCTTGATATTCATATTGTTGATCTCCTTTTCTCGTCTTGGTTCAGCGATTCCCGCCGTACATCTCACTCGGCGCAGAGGAAGGAGAAAACCCACAACAAATTTCCAAAATTATTTTTTCGATGCCCGTGCTTCCAAATAAGGCGAGCCCGGATAACGGCGATTCTGGTCGCTCCACACTGCCTGAATCCGCTTCCGGCGCAGCGCCGACGAGGCAGGCTCTACCTCCGCCGCGAATTCCAGCGCCTGCACCAGGGTCCATGCCACGTTGGGAACTGGCTCCTTCGCCAGCGCACTCTCCCGGATTGCAATCGCTTTTTCCAGATGCCCGGATTGTGCTTTCCCGATGGCGAATTCGAATTGTGCCCAAGCTAGCTCCAGGTCCCCCTCCCTGTCAACGCCAGGCTCCTTGATCCGGCTCTCTGTCGCTTTCAGCATCCTCTCCGCCGCCGCAAATTGGCGCAACTTTCGCAATGCGTTACCACTCAAGAGGCGGCTGGACACCCAATCCCACCCAACGCCTACCTTTGTCTCATCCAGAATGGCGATGGCAGCTTGCGCGTGCCGAAGCGCGTCGGCTGGGCTATACTCCGCAAGTGTACTGGCAATTTGAATATGAAAGCGCACTGCATTGAGGTGCGATTCTTTATCGTTCGGATCGGCCGCAATTGCCCTGTTCGTGATTTCCAGCCCCTCTGAAAAATATCGTGCGGCCTCTTTCCAATTGCCCGCGGATGGCCCTTCCCCAGAGCCTTCCAACACGCCAAGGAAAGTCAAATTGGTTGAGACATGTCCTTGCGACAGGCTGTTTCCAGGCAGCTCTTTCAGCACAGCACGGTATATTTCCATGGACTCCATCTCAAGAGCTCGTGCCTCATCGAAGCGAGTCAAGCTGGATAAAGCGTAGCCCAGATATACCAGCACGTGCGCCAGCCTGTTTCTATTCTGAATCGTTGGCTCACTCTTTACGATCTCCCTGGAAATTGGGAGCAGTTTGGACTGTATCTCCACGCTTTCCAGCAATTCGCCTGCTCTGCCAAGCGTGGCCGACAAATGAAACAAAGCCAGCCATTTTGTTGCCGCGGAAAGTTGTGAACTCCTCTCCACGGCTTCCTGGCCAAGTTTCTTAGCGGCATCATATTGGTGCAAGCCGCGGTGCATTTGACCAGCTAAAGAGAGCATCTTTACAAACGCCTCTTGCTGCGAAACACTCAGCAACCTCTTATCCGCCAAAGCTCTCGCCAAAACGAAGGCCTTTTCGTACGACGCTACCCCATCGGCCGGCCGCGACAGGCTCGGCGCACCAGCTGCTCCTTGGGCCTCGGCCACCTTGCCATAGGCAGTCGCTCTTTCCCACTGGAGCCCCGGATCGTCCGCCGCCCTAGCGGAAAGCTTGTTCAGGTACTCCAGCGCCGTCGAAACCACCAACTCGCGCGCCTTCAAGGTGCCCGGCGTGTTGGCAATGGCGTCGTGAAATTCGAACAGAAACTTATTGGCCAGTTGCCGCACATCGTTGAACTGCGCCCGTGCCTGCCGTGCCTGGTAAAGAGCCACTCCAGTTCCCACGCACAAAGCCGTCACGCTGAAAGCCGCCGCCACCAGTCCCACCCAGTGCCGCCGCGCGTACTTGCGAGTGCGATACCAAGTGGTATCCGGCCGCGCCCGCACCGGCTCGAAATCCAGAAAGCGCTGGATGTCGTCGGCGAACTCCTGCACGCTGGCATAGCGCCGCTCCGGCTCCTTGCTCAGCGCCTTCATCAGAATCACGTCCAGATCGCCGGCCAGTTCCTGCCGCACGCTGGCCGGGTCAACGATCGCGGTTTCGCAAACCGCGCGCGCGATCTCCAACGCGTCGTACCGCTCAATGCGATGCGGCTTCGTGTTCGTCAGCAGTTCATACAGCACCGCGCCCAGCGAGTACACGTCGCTCGCTGCACTCACCGGCTGGCCCAGCACCTGCTCCGGACTGGCGTAGTCAGGCGTCATCATCTGCATGCCTGTCGATGTTTGAGCGAGTGTCTCGGTGTGGTAATCGGGATCGTTCAGTTTGGCGATGCCGAAATCGAGCAGCTTCGGTGTGCCATCGGCGGTCACCAGAATGTTTGCGGGCTTCAGGTCGCGATGGATAATGAACCGCTGGTGCGCATATTGCACCGCCCCCATCGCAGTGCGGAACAGGCGCAAGGTGTCGGCGATGGAAAGCTTCCGCTCGCGGCAGAAATCGGTGATCGGTACGCCTGCAATCAGTTCGAGTACGATGTAGGGTTCGCCGTCTTGGCCCCCATCGATCAGCCGCGCGATGTTGGGGTGTTCGAGTGTAGCCAGGATCTGGCGCTCGTGCCGGAACCGAGCCAGCGCGAATTCGGAATCCAGTCCGCACCGCAGAACTTTGACTGCGGCCTCCTGCTTGAACTGTTCATCGTTGCGGACGGCGCGGTAGACCGCTCCCATGCCGCCTTTGCCGATTATGCCCGTCACCAGCCAGTTGCCGAAGCGCTTGCCGGCGGCCGCGGATTCATTGAGGGCCACCGCTTCGCCATGGACCGCATCGTGGAACTCCGTGCCCGATCCGTCATCGGCTGCGAGCATGTCCTCCACCTGTTTGCGCAGCTCGGCATCGCCTGCGCAGACTTCGCGAAGATAGTCCTCACGCGCGCCATCGCGCAGTTCCGCCGCCGCGAAAAACAGCTCTTCGATCTTTGCCCAGCGTTCCGGGGTCATAGGTTTTCGGGGCCAATTGTCCAGTAATAGCATACCTGACACGCTGCCCGGACATTGGCTCCGATGGTCTTGATCACTACTTCGACTGATTGTGGTTGTTGCGCATCCCGCCGGCCTTAAGCACGGACTTCGTTTTCAATCCGCCCTGGCTGTGGTTAACGCGCAGCCCGCCGGCCTTCACGTTGGTTTTGATATTCATTTCGATGATCTCCTCTTTTCGTTTTGTCTCAGCGATTCCGCCGTACATCTCACTGGGCGCACAACCACGAAAAAACCCACAACGAAATTTAAATCTTTTTTTCAGGTTCTGCCAGCCGCGTTTTCAACCAGGCGCGCGACAACCGCAGCTCGCGGGCAACAGTGTTCACATGCACGCCCAATGACACGGCAACTTCTTCCTGACTCATGCCGCCAAAGAAATGCATCTCCACAACGCGTCCTTTACGCGCATCGAACGCACTCAGTTCGGTCAGCGCCTCGTCCAGATCCAACAACTCCACTGGCCGCCCCGTTAGAAACGCATTCACGTTATCGAGCGTAACCGCCTGCTCTCCGCCGCCGCGTTTTTCCGCACGCCGCTTGCGCGCGTGGTCCACCAGAATCTGCCGCATATACTGCGCCGCCACGGCCATGAAATGGGCCTTGCTCTGCCACTCCGGCTGGTCCTGCTGCACCAGTCGCATATAGGCTTCATTCACCAGCGCCGTCGGCTGCAGCGTATGGCCGGGCCGCTCGCGGTTCATGAAGCTGGCCGCTAGTTTGCGCAGCTCTCCGTTGACGATTGGGACCAGTTGGTCCAGCGCCGCCTGATCGCCGCCGCTCCAATCGTGCAGTAATTGTGTGAACTGGTTTGCGTTATCCGCCAATGGTTATTGTTTTACCACAATATTTGCGAAACTCAGGCAGGGCCATCGTAATCACCACCGAACCCAACACGCAAAGCACGCCGCCCGCAACTACCGAAGGCCCCAGCCCCATCAACCGCGCCGCGAAGCCTGCTTCGGCGTTGCCCAGATAAGGCCCGCTCAAGTAGCTCACCATTTCGATGGCCGCGGTCCGTCCGCGCAGGCGCGCCGGTATCGTCTGGTTCCACACCGTCATGCGAAAAATTCCGCTCACCATATCGGCCGCGCCGGCCAGCGCCAGGAACACCAGCGCCACCCAAAGATTCGATGCCAAGCCGAAGCCGATGATCGCCGCGCCCCACAATCCAGCGGCCCACGCGATGGCCAGTCCATGGCGATGGATACGCCGCGTCCACCCAGAGGTCAGGCTTAACAGCAAACCGCCCACCGGCCCCGCGGCATACAGCCAACCCGTATACTGCGCGCCAAACACCGCGCCGAAGGCTGGAAACAGGGCATTCGGCATGCCGAAGAACATGGCATTCATGTCGATCAGGTACGTTCCCAACAGATCCTTCCGCTGCAGCGCATACCGCCATCCCTCGGCCAGCGTATGCCAGTTCATAGCGCCCTCTTCGCCTCCGTGGAACTCCTTGCGCTTCATGGCGAGCAGTGCGGCCGAGGCGAACAGGTACGTAGTCACGTCGATTCCAAAAGCCACCGCCGGCCCGTAGGTGATAGCGATCCAGCCCGCGAGTCCTGGCCCTGCAATGAACGCAATGTTCCAGCGGATGGAGTTCAGCGCTCCGGCTGAGGTGATCTCTTCAGGCAGCAGCAACTGCGGCGTCATCGCTTCAATGGCCGGCCGATGGATGGAATTCAGCGCCGCCAGCAATGAAGCGGCAGCGAACAGCATGCCCACGTGAGGATGTGGAAGCATCGCATTTACGGTGAGCGCCCCGATGCTCATGGCCATCAGCGCTTCCGCCCCGAGTAGCAGCAGCCGCCGGTTGAAGCGGTCGGCCAGCGCACCGCCCAGAAATGCCACCAATAGCATCGGCACGAATTCTGCCACACCCAACAACCCTACCATCGCAGTGGACTGGGTCAAATGGAACATCTGCACGGGCAGCACCACATAGGTCAGCGATGATCCGAAGCCGGAAATGAACTGGCCAAAGAATAACAGGCGAAAATCGTTGCTCCGCTTGAGCGGAGTAATGTCCGGCAAAAAAGAACGCACTTACTTATTGTGCTGTACCGGGTTTACAAAAGCACCATTGGCAGCGATGTCCCACACAGCAAAGCGCGCCCACTTCCAGTTTTTCAACGTGGCGTGTAGCGTGCCGCCTGCGCCTTTGAATTCGGAGACTTGATGCAGCGGAAATAATTCACGATGCGTGGTTGTGCCGTCGCCCCACACTATCTCAGCGAACTCCAACGGGAACGTGTGTTGCACCTTGTATTCCACCTCGACATTGTCGTCCTTGCCTGCGCGAATGTCGACCTTCGGCAACAGCACCTCGCCCGTAGCTACAAAGAAGTCACCGCGCTTGATCGGCCCAAGCACATCGCCATAGTGATCGAACGAAGGCAACGACGGCATCTTCACGTAGTTCACATTCATGTGCGCGTACAGCTCGTGCGTGGAATCCAACTGGAACACATCCACCTCGCCCCAGATTTTTTTCTTCATCCCCCAGTTGTTCATATCGTCAAGCAGCTTCAACGAACGCTCGCCCTCCCGCGGCGACGAAAGGTCAGTGGGCATCGCCTTCCAACCCGCTCCGAAATAGCGCTCGTCGCGGAAATGTTCGGTCTCGCGGATGTTGTCCGGAAAGCCGGTGGAGCCCTTCGTGCGCGGGTGCGTCTGGTACATGAAACCGTCTTCGGCGCGCGCGATCGACAAGAAGTCATTCGCATTCCCGGCCCGATAAACCTTGCCAAACTCCGCATGCGTTGACCGCACATCCTCACCCGGCGCGCGCTTCATGAACCAGTAGACAGGCTTGGGAAAAATCACCGCCCAGTGCCCGCCCAGATGCGAGTTAGCCTCTTCCGATGGGATCAGCAGAAAATCCTTGTCCGATTGCGCGCGGCACGCTTTGAAAAATGCGTCGAGTTCGCGCAGACGCAGATCGGTAGTGTCGGCCGGATGCCCGTCTCCATGGAAGTCCATGATGATCGCCGCGTCCACGCCCATCGCCTTCAGCACCGGCTTAAAAGGCGGCTCCCACGCCAAGCCCTTCTCCATGGCCTGCACCGTGTAAGCCAGATGCCAGTGCGGGGCCACGGTCTTGTAGCCATCCAGCTTCACGAACTTGTCGTTATGCGTGTACCGCAGCACATCGTCCATCGCCTCGCGCGTGGAGCGTTCATCCACGTACAGAAACATCGTCATCTTCTGCTCGGTGCCAGGCGGCGCGTTCATCCACGGGTAGAACGGCGAGTTGTCATCCGGCAACTGCCGCACACCCAGCGCCACGGTGCCGCGCCACGCCGAATGCCACGCCTGCGCCATGTTGGTGGTGTAATCGCGGGCGAAGAAGTATTGATGCGGGGGAGGGAAGGCCACCACACTGCCATTGGCCATCTTCGCCGCGATGGCGCGATGCCGCACAGAAGTGTACTGGAAGTCCGAACCCGTCGATGCAACGGTTTTAAATTCCCCCGTCGTATCGAAATACGAAACCTTCGTGTCCATGTTATTGCCGGCGCGGCGGTCGGCCTCAGCCGTCATGCGAATGCCTGCGTCGAACATGTACGCAACTTCCGGCTCATTCGTCTTTGCCGTGGCGCGCTGGGCGATCAACCGGCCTCCAGGATAAAACACGTATTCGATCGCACCTTCAAAGATCCCCATGCGCAGCCCTGCGAACGATACGACCAAATGCTGATCCTCGCTGCGCGCCGTGGCCGCTGTCAATTTGAAGTCCCCTTGAAAGCTGCGCGTGCCTTCAGGATGCGATGGCGGAAAGTCGAAGAATGCGTCCCACCCGCCGCGCCGCTTACCAGTCTGCACCCTATAATAAGGCCGCGCCCGTTCGATCACTGCTTTGCCGCCTGTGCCGATGGAATTGATTAGCGGCTTGGCCGGGTCCAGCGAAAACACG
This sequence comes from uncultured Acidobacteriia bacterium, assembly GCA_903881085.1. GTDB lineage: Bacteria > Acidobacteriota > Terriglobia > Bryobacterales > Bryobacteraceae > CAIRSA01. The sequence continues at coordinate 7,296 of CAIRSA010000361.1, forward strand.
GCGCTCCACACCTGTCCCGCCGCATCGGGCCAGTCCACCTTCAGTGAGTTCGCGTCCGAGGAAACCTTGATCGGCCCCGGCTTCACCGCGGTCACATCAACAGGCACAGCCGCATGGGCGGCACTCAGTAGCAATAACAGTGGAAGCAGCACGGCCAAGTTATATCCCTTTCCTTCGTGCTTGCGCAAGCGATATGATTGGCTTGAGTAATCCTCCATGAACACCGAAAAAATCTTCCTCGCTCTAGATTCTCTCCACGTCGAGCTCCCCAGCTGGGGCTTCGCCAACACTGGCACGCGCTTTGGCAAATTCCAACAGGCTGGCGCGGCCACCAACACCGAAGAAAAATTCGCCGACGCAGGCCAGGTCCACGCTTTCACCGGAGCCTGCCCCACCGTCGCCCTGCACGTGTTGTGGGACTTTCCAAACGGCGTCGATAGCATCCCCGAAGTGAACGCGCTGGGCAACAAGTACGGCGTGCGTCCCGGGTCGATCAACCCCAACGTGTTTCAGGATCAGATCTACAAGCATGGCTCGCTCGGCAATCCCGATGCCGCCGTGCGCGATGCCGCCAAGGCCCACATTCTCGACAGCGTGCGCATCATGACCGAACTCGGTAGCCGCGATCTCTCACTCTGGTTTGCCGATGGCTCCAACTATCCCGGCACGCAGAACATCCGCCATCGACGCGCATGGTTCGAACAGGCCCTCAAGGAAGTGCATTCCAAAATGTCCGGCAATCAGCGCATGCTGGTTGAGTACAAGCCCTTCGAGCCGGCGTTCTATCACACCGATATTGCCGATTGGGGCATGGCCTTGCTGATGGCCCGCGCCTCGGGCGAACGTGCGAAGGTGCTGGTAGATACCGGCCACCATTATCAAGCCCAGAACATCGAGCAGATCGTAGCCTGGCTGCTCTCCGAAGACATGCTCGGCGGCTTCCACTTCAATGACCGCCGCTATGCCGACGACGATCTGACCATGGGCTCCATCGATCCCTACCAGGTCTTCCGCATCTTCCATGAGATCATGTTGTTCGAATTCGAAACCGGTAAGCGCGGCGACATAGCTTACATGATCGATCAGAGCCACAACCTGAAGGGCAAGATCGAAGCGATGATCCAGACCGTCGAAACCGCGCAGGAGTTGTACGCCAAGGCCGCGCTGGTCGACCACAAGAAGCTGCTCCCGCTGCAAACGAGCTGCGAGTTGGTCGATGCCGAAGGCTGCCTGAAGGATGCGTTCTCCACCGACGTCCGCCCGGCCATCCGCGAGTGGCGCAAGTCCAAAGGCCTGGCCGAAAACCCCATGGCGGCATTCCGCGAAAGCGGCTACCTGCAACGCGCCGAACGCGAGCGCGGGGAAAAGAACATGGGCGCCGTGGCCAGCTACGCCTGACTGCGTTCTGAAATTTTTTACTTTACTTTCCCGATCCAGTCCTGCTACCCTGGTAAATTCGATGGCTAAACTGGAAGGCATTTTCCCAATTCTCAACACCACCTTTTACGAGGATGGTTCTGTTGACTACAAGTCGCAAGCGCAACTGATCCACCACCTGCTCGACTCCGGCGCGCACGGCCTGGGTCTGTTCGGCAACGCCAGCGAAGGCTACGCGCTGACAACCTCCGAACGCGTTGAGCTGCTCAAGCTCATCGTCAAGGAAGTCAACGGACGTGTACCCCTCGTCGCCTCCAGCGGCCACACCGCCACCGTCACCGCAGTGGAACTAAGCAAAGAAGCCGAAGGCCTGGGCGCCAACGCGCTCATGGTCCTGCCGCCCTATTTCCTCAAGACCGACGGCGACGGCCTCATGTTCTACTACGATGCCATCAGCAAAGCCGTCAACATCCCCATCATGGTGCAGGACGCCCCGCTGATGACCCAAGTCGCCATGCCCGCCGCCCTGCTCGCCCGCATGGCCAAAGAAATCGAACACGTCGAATACGTCAAAGTCGAAGCCCCTCCCACCGCGCCCAAAACCACCGCCCTCCTCGCTGCCGGCGGCGATAAAGTGGTGGCCTTCGGCGGCCTCAACTGCCAATTCATGCTCGAAGAAATGGACCGCGGCGCACGCGGCATGATGCCCGGCAGCGACATGATCCCGCAATTCGTCGAAATCTGGAACCGCAAGGAAGCAGGCGACATCGAAGGCGCCTGGCGCCTGTTCACGCGCATCCTCCCGCTCGCCCGCTTCGAACTCCAGCCCGGCATGGGCGTCTCCGCCATGAAAAACAACCTGAAGGCCGCCGGCATCATCGACAGCGCAACCGTGCGCCACCCAACTGCCGCACTCGATGCCCGCAGCCTCGCCGAACTGGAATTCCTGCGAAACTGGATCAAGCAGGATTCGTAAGTGAACCGGGTTCCACTCCGCTGGATCATCGCCGCGCTACTGTTTCTCTCGACGGTCATCAATTACATTGACCGCCAGACGCTCTCTATTGTGGCCCCCACGCTGACCAAAGAGATGAACCTCAGCGCCCTGGAATACTCCTACATCCTCAACGGATTCCTCATCGCCTACACGCTGATGTATCTGGGCTCCGGCTGGCTAGTCGACCGCTGGGGCACACGCGTTTCGCTGGCCGTCTTCATCACGTGGTGGTCGGCCAGCAACATGCTCCATGGCTTCGCCGGCAACGGACTGCATCTGGGCATCTTCCGCGTCATGCTGGGCCTCGGCGAATCCGGCAACTTCATGGCCGCAATCAAAGTGATCTCCGAATGGTACCCCGCCAAGGAGCGAGCCTTCGTCAACGGACTCGTGAACGCCGGCGCCAGCGTCGGAGCCATCATCGCGCCCCCCGCTGTCACCTGGATCCTGCTCGCCTACGGCTGGCGCACGGCCTTCGTAACAACCGGGGCTCTCGGCTTTATCTGGCTCGCCGCCTGGCTCCTCATCTACCGCGTTCCCGAATTGCCCGCCGCCACGGCAAGCCAACCGCGACAGAGCTGGCTCAGCCTCCTCGAATACCGCCAGACCTGGGGCCTGCTGCTAGGCCGCTTTCTCTCCGATCCAGTCTGGTGGTTCTATCTCTTCTGGCTCCCCAAATACCTGGTTGAAAAGCGCGGCTTCACAATCGCCGAAATGGGCATGCTCGCCTGGATGCCCTATCTTTCCGCCGATGCAGGCGCCATCTTCGGCGGCCTGCTCTCTGGCTACCTGATTAAACGCGGCTGGCCCGTCCTGGCCGCCCGCAGCGCCGGCATGTGGCCGTTCGCCGCCGTCATGCCGGTCAGCATTCTCATTGCGTACACGCCTTCGCGCGAACTGGCGCTCGCACTCATCTGCCTGGTGACGTTTGCCCACATGGCCTGGAAAACCAACATCATGACGATCACCAACGACATTTACCCGCTTCGAGTCGTAGGCTCCGTCAGCGGAATTGTCGCTTTCGGAAACGGCGTCGGTGGCACGTTGTTCACCATGCTCACCGGCTACATCGTGCAGTATTTTTCCTACAATGCCATCTTCATCATGATGGGCTTCATGCACCCCATTTCCTACCTGATGTTTCGCGCTTTGGTCAGAAAACCGGTGGATGAGGCGTTGTAAGACTCCAACCTCTAGGTCTGGCCGCCCCAAAGAACTAAGATATCGTCCCCTTAGTCCACTAGGGGTTTCAGAGATAAAATTTGTGACCTCAATACTATAGGAAGAACATGCTCTGGCGCATAGGATTGTCTTCATGAGCGTTCAATCCATTCGGATCGGTCTGTCTTCCCTTGCCCTACTGGCATTGATCAGCCCACTTTCCGCCGCAAACCTGGTCACCAACGGATCCTTTGAGCTTTCCAATTTCACCGTCAATAGCGAATTCAGCCCCGCTTATGGCAGCACAAGCACCGCCGTAACAGGCTGGACCGCCACCGGCCCCAGCGCCTACAATATCTATTTCTTTGCCGGTACTTCCACCACAACCTCAGCGCTGAATCAATGGAATTCCAATGCTGAAAAACTATGGTCGCTGCCGAATCTAAGCCAGGACGGCGGAAACTTCATCATGCTCGACGGCGACACAAGCTTCGATGCCCCCATCACCCAAATGATCAGCAATCTGACCATCAATCAGACTTACTCGCTTACGTTCGATTGGGCAGCTGGGCAGTTGCAAAGCAAGTCGGGTGCGACCACTGAGCAGGTTCAGTTCAGTCTGGGGACCGGCGTCAATAGCACCTATACCACCGCAATCGTCTCAACTCCGGCGCAAGGTTTCACTGAAGCTGCCAATAACCAGTGGTTTCAAGTGACCCAAACATTTACCGCCAACGCCACCAGCGAGCTCTTGTCATTCATGGCCATCGGCACGCCTGTCGGCTTGCCTCCCGTTGTTCTGCTCGATGGCGTGTCACTTACCGCTACCGTGCCGGAACCGGCCTCCATCGGGATGCTTGCAGTAGGCTTAGGTGCAATGCTCGTAGCCGCAAAATCCCGCTTCCATCGGCGCTAGCATTCCACCCGCCCTAACGCCCCTGCCGTGATCTGCCGATCAATGCGTGAGATCACCCATGGAAATCAAGGGCGTCATTTGGACTCTAGCCTCGCTTTGCGTCTGGTTCGCATTGCTCTCTGCCGTATTTGCCCCGCTCGAGCGATACTTCGGGCTACACCGCCAGAAATACCTCCGCAAGTCGTTCGCAACCGACGTTGTTTTCTACTTCCTCAGCAGCCTCACTCCCAAACTGCTACTGGCTCTTCCGGTCAGCATTCTGGCCGCGGTTGTCCATCGGTATGAACCCGCCGCAATCTATACTTGGGCCGCGTACCTCCCCATCCCCCTGCGTGCCTTTCTTGCTCTGGTTGTTGGAGAAATCGGCGTCTACTGGGGCCATCGTTTGAGTCATGAGATTCCCTTCCTTTGGCGATTCCACGCTGTCCACCATAGCGCGGAGGAGATGGACTGGCTGGTCAATTCCAAAGCCCACCCGGTGGATCTGCTCATCACCAGGTTCTGCGGCCTAATCCCCATGTTCGTCTTAGGACTCGCCCAACCAGCCTCCGATCAATTGGATCCCGTCCCCATGTTGACCATGTTCATCGGAACAACCTGGGGCTTTTTCATACACGCCAACCTTCGTTGGAGATTCGGCCCGCTGGAATGGCTGGTTGCAACCCCGGCGTTCCATCACTGGCACCACACTAACGATGGTCCCGAATTCGTGAACAAAAACTACGCCACACTGCTCCCAGCCGTTGACAAGGTTTTCGGCACCCTCTACCTGCCGCCACGCCAATGGCCGTCGAAGTATGGCACCGAGGAACTCCAGCCGTCCGGACTGGCCGTTCAACTTTTGCACCCGGTCCTCCCCACTCTCCAACAAGATCAACGGTGAAGGTCGCCAACTAAACGTCTGTTCTTTGAGTTAGCATTCGCACAGGCGAATCGTCGACGATAAACTCGTTACCGCGGTTCTTTCAACCTGGAAAAAGCAGTCGGATGGGCTTCAGCGAATTCGCACGACGCTGCGCATTTGGGGTCTGACACCTTTTTTCGGCCGTATTTGCCGAAAATGGGATGTCTGACCCCAATTGCCCTCCACCGCAATGCCCCAATGAACCA
>CAIRSA010000362.1 GCA_903881085.1 uncultured Acidobacteriia bacterium
GGGTGGCGCAGGCGATTCGCCTGTGCAAAGACTAATTTTTCTTAGCTACCGCCACTTCATCAGCGCACTGCAAGGCCGCGTCAGCGGGTCCTTATAGTGATTTGAACTGACCCGCAGGGCATAACCCAATCGCCCGGTCAAATGCGGCACATATTCCTGCGCGAACACATGAACCGAACCCTGCGATTCCACCGGCTTCAGGATGATCACTTCGGTCTCTTCCAATTGACCGGTTACGCCGACGCGGCCAACCACGGCCTCTACGCGCACATCGTCCGGGTTCAGGCCCGCTAGCTCCACACTCGCCCGCAAAGGAAGAGAGCGGCCCGTGGTGATGGGTCCATCGGGTGCACCATCGGCCCCCACAAACGCGACCCGCCCCCACGCTGCCTGCACCTTCGTTTCCCATTCCTGATGCTGCCGGGCGGCTACAAAACCATCGCGGCTCACATCCTGGAACGCACTGTGGGCAGGCTCATACAATTGCGTCATGTATTCGGAGATCATGCGCTGTGAATTGAACTGCGGGCTCAAATACCGCAGCGACTGTTTCATGCGGCGGATCCATTCATGCGGCACATCTTCGCCCCGGCCTTCGTAAAACACAGGCACGATTTCGTTTTCCAGCAGCGAATAAATCGCGCTGGCGTGCATATCGTCCTGGTCTTCGGAATACGGCGAGCGATCGCCGATAGCCCAGCCGCCGGAATACTCGTAAGCTTCGTCAAACCAGCCATCCAAAATACTCAGGTTGAGAATGCCGTTGATGCCTGCCTTCATGCCGCTGGTGCCGCAGGCCTCTTCGCCGCGGCGCGGATTGTTCAACCACAGGTCGACACCCTGCACCATTTCGCGCGCCACGCCGATGCCATAGTCTTCAACGAATACCAGCCGTTTCGACAATTCCGGATCGCGCGACAACTGTACTATCTCGCGAATGAACTGCTTGCCGGGGTGATCTTTCGGATGCGCCTTTCCGGCGATCACAATCTGCACGGGCATGCGCGGATTCGTCAGCAGGCGTTTCAGCCTGGGCACATCGCGGAACAGCAGCGTGGCCCGCTTGTAGGTTGCAAAGCGCCGCGCGAAGCCAATGGTAAACGCTTCCGGATCCAGTACGTCGGCTAGCCGCCGCATCTCCGAGCCCGATGCCTTTCTTTGCGCGGCTGATTCCGTGACGCGCGTGCGAACATATACAATCAGCTGCCGGCGGCGGCGCCGGTGCGCTTCCCACAACTCCTGGTCGGGGATGTCGGCAATCGTGTCCCACGCGTTCTGTTCGGTGTAGCGTTCGCGCCAGTCGGGCTGCAGATACTGATCGTACAGCGTAGCCAGATCGCCGTTGAGCCAAGAAAGCAGGTGCGTCCCGTTCGTTACGGAAGTGATGGGCACCTCCCAGACCGGCAGTTGCGGCCATAGTTCAGACCACATGTCTTGCGATACGTGGCGGTGCAGCATGCTCACGGCATTGCGCCACGAAGATGTTTTGATGGCCAGAATCGCCATGGAAAAACGCTCGCCCGAATCATGCGGATTGCGCCGGCCAAGCCCCAGCAGTTTGTCGATGGCGATTTGGTTGGTGCCGCAGTATTCCTGGAAATACTCGTACATCAGGCCAGGATCAAACAGATCGATACCGGCAGGGACTGACGTATGTGTTGTGAAGACGTTGTTGTTGCGCGAGGCATACAAAGCTTCTTCAAAGCCCAACTGCTGCTCCTGCATCAGCACGCGAATGCGTTCGATGGCAAGAAACGCCGAATGGCCTTCGTTCATGTGGAAAACGGTGGGATCCAGGCCCATCGCCTTGAGTGCACGCAGACCGCCGATGCCCAGCACCAGTTCCTGGCGGATGCGCATGTGGCTGTCGCCGCCGTACAGCTGAGCGGTAATTTCGCGGTCTTCCGCCTTTCCGTTTTCTGGAATATTCGTGTCCAGCAGGTAAAGCTTAATGCGGCCGACTTGCACGTACCAGACCTTGATCCACAAAAGTGCCGAAGGTAACTTTACGCTCACCTTCAATTCCGAGCCGTCCTCTTTCAGCACAGGCGCAATGGGCAGCGTGTAAAAGTCGTTGTCAGGGTTCTTTTCCGTCTGCCAGCCATCCGGGTTGAGCGTCTGTTGCAGGTAGCCTTTTTGATACAGCAGGCCAATGCCAACCAGCGGCAGGTCTGCGTCGCTGGCGCCTTTCATGTGGTCGCCGGACAACACGCCCAAACCGCCGGAATAGATGGTCAAACATTCCACCATGCCGTATTCCATGGAAAAATACGCGATCAGTTTATGCGTGGAAGGCGTTTGCGACTGCTGCAGGTAATTGTCGAGCCGCTCGCAGGCGCGGCGGTACAATGCGATAAATCTGGGGTCCGCCGCTGCCCGTTCCAACGCGGCTTGCGGCAGTCTGCCCAACATCAGCACCGGATTGTGGCCGCTGGCACGCCACTGTACTGGATCGAGGCGGCGAAACAGGCCGCGAATGTTATGTTCCCAGCTCCATAGCAGGTTGTAAGCGAGCTCTGACAGTCTGTTCAAGGCTGGCGGCAGAGCTGGCCGCACAAGGAATTCCCTAAAGGGCTGAATTTGAAATGGCATTAAAGATGGAGGTCCCGGATAAAGTCGAATCTCCAGCATATCAAACCGCTCATGGCTGCCACACTCAGCGTACAATGAAGCTGCATGGTCAATCGTCATATCCTTTGCGTTGTGGTGGGCATTCTCGCGCTCGCCGGTTGCACTCAGCCAACGAAACGCCTGGTTGTTGGCTCGAAGCTATCCGTCGAAAGTGCGCTGTTGGGAGAGATCCTGGCCCAGCACATGCAGAACCAGCTTGGAGTTCCAGTGGATCGCAGGACCGGCCTGCAGGGCAGTGCGGTCGCTCATCAGGCCCTTTTGTCCGGAGAGATCGATCTCTATATTGAGGACACGGGTTCGGCCTACTATTCCATCTTTCGCTTGCCGGTCAACAAAGACAAAGACATCTTGAACGCCCGCGTGGTACAGGAATACCAGGGCATGAAGATGAGGTGGCTCGCACCGCTCGGGCTGACTGCTGGTTATACTGCTGCTGCCTTGAAGGACGAAGTGTCCAGCTCATCGCTTTCTGAATTGGCGGGTGTGGGTAAGCCTGTTCTTTTGACGGTATCGCTGGAGTTCCAGGACCGGTTGGATGGCATGCCTGCGCTGCTTTCCGCATATCCGCTGAAAATTGCCGGTAGCGTAAACATGGTCGATGCCAATCAGGTCGCCGAGCAACTCATACGGAAAATTGCCCACGTGGCGGTGGTCAGCATCTTCGATCCAATCATTCAAGACCCGGGAGTCAAGGTATTGCAGGATGACAAACAAGCCTTGAACGGCTACCCAGCCGCGATCATCGTTCGTGAAGTTTTGCTGGCGAACAACTCGCTGCTGGAAAGTAAGCTCAAATTACTGGATGGGAAAATCAGTAACGAGGCCATCGGCAAGCTTCTGGTGGACGTCAAAGCCAAGCGAAAAACGACAGCGGCTGCCGCGGCTGCCTTTTTATTGCAAGCCGGCCTGAAGTAACCGGAATCGGCGATTTTGCACCGATTCGTGGTAGCATAAATACCTCTAGGGGCTCGTTTCAATTGCTATGGTAGGGCAGACAATTCATCAATATCAGTTCCTCGAAAAGCTCGGCGCTGGAGGCATGGGTGAGATCTACAAAGCTCAGGATACGCGTCTCAACCGTTTTGTAGCCATCAAGGTTTTACCGGCCGATATGTCCGCCGATCCCGACAGGCGCCGCCGCTTCCTGCAGGAAGCGCAAGCCGCCTCGGCATTGAACCACCCGAATATCATCACCATTCACGACATCATTTCCGAAGGCAACAAGCAGTACATGGTGATGGAATACGTTGCGGGCAAGACGGTGCATGAACTCACTCCTCCCGGGGGCATGCCTGCCGCTACGGTGTTGAATTACGGCACGCAGATTGCCGACGCGCTGGCGGCGGCCCACGCCGCGGGAATTATTCACCGTGATCTGAAGCCCGCGAATATCATGGTGACCAATGCCGGCCTGGTGAAATTGCTCGATTTCGGCCTGGCGAAGCTGACCGGATCGCCCCTCAGCAATTCAGGCGATAGCGTCACGCTCGCCGATACTCCGCTCACCGCTGTCGGCTCGATCGTCGGAACTCTTAATTACATGTCGCCGGAGCAGGCCGAGGGCCGCATACTCGACGGCCGCTCCGATATCTTCTCCTTCGGCTCCGTACTCTATGAGATGACCACCAGCCGCCGCGCCTTTGACGGCGGGACCGGCATCTCCACGCTTTCCGCCGTACTGAAGGACGAAGCGCAGCCCATCTCCGTCAGTTCACCACAGGCGCCCGTGCAACTGGAAGAGATCATATTCCGCGCCATGCGCAAGGATCCCGATCAGCGCTTTCAATCGATGCGTGAAGTTCACGCCCGGCTGCTCGATTTGCGAAAACAGTTCGATTCGGGTACCTTGCCGCCCACAGCCTCCGCCATGGCGGCTCCTGTTTCACAGCCGAAGCCGGTGCCAGCGAATTCGAAAACCGTAATGTATGGCGCCATCGCCGGCCTTGCCCTGGCTTTGGCCGGTGGCGGCGGCTGGTGGTTCCTGCACCAGCGCGAGCCAGCCCAATCATCAGGGGGCGCGCTCAATCAGCCCGTGCAGGAAGTCCTGACGAACGACAGGATTCTGGAAATGGTGAAAGGCCATGTAGACGAGCAGGTGCTTATCAGCCAGATCAAGTGTTCGCAGACCAGGTTCAACACTTCGCCTTCGGAGATGGTTCGCCTTACCAATGCAGGCGTGCCCGCCAGCGTCATCTCATTGATGATCGACCCGAATAAAGAAGTGACTCCCGCGCCCACGGCTTCCGCGCCCGCGCCCAGTCCTGTTGCGCCCTCCGCATCGAACACTCCTGCGCCGCCCGCAACGCCAATCCAGGCCGCCAAGCCCGTTGTACAGGAGAAGCCCGCGGGTGTTTCCGTTAACGTTCCTGACGGGCTCGCCGTCAAACTGACCCTTTCCGCGGATGTGCCGTCCGATGCCGATGAGGGCACGATCATGAAATTCAAAGTGAGCGAAGACGTGCATGCCGCCAAGCAACTTGTCATCGCCAAAGGGGCCGAGGCCACCGGAGAGATTACGCAGGCCAAGAAAAAAATCCTTGGCATGGGCGGCAAGATGACCTTCCGCCTGCTGAAAGTGGATGCCGTAGATGGCGCAAAGCTCTCGCTGCGTTCCGCGCCCACGCATCGCCCCGATGGCGACACCAAACGTCCGCTCGACGTTCCGGGTAAGAAAAAATCGAAGGACATCGCTGCTGCTGCCGGCACCGAATTCATCGGGTATCTGGATGGCTCGCATTCCATCCTTGTCACCAAATAGGGGAGCCCGCATGTCAAAGGCGTTTGCACTGTTCGCCGCGCTGCTTCCATTCGCTGCCTTCGGTCAGTTCAAGATCGAGCCCTTCGATCAACCCAAACCTTCTTCCTCTGAACAATCGGAACTGGTCGAAAAAGTGCGCCGCAAAGCCATCGAATACACGAAGAGCCTGCCCAACTTCCTCTGCACGCAACAGACTCGCCGCTCGGCCGCCAAGCCCACGAAAGCCAACGAGGAGCCCGCCTGGAAGCTGGTTGACGCGCTCACCATCAAACTGAGTTTCTTCGATCAGGAAGAGAAATACAAGCTTGCGATGATCAATGGCAAGCCGGCCAAAAAGACCATGGAGCAACTCACTGGCGGAAAGTGGAAGGGCGACTTCGGCAGTGCCATGCGCAGCGTCTTCGATCCGAAATCCATGGCCTTCTTTTCCTGGGACCACTGGGGAAAAGTCAATGGGCGGGTGGTTGCCGTGCTCATCTACGGAATCGATGTGAAACACGCCGCATTCGGCACTACCTTCAGTCAATACGGACGCAGCCGCCACATCAACTGGGGCTGCGAGGGACAAGTCGTTATCGATGTTCAGACGTTGGAAGTGCTGCGCCTCACCGTCGACTCCGTCGACCTGCCTGCCGATTCACCTGTCGGCGAAGTCCATCTGGTGCTCGATTACGTCCGCCAGAAAGTGGGCGACCAGGAGTTTCTGTTGCCCGCCCGTTCCGTGAGCTGGTCACTCACGCCCAATGGCCGGCCGCAAAAAAGCGAATCGCTTTTCACTGACTACCAGAAGTTTTCCGCCGAAAGCGGAATCAAGTTCAATTAACCTGGAAAAAGCTGTTGCCCGTAAATCCTGCGGGAATGCACGACTCTGCAAACTGGGGACTGCCTACATGTTTCCGGCGTCTTTTGCCGGAATCATGCGGGCTGTCCCCAGTTTGCCCCACGCCAGACTGCCCGCAATGCGAGTCACCCAGCAGGTGATGAGCACGTTGCATGTAGCCTATGCCAAATGTTGGAGATGGCTTTTTCAGATGCGTTCAACTACTCGTTCTCTGGTCAAAGCAAACGAGGCCGGCTTGATCCGTCGCAGGGGGTGGATTCCTCTCCCCTGTTATCAGACAATATGGGCATGAGTTCTGCCTTCCAGGTTCTGCGAGCAACGCCTCCGATTCAGTCGCTGTTGATCAAGCCATCTTCCGCGCTGTGTAATCTGGATTGCGACTACTGCTTCTATCTCGACCGTGATACCGATCCATACAAAGACCTGCAGCATCGCCGCATGAGCCTGGAAACCATCGAACGGCTCACGCAGGGCTTTCTGGAATACTCGTTCCCGAATTCCGTCTTTGCGTTCCAAGGCGGCGAGCCCACGCTCTCTGGCCTCGACTTCTTCCGCAAGTTTTGCGAGTTTCAGGTTCAGTACGGCCAGCGTGGACAGAACGTATCGAACGCCATGCAGACCAATGGCACGCTGCTCGATGACAGCTGGTGCGAGTTGTTCAAGGAATACGCCTGGCTGGTCGGCATCTCCATGGACGGCCCGCCGGAAATTCACGACTTCTACCGCTACGACAAAGGCAAGCAGGGCACGTGGAAAAAAGTGATGCGCGGCATTGAGACCATGCAGAAGCACGGCGTGGAATTCAACGTCCTGTGCGTGCTGAACAACGTGAATGTCACCAAACCGCGTGAGCTCTACAAATATTTTCGCAGCCTGGGCATCGACAATCTGCAGTTCATCCCGCTCGCCGAATTCGACCCGCATGGCAAGCGCCTGCCCTTCACGGTGACTGCTGAACAGTACGGCCGCTTCCTCAGCCAGATCTTCGACCTGTGGTTCCCCGAACGTAAGACGGTGCGCATCCGCTTCTTCGACAACCTTGCCGAAGCGCTGGCCGGACAGAAGCCCGGCGCCTGCACCATGCACACTTCGTGCGACAGCTACGCGGTAGTTGAATACAATGGCGACGTGTACCCGTGCGACTTCTTCGTCAGTGACGATTGGAAACTCGGCAACGTGATGACCGATTCGTGGCGCGACATCTCAACCCGCGAGCACCGCTTCGATTTTGCCAACAAGAAAAAGTTGCCGCATGAAGAGTGCGTGAAGTGCGAGCATCGCCAGTTGTGCCACGGCGGCTGCCCCAGCTTCCGCTACGCCGCGCGCGGGCAGTTCGAAGATCTTGACTACTTCTGCCAATCGTATAAAATGGCCTTCAACAAAGCGATTCCGCCACTGCGCGCGGAAATCCGCAAGATGATGCAGGCCGCCTATTCGCGGCACTAGAGGTTGGACAATGAAAAATATTCTGATCGCGCTCCCGCTCTTTGCCTTTGCGGCACACGCGCAGCCGCGCCCGTTCACGCTTCCCGAAACCGTGGAGGTGCAGAAAGATATTATCTACGCCCAATACGGCGACAGAAAACTCCCACTCGACCTTTATCGCCCCAAAGCCAAGCCCGCCGGCCTGATGCCGGGCATTGTAGTGATCCGCGGTGGCGGTTGGCGCGCCGGCGACAAGAACGCATTTGCCCACATTGCTGCCGGACTTGCCGCTCGCGGGTTCGCCGCGGCATGTATTGAATACCGCGTGATGCCTGAAGTCACCGTGCGCGAAGAAGTGAACGATTCCAAGGCGGCGGTCCGCTGGATGCGCGCCGAGGCGAAGAAATACGGCATCAATCCGGATGCAATCGGGGCCATCGGCGGTTCGGCTGCCGGGCATCTTGTTGGTCTGCTCGCTACCAGCTACAAAGCGAAAGAGCTCGAAGGCGATGGCGGCCACCCCGGCGTTTCCAGCCGCATTCAAGCCGTCGTGCCGATGGCGGGTGTCTTCGATTTCGAAACCATGCCGCGCATGGCGCCAGAGATTCAGAAGTTCGCCAAGCTTGTTGCCCCCATCAATTATCTCGACAAGGACGCCGCGCCATTCCTGCTCATCCATAGCAACGAAGACAAGTCGGTTCCGCTTGCGCAGTCAGAGCAGATTCTGGCGCGGCTGAAGAAGCTCGGCGTTCCGGCGGAACTGGTTGTGATTGACAAAGCTCCGCACGGCTTCTGGCAGATGCCGCAGTGGTCGACGGAAACCATCGACCGCGCGGCGAAGTTCTTCCACTCGGTGCTGGATAGGTAGCAGCCTCTGGCAGGTTTCCGGCAGGCGAAACCGCCTGCCCCACCAGAGGCTAGAGGTGATTGAGCTTGAATGGTGGCGCAGGCGGTTGCGCCTGCGAAATGTGAGTTTGCTACAACCGCACCTGCTTCTTCTGCAGCATCGCCAGGTTCGCCAGATGCGGCCCAGCCACCGCCGCCGCGGCAATCTCCACCGTGCAGTTCGGGTCCTGCCGCGACTTCACGCAATCCATGAAATTCTGAATATGCGTCTCAATCGGCACCGGCGCCAACTCCTGCATAATCGGCTTATCGGTGCGCCGCCACGGCTCCTTGTAAACCGTGTAGCCATCCTCGTCCAGGATCATGGTGCCCTTGTCGCCCATGAACGTGATTGACCAGCCGTTCTGATACGAGTTGCAGTAGTCGAGCGTCCACGTCGCCATCATCTCCGGAAACTCAAACACGGCGCTGAAAACATCGGCCTGTTCTGAGCCGGTCATCTTCGCCACATAGCCTTGAGCAATCGCCGCTTGCGGCGGTCCATTTTTCGTGAACCACAAAACTACATCCATCAAATGCGTGCCCTGGTCGGTCATGTTGCCGCCCGCGTAATCGTAAAAATAGCGCCAGCGGCGGAACCGCATCGGCTCCAGTTCGCGCTTCGGAGCCGAACCCAGAAACGCATCCCAATCGAGCTTGCCTGGCAGCGGCGAGTTGTCGAGTTCCTTGGCGACGTTCCAATGCCATTGCGGCTTCGCTAAAGTGATGCGGCCCAGGATGCCTTCGTCCATCAACTTCTTCGCCTTGATCAACGCCGGAGCGCTGCGGCGCTGCATACCGATCTGCACCACCTGCTTCGATGCGCGCACAGCCTTGATCATGATCTCGCTTTCGGCCAGCGATTTCGAAAGCGGCTTTTCCAGATACGCGTCTTTCTTCGCATCGAGCGCGGCCAATAGCATTGGCCGGTGCTGGTGATCGGGCGATGCGATTACCACGGCATCGATATCTTTGCGGTTTAGCAGTTCATGATAATCGGTGTAGGGTTTTGCTTCCGGCGCGATCTTCTGCGCTGCCTGCAGATTCGGCTCATATACATCGCAAAGCGCCACGCACTGCGCGCCAAGCTTCTGAAACTTGTCGAGCAGATAGCGGCCGCGGCCGCCGGTAGCGATGAGTCCGAAAGTAAGTTTGTCGTTCGCGCCAAACGCACTGGATGGAATGAATAGAGGTGCGGCGGCAGCGACGGAAATAAAATTGCGTCTGTTAGATTGCATGCGAGGTCTCCTGACGCTCGCATCGTATCCTAACTACTTCTTGACGGCAAGCACACGCGACGGATAGAACGTCTGCTTAATCGTCTTGTCGCCCAGAATGCGCAATCCGCAATTCACAATCCAGCCCGGCACGCGCTGTTCCACCTGACGGCCCCAAAACGCCGGAGCCACTTTCGTAGCCACTTTATAAGCACGATTGAACCCGGCGGCATTCTGGCCTATCAGCACCAGCGTCATGCTGCCCTTGGGCTTCAACACACGCTTAAACTCATGCAGGGTTTTATGGATATCCTCTTCGCCCAGCAGTTCCAGCATGAAGCAGCAGACCACTGCGTCGAAGCTGGCATCGGGGAAGGGAAGATGGCGCGCGTCCACCGCCTGACAGTGCGACTTGGCATGGGGAAACATCTTGCGCGTGGTGCGCTGCGTGCGCGCTGCCATGTTGGGCGAAAGGTCCACTCCAATGGTCTGGCCGCTCTTGTTGGCTCTCACCAGCCTGCGGAACATTTCGCCCGATCCGGTGGCCACTTCCAACACGCGCATGCCGTCCTTGATCCCCGACATTTCCAAAGCGCAGCGATGTGCCCTCGAATGAAAGAAGAACGTGGACGCTGGGTATATGGCGGCCACGCGGTCATAAATGCGCTTCGTTCGTTCGAGAATCGTCTGGTGAAATGACGCGCGCTGCCACTGCATGTCGGGAAAACCGACTTTGCTCACTGGAGTTTCCATGCTGCGACTAATTCTACCAGACCCGAAGTCATCAAATCCCCATTATCTTTGTTGGGTCCCATATGGAATCTCAATCTCGGTCCTGGTTCCCTCTCCCTGCTTGCTGTCGATCGACATCCGATAGTCGGTTCCAAACAGCACTTTTAGCCGCTCGTTTACGTTGTTTACGCCGATCCCCTGCTCAAACAGTGTGGCCAGTTTTCCTTCGGGAATGCCTTCGCCATCGTCTTCAATAGTTAGCAGCAGCCGCGACCCCGTCAGGCTGCCGCGGATCCATATTGACCCGCCGTTGACCTTTCCGCTCAGCCCGTGGCGGATGCTGTTTTCGACAATCGGCTGCAGAATCATGCTTGGCACCGGCCAGTTCACCGCTTCCGGCTCAATCTGTTTTTCGAATTTGAGCTTGGCGCCGAAGCGTACCATTTCAATGGAAAGATAATCTTCGATGAACTCCATCTCTTCGCGCAGCGGATTCAAATTCTCCTGCTTGCGCAGCAGGCGGCGCAGAATGTTCGAAAGCTTATACACCACCGTTCGCGCCTGATCCGGATTCGTTCGGATCAGGGAAGATACGGAGTTCAGCGTGTTGAACAGAAAGTGCGGATTGATCTGCCGAGTGAGCGCGCTGAGCCGCGCTTCGTTCAGCAGTTTCTGCTGCGCTTCCAGTTTCTTCTCGTTCCTTGTCGCATTCCAGATCTTCAGTGGCAACGCCGTGGCGAACAATGTAGTGGCGAAAATCGCGCAGTGGTCCATCCAGCCGGGCGCCTCCACCTGGGAGTACAGCGAGAAGATTCGCTGCGCCGAAAATACCTTCCACACGCTCCACCGCAGAAATTCCGAGAACAGAATGGAGACGGCAAAGAAAAGCTGAAACAACGTGATCCGGATATCGTACTTGCTGCGAAACAGCCGGTAAACGTTGTAGTCGAAGAACGGCGAGAAGCGCCAGATTTCATCGGTCGATGGGGCAATGTCGCGCAGCACGCCGCCTAGTACGCCCACGCCTGCCAGCAGCGGCATGGAAACCATTTCGCCGTTGAACATCGCCGGAATGGAGATCAGGATGCCCGAGGTTAGCCCGGTGACGTACCCGCCCAGGATGCCTGCCAGCAGGCAGCCTTCCAGGCCGAGGTCTACCGCCTGATAATTGTTGTGCGTCATCACGCGCGCCAGAACGCCCATTCCGAAGATCGCCCCGAACGCCGCGGCCAGTTGCAGCCGCTGTTCCATGGTCCGTTCTTCGCGCAACAGCATCTTCACGAAGAGGTTGAAACGCAAGAGGATACTGGCCAGCGAAGCCGCCACCGCGAGTTTGACCAGCAGGATCCCCAGATATTGTTCAAGCATGCGGCTCTCGCGCTTATTATAATGAAAAGAAGCCCTTGAAGTTTTCTCCCATGAATTCAAACCCACCGTTCCGGCTGGAAAAAGCCGCCGAAGCCAATTTTCCGACCCGATTTGGCCAGTTCCGTATCTACGGATTTGCCGGTCACTATCCCGATCGCGTAGAGGAAGCTGTGGTTCTGAAGATGGGCGACATCTCCGGCGACCCGCCGCTGGTCCGCATCCATTCGCAATGCCTTACGGGCGATGTGTTCCACAGTCTGCGCTGCGACTGCCGCGCGCAGTTGGAACTGGCGCTGCGCAAGATTGCCGAAGCCAAACGCGGTTTGTTGATTTACGAACACCAGGAAGGCCGCGGTATCGGTCTGCTGAACAAATTGCGTGCCTACGAGTTGCAGGATGGCGGGGCCGACACCGTGGAGGCCAACGAGCTGCTCGGCTTCAAGGCCGACCTGCGCAGCTACAACCTGCCCGCGGAAATCGCCCGCTATTTCGGCCTCCGCGCCGTGCGCCTGCTGTCGAACAATCCTGAAAAGGTCGCCGCCATGGAGAATGCCGGGGTGGCGGTTGTGGAGCGCGTCCCCTGCGTGATCGAAGCCCAGGAATATACGGAAGACTACCTGCGCACCAAGCAGGAAAAGATGGGGCATTTGTTCGACTTGTAACCCGACGTAGGGCAGATTGGTAATCTGCGGGCGAGTGGCACTCGCCCTCTTCGTTCCACTGGTCGAATCGGGATTGAATTTCGAACTAAAGTGTTCGACAATGCTTTTAAAGAAGGTCGCCAAGATCAACCAACTTGCCTATAAATGGAATCCTGCGCGCGGAGTTGGCAGCCACGGAACGGTTTATGTCGGAGGGAGACTTGCGATCGTGAAGGACCTCAAAAAAGACCTTGGCCCGGGTTTGCTGAGCGACATGTGCAAACAACTCGGTATTCGAAAGGAGGATCTCTGATGTTTACAGCCACTTACCCTGCCAGCTTCTTACCGGAGACCAATGGTAAAGGCCTCCACGTGCGGTTCCCGGATCTTCCCGAAGCGCTCACCGGCGGAGATGACCTGGCGGATACATTTGCGCAAGCTGCGGACTGCCTGGCCCAAGCGATCGCAGGGAGAATTGCGCGAGGCGGCGAGATCCCTTCGCCATCCAAACCAAAACGCGGCCAGCACCTCATCAACGTGCCACTCTATCTGGCCCCCAAACTGGCGTTGTACCTTGCCATGCGCGAGCGCGGCATCCCCAACACTGAGCTCGCAAGACGCCTCGGCGTTAGCGAAACTGTCGTCCGGCGTATGCTAAATCCGAAGCGCGATACCCGGCCGGAGAAGATTCAGGCCGCACTTGCGGCTATGGGTAAACGGATCGTTGTCACCTTCGAAGATGCTGCTTGATAGAATTTAAGCCCAACTGGTGCTAGTGTCTTCATTGGTGTAGTCAGTGATCGAAAAACCGGAAACCTCCGACACCGCGACGACAGCAAAGTAGTACAGCGGCACATACGAATCCAGGAACGGCATGCCGGTGTGCCAGAGGGGAAACCAGCTGATGTTGGGCCCGTGTGAAGCAACATACTGTTCCCAGCCGGTAAATGCGCCTTCTATCGAACGGAAATATTCACCGTGTTTAAGACCCATCAGTCGCCAAGCTGGCCAAAGATTCAAGGAGAATACAATCAGGTAGGTTAGGCTGGAACCGCCGGCAACGCGCCTAGTCGGCTCCAGGCGGAAAGCAGTGGATTGCCTGCCGCCTTCGCGAGTTGGCTTTTCTCTTTAGAGCACTGCACTCCATTCCACTCTTTCAAAACATGGCAGCGGGGAATAGGGTCATCCGAAAGCCGGTTTATAAAAAAATCTGTTGACAGAGCAAAATGTAGTATATATACTACATTCATGACAACAAATAATACTGGACAATCAGAAGCTCAAGCCCAATCTCTGATAAGCAGCGACCCTCCCGTGGGCGGTTGGAGATCGTTGCAACGAAGAAGGATGCTTGTGTCGGGCATGCTACTCAGCTTGGCTGCGTATATGGCTGGAGAAATGGCAGGCTATCCCGTCGTTACCCTTGCCGGGCTGATCTTGTTTTTTGGCGCTGCCGTAATGGTTCGGCGGACCACCGATTCGGTAGCGGACAAGCCGGCGAAAGACCTCGACGAGCGACAGGTCGAGGTGCGGAATCTTTCCTATCTGATGGCCTACCGGCTTACTGCGGCAATGGTGGTGATCGCCATGCTGGCGGCGATTGTGTTTGGCGCAGAAGCGATCTCCAAACAGGTGGTGCTCACTGTGCTTTCCGGGATGCTGTTCTTCTCACTGGTGGCACCCTCCTGCGTCGTGGCCTGGACTGAAAAGGAGGCCTAGAAAATGGCACAAGATCGGCGTCCTGAGGAAGTCATTTTTAACCGCATTCAGATGCTGCGCACGGAACGCGGCATCTCCCGACAGCAGCTTGCGGAGCAGTTGGGTGTGCATTACCAGACCATCGGCTACCTGGAGCGTGGTGAATACTCCCCCAGCCTGCACTTGGCGCTGCGGGCCGCTGAGCTTTTCCAATTGCCCGTAGAGGCGATATTTGCGCTGCGGGAGTTTCCTGCCTTAACCGCGGACGCACTGTTGCGGCGTTGAGATACGAAGCACGAATCATCGAGTAGACTGTTAGGATGCGATCCTGGTCCATCCTCCTTCTGCTCTTCACAGCCACAGCTTTCCCGCAATCCGCCGGACTCGACCCCGGCCGACTGAAAGCCATTCCCGTCCGCATGCAGGCCTTCGTCGACCAGGGCACCGCCGCCGGGTTCGTCACGCTACTCGCCCGCCATGGCCAGATCGCGCAAGTGGCGGCAGTGGGCTATCAGGACCTGGAATCCAAGAAGCCGATGCGCACGGACACGATCTTTCAGATCGCATCTATGACCAAGCCCGTCACCTCGGTGGGAATCATGCAGCTGATCGACGAAGGAAAACTGGCCCTGGCCGATCCCGTGGAAAAGCATCTGCCCGAGTTTCGCGGCAAGCCCATCACCATTCAACACCTGCTCACCCACACCTCAGGCATGCCCGGTGGCGGACCGGCGCGCAAGTCGGAATCCACGCTGGGTGAAATGGTGTTGGCCTATTCGCAACTGCCATTGCAGTTCACGCCGGGCAGCAAATGGAGCTACAGCAACACGGGGATGGCCACGCTGGGCCGCATCATTGAAGTCGTCTCGAAAATGCCGTATGAGAAGTTCATGCACGAGCGCATCTTCCGTCCGCTGGGCATGGTGGACACGTTCTACTTTCCGACCGAAGAGAAGTATCCGCGAATCGCGTCCATCTACACTGACGACAACGGCAAGCTGGTGCGCGCCAACGTCGATTTATATAAGAAGGGCGTGAAATATCCAGGACCCGAAGGCGGCCTGTATAGCACTGCGCAGGACCTGGCGAAGTTTTATCAAATGCTGCTCAGCAAGGGCGCGCCGATCCTCTCGAAATCGGCTGTCGCGGCGATGACTACCGTCCACACGGGCAACTTAACCACAGGCTTCGCCCCAGGCATGGGCTATGGCCTCGGCGTTAGTATCGTGCGCAATGCGGAAGGCCTGTTCCGGCTGAACGCGCTCGGTGCTTACGGACATGGCGGCGCCTATCGCACCTATGGTTGGGTCGATCCGGCCAAGGATCTGTACGGCATCATCCTGTTTCAGCGAACGAATGGCGGCGGCGATGTCGCCGATGAAATCAACGCGTTTATGGCGATGGCCAACGCAGCCGTGGTCGACTGATTCGTCGTGGGGCAGATTGGTAATCGGCCCTTACTTCACCACACCCGTTAATGGGCTGCTGGCCGAAGCATACAAACGCTTCTGCATCCGTCCCGACAAGAACGCCAGACGGCCGGCCTTCACCGCATAGTTCATCGCCTCGGCCATCTTCTCGGAATCGGTGGCCTCGGCAATCGCGGTATTCATCAGCACGCCGTCAAAGCCCAACTCCATCGCAATCGCGGCATCGGAAGCGGTGCCGACGCCTGCGTCCACAATCAGTGGCACCGACGTAATGGTCTCGCGGATAATGCGTAGGTTGGTCTGGTTCTGAATCCCCAGTCCACTGCCGATGGGAGCGCCCAGCGGCATCACAGCCGCAGCCCCGGCATCGACCAGCTTGCGCGCGTTGATCGGATCGTCATTGGTGTACGGCAGCACCACGAAGCCCTCTTTCGCCAGCACCCGCGTGGCTTCGAGCAAACCTTCGTTGTCAGGAAAAAGCGTCTTCTCGTCGCCGATTACTTCCAGCTTTACCCAGTTGGAGAGCCCCACCTCGCGGCCAAGTCGCGCAGTGCGGATGGCGTCGTCGGCCGTGTAGCAAGCTGCTGTGTTAGGAAGGATAAAGAATTTCGAGCGGTCAATGTAATCCAGCAGCGATTCCTTGCTTTTATCCGTCAGGTTTACACGCCTCACGGCTACGGTAACGACTTCCGAACCCGATGCCACATGGCAGCGGGCCATCTCTGGAAAGCTGCGGTACTTGCCCGTGCCCACGAACAGGCGGGAGTGAAATTCTCGGTCGGCAATACGCAGGATGTCTGTCATGCTTCCATTCTAAGACATCCTGCGCGGCCTACTCACTATTTGTCGCGCGGCTGGGGTGGCGGCTGCGGCTGTTGTTGTTGCGGCTGCGGATTTCCCGGGCGGTTCTGCGGCCCGGCGTTGGGTCCTTGGTTCGGGCCCATATTCTGCCGCGATCCCTGGTTCGGATTGGGTCCTTGGTTGGGATTCCGGTTGGGCCACGGGCCATTCATCGGCATTGGTCCCGGCATACCAGGACCCTGCATGGAGCGCCGTTGCCTGCCGCTCATCATACGGTCCGGGTGGGGTTGACGCTTCTGCAACTCTTTCCACTGTTCAGTGGTGAGCACGGCGCGCAATGACACCGACATCAGCGTAAGATTGCGGTTCAGGTCCGCCTTGGCCGTGGCCATCTTGTCCACCGCATCGGTGGCGCGCTTCATGTCGATCTTGTCTTCGTTCAGGATGTCGTTCAGATTCCCATCCGTCTTTTCGACCGCTGCCCGCAGATCGATCAGCTTATTGCGGTAATCGTGGACGATGGTCTTTATCTGTTTCTGTTGCTCGTCGGTGACTTTCAAGTCCTTCACGATGGGCGAATCCCACCACGCGAAAAACTCGCCTCCGCCGCCCGGCCGTGGCCCTGGCATCGGCATCGGCGAAGGATGCGGCTGCCCGAAAGCGGTAAGTGCGCATACTGTAATCAATAACATCGTTTTCATCGTTGTTGTTCTCCTTGGAACAGATTTTGAATCGGTGCCGCCGCGCGCGGCTCATTGGATTCCGCCACGGAATAGATCTCGGCAAAGAATTGCGCGTCAGAAATTTCCACTGGGCGCGGAGCGGGTTGGTACAAAAAAGAGGCGACCAGACAAACGGCGGCCGTTGCGAAGGCTGGGATTGGCCCGGGCAGCCACTGACCCCTGGACCGGTGCTCGATTTTCTCGAAAATGGCCGCACGCTGCTTTAGCAGGATCTCTTCGCCCGGCTCGGTTCCTAGGCGGTTCAACTCGGCCGCACGCGACTTGCCGAGCGCACTCCACCTGCCGCGGCATTCCTGACACTGGTCCAGATGATTGTCCGCTCGTTCGCGGATGCCGTACATGCGGTCCAAAAGTTCGTCGTCGCTATAATGCATGCCGTCCATAAAGATCCTTCAATTCCCCGCGAAGTTTTTCCAGTGCACGAGCCATGTGTGTTTTCACGGTGGCCATATCCAACTCAAGAATCGCTGCGATTTCTTCCACGCTGTGATCGTTGAAATGCCGCAACGTAAAAACGGCCCGCTGTCGAGGCGACAGCGATTGCAGCGCCGACGTGATCCGCTGATCAATTTCGCGCGCTAACGCCTGCTGCTCGCCCTCTGGCGACTGCGATGCCGCCCTCGTTAATATCTGCGCCTCATCTTCTGCCGCGGGCCGCCGGCGCCAGAACTGCAGCCTTTTTGAGCGCAGCCGGTCCAGGCAGGTGTTCACCGCAATGCGCGTCAGCCACTTCGAAGGCTCCCGAATCAGCTTCTCTTCGTTCTGGCGTTCCAGCGCATGGTAGGCTTTTAGAAAAACGTCCTGCACGGCGGAATCCGTCTCGTCCTGGTCGGCCATCATCCGGCTGCAGATCGAGTAGATGCGGCGCTGCTCTGTCCGCATCCAGCCTTCAAAATCCTGAATGCTGGATACCGGATGCGCTGCTTTCTGCGGATCGTCTTTTTGCGAATCAAAGCGGACTGCCGCCATCGCGCCCATCTTATACTGCTAGACGGGGTTTGCAAAGCAGCCGACTACACGGCCCTCAAAAATCCTCATGTTAAACTGGCTTCTAACGTCAGAAGAACGGAAACCAATGCGTAAGATACGATTTCACATTTGCGGCGCGGTACTGCTGGGGCTGTGCACTTTGTCGCCTGCTTTCGGCCAGACGAACGATACGATCACCAAGTCGCAAGCTGACGACATCGTCAAAGAACTGCGCCTGATTCGCCAGATGCTGGAACGGTCGATACCGCCGCCAGCCCCGCCAAAGCCGACAACTGCGAATGTGCCAATCCCGTCCACTGACCCTGTGCTCGGCAATAAGGACGCACCCATCACCATTGTGGAGTTTACGGACTATCAGTGCACGTTCTGCCAGCGCTTCCACATGGCGACTTTCCCGGAAATCAAGAAGAAGTACATCGATACGGGAAAGGTTCGGTTCTATAGCCGCGACATGCCGCTCGACATTCACGCCAATGCCTTTAAAGCGGCGGTGGCCGCGCGTTGTGCGGGCGATCAGAACAAGTTCTGGGATTTGCGCGATGTGTTGGTGGCGAACGCGGACAAACTCGACGCCGCTTCCATTCTTGGTTATGCCGGCAAGCTCACGATGGATCAGGCGGCGTTCAAAAGTTGCGTCGACAGCAAAAAGTATGAGCCTGTTGTGAAGGCCAACCTGGATGAGGCAGCACGCCTGGGTGTTGAAGGCACTCCCACCTTCGTTGTAGGCAAGTCATCGCCGGAAGGCGTTAACGGCACCCTTGTTGTGGGCGCCCAACTCTTCCCGACGTTCGAAAAGCTGCTCGACAATATGCTGGCGGCAAAGAACTAGCCCGCGACGGTGGCCTTGCCGATCAACTTGTGATTTGGCACGCCGTCGATCCCGGTGCCTTCCACTGATTTAGTGGAGAAGATCGACGCGGCTTTGGCCAGCTTCTGAACATCGCCGCCCTCTTCGACCACCATTTCATGCTCCACCCAGTTCGACAACGGGATGTTGCGGAAGAACAAGCGTTCCTGCAGAATCATGGACTTTTTCTGCATGAACATCGACTTGCTTTCGCGCACGTAGTGGCGCTCTTCCACGCGGAAGTCGGCGAGGAAGGTATCGAGTGCTTTGCGTTGCGTGTGTTCTTCGGTCGCCTTGATGCGATCTACCATTAACTGCTCATGACTGTTCAACATCGCGCGCGTCTGCGCAATCGTCTCCCGTTCCTGGGCGATGGCGACTTCCATTCGCGCCTGCATGATATAGAAAGAGAGTAGCGCCGAGCCGGCGGCTACGAAAAGTGGCAAGAACATCCAGATTAAAGCGTCCATAAGCTGTCCTGTCGCTTAGATCGGCAGTTCTGTCGAAAAACTTTCGTGCTAAGACGATATTTAAGGTGCCGTAAGTAAAATATCTTAGGTCCGAAGCGTGATGCGTTGATGCTATGATGCGATTATGAGGACCACACTCGATCTCACGCCCGAAGCTTATCACCTGGCCAAGGCGGTCGCCCGCGAGCGGAAGCAATCGATGGGCGCCGTCGTCAGCGAATTCATCGTCAAGCCTGCTGAAGAGGAGCGGACCGGACCGATAATTTATGGAACATCCAAGGCAGGTTTCCCGACATTTCACGTTGTCGGGGCCAAGCCGATAACGACAGAACAGGTTAAGGCGATGATGGAGGAAATGCAGGACGAAGAGGATGCAAGGTATCGGGAATGCAAACCGTAACACTTTTTGACGCCTGTATTCTAATCGCCCTCGGGGATGATGCCCATACCTCCCATAGGCTGGCCACCGAGTGGTTTCATTCGACCAGAGATCTTCGATTTGCCATTTGCCCGATAACGCAAATGGCACTTCTACGCCACATGACGCGCTCGTACCCAGAGCTGGCGTTTGGCTACGCCAAGCACGCTTTAGAACGCATCTCTGAATCGCCCAACCATGAATTCTGGACAGACGCAATCGACTGCCTCTCTATGCCCGTCCAAGGTATTTTAAGGCACGGCCACATTACGGACGCGTACTTGGTGAATTTGGCAAAATCCAGAGGTGCACGGATTGCCACATTGGACCAACGTATGGCCGACGTGTATGCACCGACTGCATTTTCGATCGTTTGAAGACCCTATTCGTGAGAGCCGTCGACCTTTTGGCCGCTGATCAGGCTGAAGAACAGGCCTAACTTGAACGTCACCAGCGCCATCAGCGCTGCGCCGAACTGCACCTTGAATCCAGCCATGAAGCCAAAATGCTTGCCCAGGAAGCTGGCCGCGCCGAGGATCCTGTCGGCTAGATACGCCGTGCTCTCTTCCCTTGCCGGCGGTTGACGCCATGTCGCGCGGGCCGCGGGCAACATCATAATCTTCTTGCCGGCGCGGCGCACCTGATAGCAGATCTCGGCATCGGACCAGAACTGGCCGTAACGCTGGTCAATGTAGTTCATGCCGGCGATGAATCGTTTGCGGATCATCAAAGCACGCACCCCGGGGAAATCGATAGGCCGTTCGCCGTCGGTGGCCGAGGGGGCGTTTGGCACCGGATCCTGATTGGAGGGAGAAGGCAGACTGCGCACCATCGCGACCGGCGAACCGGCTGGATCGATCAACATCGGACAAGCCGCAGGCAGATCCTCGTTTTCCGTCAGCTTTGCCGCCAGGCGCTGCACGGTATCGGGCATTACTTCCACGTTCGGATCGAGAAACAGTAGCAGTTCTCCAACCGCTGTCCGCATGCCGATGTTCATCGCCTTGGTCCAGCCAAAGTCTTTCTGCATTCGCAGCGGAGTGATCGAGGGGAATTCCGAATCGATGGTTGCACCGCCATCGCGACTACCGTTATCCATGACGATGATCTCCATCGTTTCGCGGCCTATGCTGGCTTCGAGGGCGGTCAGGCAACGCCGCAAGGCATCGACACAGTTATGAGACACAACCAGGACCGAGACCTGGGTTACTACGGGCTGAGAATCTTCCATGGAAACCAAAATGATAGCAGACGGCGGCCTCTAATGCTTAAGCGCCTGTGCCCTCTTCAAGGATTCCACGTGATAGTCGAAATAGATCGCCTGGTAGCGGGCAAGCATTTCGGTCTGCTTATGGGCCAGACCTTCGATCTCCATATAGGTATGGTCCACGTCTGCGTCAACCAGCGCCTTGTGAAATTCACGCACGGTGGGAAGGTGCCCGTCGTCTTTGGTGCCGCACCAGATCTGGATGCGTAGCCCGTCTTTGATCAGTGTCAAGTTTTTCTTGATCAGTTGATAGACGTCGTTTTCGAGGAAGCGGCTCTTGTCCGGCCCCAGATAGAAGTTCGGATACGACTGCGGCTTCGAAGGGTCGTAAGCCTCCAGGATGTGCGGTACGTTGCCGGCCTGGTTGAACAGAGAGCAGAACATTTGCGGATACTTGATGGCCAGCCGCGTTGCTCCGCGGCCGCCCATGGAGAAGCCTTCGATGCATCGGCCCTGGCGCGATGCAACGGTGCGGTAGGTCTTATCGATGTGCGGAATCAGTTCGCGGATGATGGTGGTCTCACCCATAAACTTGCCGTCGTAGGAATCCTTATAATAGGTGGTCTTGCCGCCGTTGGGCATCACCAAGATCATGGGCGGCAGTTTGCCTGCGCGGATGCCTTTATCGAGCAACGCCGCCTGTTCGAAGCCATGGAGTTCGTTGCCACCTGCGCCGTGCAGATTGTAGATGACCGGATAGCGGGTGTCCTTTGCCGAGTCATAGTCGGGCGGCAGGTAGATGCAGTAGCCGATGTCGTGCTTCATGCTCTGGCTGAAGTATGTGAGATGCTTCACGCCTGCGGGCAACTGGCCAGGCTTCGGCTGATTCACCCACACGGTTTCCGCCAGTCCTTTGTGGACGGCGATGTCGATTTCCGGGCCCAAAAGCTGGGCATTCGAAACAGAGGTAAACAAAAAGACAAGGCATATATGTTTCATAGGCTGCTCTCCAGAATATACGACTTCTCCATCTGGGTGTGCGTTTTGATATGATGCACGCAGTAATTTCAGGGAAAGTTCCAAGGAGGTTTTCGCTCTATGCGAATCCTATTATTCGCTCTACTTGCCGCGTCGCAATTGCCGGCGCAAACTACATCCGGCTCCATATCCGGCACCATCAAAGATTCAGCCGGTGCCGTGGTCCCTAACGCTAAAGTGACCGTGACCGGACAGCAGAACGGCTTCGTCCGTACTGTTACTACCAACAAAGAGGGGTTCTTCAATTACCCCGATTTAACCCCGGCGACTTTCACCATGAAGGTGGAAGCGGCGGGCTTCAAAACCTATTCCAAGAACGATATCGTCATCAACGCATCGGACCGCAAGACGGAAGACGTCAGTCTCACTATCGGCCAGTTGAACGAATCGGTCACCGTTACCGCAGAAGTCATGACTGTAAATCTGTCGACAGGTGAAGGCTCAGGCACACTTGACGGCAATCAGCTTGACCAGATCGCCCTGCGTGGCCGCGATATCTTCGACGCCGTGAGCCTGATGGCCGGCGTGGTCGACACCAGCGATGGCCGCGACGCACCCGGCCCGACGAGCATCGGCAACATTTATATTCTCGGCGGCCGCAACGATTCCAAGAACATGACCATTGACGGCGTAACCAACCTCGACACCGGTTCGAACGGCAGCGTGCACAGCATGCCTTCGATGGATTCGGTGGCTGAAGTGAAAGTGCTGATGTCGGCCTACTCGGCTGAGAACGGCCGCAACCCGTCATCGATCAACGTCATTACGAAGGGCGGCGGCCAGCAGTATCACGGCCAGGCTGCTTGGTACTTCCGCAACGAAGACCTCAACGCCAACGACTTTTTCACCAACAAAGCGGGCCGCGCTCGCGTGCCCTATCGCTACAACATCGCCAGCTATTCCATCAGTGGTCCGGTCAAGTTGCCGAAGCTGCCCAGCCTGCGCAACAAGCTGTACTTCATGTTCAACCAGGAGTTCCAACGCCAGGTTGTACAGTACGGTACTCGTACCATCACGGTGCCCACCGCGCTCGAACGCCAGGGCGACTTCTCGCAATCGCGCCAGACCAACGGCTCTTTGTGGACGGTCAACGATCCGCTGGCCAACAAAACCCTTTTCCCCGGCCGCATCATTCCTCCGTCGCGGTTGACGGCTACAGGCAAGAACATTCTGAACCTGTTCCCGATGCCGAACTACACCGATCCGAACACGGTGAACCTTTACCAGTGGAACTACTTCGTTTCGAAGGCCGCTCCATACCCGCGGCGCACGGAAACCGCTCGCGTGGATTTCTCTCCGAAGCAGAACTGGCAGATCTACGGCAGCGTCAGCAACAACGCCGATAAGCAGAACACGCTGTACGGCGTCTGGGTGGATGGTTCGCTGAACTTCCCGCTGACGCCGATCGTATTCCAGCAGCCGGGCAAGTTGTGGACGATGCACTCCACCAACAACATCGGCGCGACGATGTTTAACGACTTCTCGGTCGCGTTCAGCCAGAATACGCTGACATTCGATCCGCTGGATGTTTCCGTGCTTGATCGCACAAAGACCGGCATCAACATTGCTCAGCGCAATCCGGCGCTGAACCCGCTGAATATGATTCCGAATATGACCTTTGGCGGTATCGCCAACGCTGCCAATCCGTCGTTTAGCCAAAATTTCCCATACATCAATCAGAACAGCATCTACAGCGTGATCGACAACGTAAGTAAGATCAGCCGTACGCATACTTATAAGTTCGGTCTCTATTACGAGCACACGCTGAAGCTGCAGAACTCCGGTTCGCGCATACGCGGAGAACTGAGCTTCAGCGCCGACGGCAATAACCCGCTCGATGCCAACAACGCCTACGCCAATGCGCTGCTGGGCAATTACGATACCTATCAGGAAGCCACGGCGCGTCCGGCCGGGCGCTTCCTATTCACGAACACGGAGTTCTACGCGCAGGACACGTGGCGTGTGAAGAGCAATCTGAGCATTGACTACGGCGTTCGCTTCTACATTGATCCTCCCCAATACGATGCCAATGGACAGTTGGCATCATTCTCAGCCGCGGCCTTCAGCCAGGCCAATGCGGTAGTGCTGCTGCGCCCGGCAACCGTCGGCGGTGTGAAAGTGGCACAGGATCCGATCACGGGCAAGACCTACGGACAGGGCCTGATCGGCGCGTTTGCTCCCGGCCACGGCGACCCTACCAATGGCAACATCATCGGCGGCAAGAACGGCGCCCCAGCAGGACTGTACAATACGCGTCCGCTGGCTGTAGCGCCTCGCTTCGGCTTCGCGTGGGATCCTTTCAAGAAGGGCCGCACGGCGATTCGCGGCGGCGGCGGTGTGTACTATGACCGCATCCAGGGCAACCCTGTGATGGGCCAGATCGACAATCCTCCGTCGGTGTTCACTCCCACGCAGTATTACGGCACCTTCGCTGACATTCAAGCTACGGCAGCCGCCGGCCTGCTGGCGCCATCGGGCTCCATCACGTCGCTGGCCACGGCGGGACATCAGCAATCGATCTACAACTACAATTTGAAGATCGAGCATCAGGTGAGCAAGTCCACCTGGATGGAAGTAGGTTACACGGGATCGCTGGGCCGCCACCAGTTGTGGCAGCGGAACATCAATCCGGTTCCGGCCGGCGCGCAGTTCATCAACGTCCACCCGGAAAACCGCGACCCAACTACCACCAGCAACGCCTTGCCGGCCAACTTCCTGCGCCAGTATCAGGGCTTTGGCGACATCCTCTTGTATGAGTTCGCCAACTCATCGAACTACAATGGCGTGCTGACCAGCGTGCGTCAGCGCATGGGCCGCAGGCTGAACTTCTCCGCCACATATACTTACAGCAAGGCGCTGGATGCATCGGACAGTTACAGCAATGCAGTGAGTGTGTTCATGGACCCTCGCAGCCGCAATTACGGACGCGCTGGTTTCGACCGCAACCAGGTGTTCAACGCCAACTTCTACTACAGCATTCCGAACGTGTACGGGAATGCTCCCCGTGCGCTTAGAACGGTAGCCAACGGATGGGAAGTGGCCGGTGTGATCCGCATGAACACGGGCGGACCATTTACTCCCGGCTACGGTACTTTGAACGGGATCAACAGCCCGACGGGCTCAGCCTCCGAAGGCGCCCGCGTGATGGTCATCAATCCGGATGCTCCGTACGCGACGCGCTTCTCCCCACCGCCACAGCCGGCCGGACAGGGTAACGTGCCGTGGTCAACTACGAGCACAGCGCCGCAGTTTGGCAACCTGGGCAAGAACACCATGACCGGCCCGGGAACCAATAACTTCGATCTTTCGGTTTACCGGAACTTGAAGTTTACCGAGAAGTTCACTGGTCAGTTGCGTATTGAGGGTTACAACGCCTTCAACCATACGCAGTTTGCCGGGGTGGATACAACTTTGCGATTCGACAATGCGAACGGGAATATGTACAACACCCTGTTCAATCAGCCGACTTCGGCGCGGCCTGCGCGCCGGATTCAGATCGCTATGAGGATCCGGTTCTAGTTAGGGGTTAGTAAGACTTGGTAGTGCGAGAGCCTCAGGTGTAAACCTGGGGCTCTCGCATTTTAAAGAATGGGCGAGTGCCACTCGCCCGCAGAATGCCATTCTGCCCCACGTCGGGCACACTGATGGTTGGGTAGGAACCCAAGAATTGAAAGTAACCCGGGAACCCAAGAAACGGCTTTTTTCCACAGGCTAGCCTTATGGTGGGGAAGGGGTTGTTTGTCCTTGGGTTGGTCTTGGGTAGGCCAAGGATTTTGGGGTGTTTGCGGACGGTGAAAAATGCATGCTCATAAGAGCCTCCTCGTATTGGTTTTAACAGGGCGAATATATGAGTAACTCCGCGTGTTTTTGCAAATAGCAGAAAAATAATGAGAAATAAAGATTCTAATATCGTGATCGGCTGCTGAAGATGCCCAGGATTGCGGAATCTTCCGAGGCGATGATGTTATTCTGGGGGCAGATCGAAATCATTACCGCGGCCTAATTGGAGGAGTAAGTGGAGACACACGATGCCGATGTTATGGGTTGGCTTGGTATTCTCGCCCCGGAGTTACAGACAGGGGATGGGCCGCGGCGCCACCCGCTCGACCGCCATTCGGTCGCCGAAGACAAATCACCGCAAGCCTGGGCATTCCGCAGCGCGAATGAGGGCGATCCAGCCAACGCGACGCCCCATTATTCAGAAGCGCAGGTTCAGCGAATAACCAAAGCACTGGGGGCGGCAGCGCCGGCGCCAGCGCTCTTTTCCCTGCGGCTGGCGGGGGTGCAAGAGTTCATCGATCAAGGGCGGACCACTCAGGATTTTTGGGCGGGCAGTTATTTGATCTCGCATCTGGTTTCGAAAGAGCTCGAATCCTACCGGCTTGAATCTCTGATTTTTCCTTATGTGGGCGGCTCCAGCAAGGGGCGGTCGAGCCTGGATGCAGGCAACGTTCCCAATACCGTCCTGGCGCTGGTGAGCGCGCAGGAGGCGATGCGGCGGCTGAGCGAAACGCGCATCGAAACGGAGTGGGACAAGATTTCAGAGCGTGTCCTCAACTGGTGTTTTCACGATGGGGCGAAGGCAAGACACGAATGGCGCGGGCAGACAAAGGGAGCGCTAGAGGTATTCCGGGCGTGGACCCCGTGGGATCTAGAGGAAGATTATGGCAAGTGGTACCGCCGGCTTAGCGGGATTGTAGAGAGCCGGAAAGCGTTCCGGGACTTCGAACATGCGCCGCAGGATGGGCTGAAGTGCAGCCTATGCGGCTGGCGTAGCGCGCTGGTTGGAAGGGTCAAGTATCGAGGCAAGAACCTCCCATTGCAGCCAAAGGAAAGATCGAGAGTAAGGACCAGAAGCAACGAGGCGCTATGCGCCGTTTGCTTCACCCGGCGCGCGGCAAGCTGGTATCTGGAAGAAAGCGGCGATGTGGAGGCAAGGCGGCAGTTTCCGTCCACTTCGTCGATCGCCGTGCGTCCGTTTATTGAGCAAATTGCTAATAAGCGAGTTGAACTAAAAGCGGAGTTAGAAGCGTTTGAAGGTTCGCTGGCAAAACAGATCGCGCCGCTGGATGGCGTTGCTCTGCCGAACACGCCCTACCCTGAGGCATTGAGCGAGCCGCAAGACGCGCTGAGCAAGCTTCTGCATTACGACGGGGACTGGTTTTACGACACGACTTACGACCCAAAGACCTTGTTCGATGAGTATGGCGAAACGGTGGAGGCCGAGGCGACAAGGGCTGCGCTTGGCGCGCTGGTGAAAGCGGCGAAGCGCTTTGGCATCCGGAGGCCATTCCCATATCTTGCTGTACTGATCTGCGATGGAGATCACGCGGGTAAGTGGATCAGCGGGGAACTCAATGGGAATCCTACATTGCTTGGACATTGCGCCTTCAGCGAGGCCATTTCCAATTTGACGGCTCTGGCTGCGGCGGCGATCAAAGAAGCGAACGGAGAGCTGGTTTACGGAGGCGGGGACGACTTGCTGGCATTTTTACCACTTGAGGACTTGCCAGCGGCGATGGGCACGCTGGCGGCAACCGCGAGCAGTACGCACTCCAACGAGGGGCATTTGCTGCCAGGGACGAAGTTCACGGTGAGTATTGCGGCCATCGCTGCGCCGCACAATGAACCACTGGCCGGGGTGATTCAGGAAGCTACGCGGCTCATCAAGCATGAGGCAAAGGGCACCTTCGGCCGAGAGGCCGGGGTGATTGCGGTGAGGCGGCAATCGGGCCAACAGACCGTGGCAGGCGCCAAGTGGGAGAGCGGGGCGTTTGAAGCGCTCTCAAATCTGGCAAGACGGATTGCGGAAAAGGATTTGTCTCCGCGGTTTATTTCGCAGTTCGGGCTGCTGGTTTCGCCAATGCCCCATGTGAGTCCATTTGAAAAGGCAAGCGAGAAGGTTAAAAAGGCAAGTCAGCAGGAGATTCTGCACTTTGTGGAAGCGCTGGCCGAAGTTGAAAACGATCCAGATCTGGAAAAGTTGGCTGGGGAACATGCAAACCAATTTTTGGATCTCCTGCTGACGGCGCGGTTCCTGAGCCGTGCGGTGGCGAAGGTTAAAGGCGAGGAGCAGAGATGAACTCACATCGATTTGAGCTTACTCCGATGGACACCTACCTGTTTCGCGACGGGAGACCGTTTGAGATGAGGAGGGCGCGGCCGTTGAGCCCGCATCCGCCAGCGGCCACGCTGTACGGCGCCTTGCGGCACATGCTGCTGGAACAGTACGGGGTCGCCTACGATGCTTACCGGCGAAACGTGGTACCTGAAGAGATCAAAGAGGTTCTGGGGCCGAGAGACGGGATAGGCGCCTTGCGAGTGGCCGGACCGTTTCTTCGATACGCCGGGACGACGCATCTGGCGTGGCCGGCGGACCTGATCGCGCAGAAGCAATACTATCTGTATCAACGTCCAGGAATGGTTGCGGGCGGGGCCAGCTATCCGGCTGGAATGTCGCCCCTGGCTTTGTTTCAGGCGGGGGAGTCATCGCCATTTACAGGCAGCGTGGTGAGCCATGAGAGTCCGGACCATCTGGCGGCAAGCGCATGGTGGGCGGGCGAAGAGTTGAGCGACTACCTTCTCGGCAAGGATTTCCGGGCCTATGCGGGGGCGCGTGTGGCGAAGCTGGAGCCGCATGCAGGCATCACGCGCCAGAATGAGACGCTGACGGCAGCCGATGGCCAGTTGTTCACGGTGGATTTTACTCGATTGGCCGATGGGAGTTGTTTCGAGTTTGCAATTGAGCAAGGAGGGGAGCTATTCCCTGCTTGCTGGAACAGTTCCGTAGGCGGTGAGCGCCGTCCCTTCCTGCTGGCGAAAACGGAAGGCCACTCCAGCGATGCCTTGCGGGATGTCATCCGTTCCGTGATTGCCAGCCAGGCGAAAGACGGAGCTGTCTGCTTCCGCCTGTATCTGGCGACGGCAGCGAAATTCGGGCGAAGCTGGCGGCCGGAGATTTTCGCAGGCGAATGCACGTGGGCCGACAACGGCATTACCTACCGGCTGGAATCCGCGGCGATGGCCAGAGGTCCGGTCCACAGCGGATGGAGCTATGCAAGCGGAGGGGCGCGCTCTTCCATCCGCACGATTCCGGCCGGTAGCGTCTATTTCCTGAGCGCGCATTCCGAGCTGGACGCGGAGGCGCTGGCGGAGCGGATATTCGAACGGTTCTGGTTTCAACCGGGACTACTAGAGGACAACAACGAAGACCGGAAGATGGGCTTTGCCCGCACCCTGATAGGAGTTTGGAACCAATGAGCGAACAATTGAAAGACACAGCGTATAACGCTGGATTCAGCATCTATTGCCAGACGGCCTTGCATGCCGGTTCGGGGGCGGTGCTGAGCCATGTGGATCTGCCGATACAGCGCGAAGTGCATACAGGTCATCCCGTGGTGTACGCCTCCGGCTGGAAGGGCGCGTTACGGGAGCACTGCGGGAAGGCTGAGTGGGTGATCCAGCTTTTCGGCAGCGAGCCAGCCGGACAGGAGGGGGCATCGGGAGCCACATCCGCCGGCAGCGGGATTTTTCAAGAGTTGCGGCTGCTTTTGTTTCCGGTACGGTCCTTTAAAGAGGTCTTTGTGTGGGTAACCTGTCCTCTGGTTCTGCAACGGGCCGCTCTGCATTTGAATGGAACGGTGGAAAAAGTTCCGGAGTGGCCGCTTGCTGACGTTGGCATCAACACCGCCTGGTTCGATGAAAAGCTTGGCATTGGGCAGGACAAAAACATGCGGCTGTGCATCGAGGATTACGATTTTGCGCCAGCGTCCACAGCGGACGCGGAAACCTTGGCGGTATTTGAGACCTTCCGGGAGGGTCTGGCTAACATGTTTGTGCCAGTTCCGGCAGACCCAACCGACCTCTTGTGGAAATACTGGCACGACGCGGTGCAGGCGCGAATCGTGGTGCTGAGCGACCACGATTTTGCGAACATGGTGGCGCTGCATACGCAAATTGAGACCCACGTCCAGATCAAAGAAGACGGAACGGTGGGGGGCGGGCCTTGGAACCAGGAATCGCTGCCCGCCGACACGGTGCTGTACACCGCAGTTCGGATTCCAGCCGTGCTGGAAGGAAAGGGAACGCCGTCCGGTTTGGGGGCAAAGCTGGAAGAGCAACTGGCCAAACCGCTGGCGGTAGGCGGAGACCGTAGTCTGGGCAAGGGTTGGGTGAAGGTGACCAGGCTGGAGGTGCGCGATGCCAGCCATGACTAAAACACGTTCGCAACAGCATTCGTCGCACGCGCTGGCGTGGGTTAGGGGGTGCAAGGAGGCGAAGCTAAAAGACGAGGATGTGCGCAACTGGCTGGATTCGCTACCTGGGCTGATTCTGGTAAATGGCCTGATCGCCACACTGATCAAGCTGGAGCAGGAAGCAACAAAGATCGACAAGGCGGACAAAGTGGCGCAGCGGCTGGTAGCGGATCTGGCAGCGCGAGGCTTCCAATCGCAGGCCTTGAGCGCCGCCGCCGGGGATGCCTATATGCTGGCGCAACGGACTGCGCTGGCGTATGTTGCGTGGTTGAAAAAGTGGGGCCAGGCGCTGCTCCCCAGGAAATCCGCGGAGAAGAAGGCCCATGCCCAATCGTAATGAGACGCTCCAGCGCAGCCGGGAGTGCTCGAACCCGGCGCTGCAGTTGTACCGCTACTTCGATGGCAGGACGCAAGACGGCATTCCGCAATGGAGCGGGCTGGCAAGAAACCTAAATAAGAGCCTGACCGGCGAGAAATTGAAAGCGCTGCATGGCGCGATCAGAGCCAGACAAGACACCCTGGTAGCCGGACTGGGCGTGGATTGGGATGCAATCCAGGAGCCGCACGTCACGCAGTGGCGTTTTGCGATCGGTTTGAGCTACGGCCGGCTGTGGGAGGTTGGTTTTCAGCTGCATCCGATCAACGGGCTGCCTTACATTCCGGCCTCTGCGGTCAAAGGCGCGGTGCGGCATTGTGCGGTGGAGGAGGACTCCGGGAAGGAGCATGGGGCGGCAATCGAGCTGCTTTTCGGAACACCGGAGAAGGAGGGCCGGGCGATTTTTTTCGATGCGTACGCCGTGCCTAAAGCGGATCTAATGAGCGAAGACATCATCAACCAGCATAACCGTGAGTACTACAACGGAACCGGCGCCGCGGCCGATGACACGGATCCTGTCCCCGTCAAGTTGCTGACAGTAACTCCAGGGACGACATTCCATTTTGTGGCTGTATGGCCGAAGCGGCATGCGGCGGAGGGGGAACTGCTGCGCGGCTGGTTCCACGACTGTCTTGGCAGCTATGGATTCGGAGCAAAGACGCGGAAAGGGTACGGGCTTTTTCTATGATGGGAGCGGAAACGAGAAAATCGTGCCTTATCGCCTGTTTGGGGACGAGCGAACCGCGCGTGCAGGCGGGAGGGGAATGGCTGAAATTGAAGCACCTGGAGGATGATACCCCGTGGCCGGAATTGCATGGAGAGCCGGGATTGTATCGAGCCTGTTCGACGATCCTTGCGCGGACCGCCAATCCAAAGGTGTGGTATCCGATCACTGAACTGGCGTCTGATTCCGCTGGAATGCCGTCAGAGGTTTTTCTGATCTGCACAGACGATCCGGGGCACAGGAAGGGCGAAGCCTTCGACGGACGAGCCCAGAGGGACGACACCGAGCCATCGGGCCGCCTGTTGCAGCGGGAATGGAAGGTTTCCGCAAAGCATCGCGACCAGGAGGTGCATATTCACCCCTTGCCGGAAGACCCGGATTCATTAGTCGAGGCGAGGCGGGCGGTGAAGAAGCTATTGGATGCGATTGGCCCGGAGGGTTTCCAGACGGTCTATTTCTGCCAATCGGCGGGTATTCCGGCGGTAAATGCCGAACTCATCAGGCAGTTGCTGAAGCGCGCGCGGGCCAAACCCGGCATGATGCTGAAGTTGTTTCAGATCCGCCACCCGGAGGAGAAGTTTCTGAAGAAGGGGGAGTGGGCGGCGGGGAATGATACAGAGGCTTTGAAGAAGTTAATTGAACCCGTTTCGCAGGAGCGGATGATGGCCGATTACCTGCTTGACGTCGTGCCGGAGTTATTGGAGAGCCACGCGTACAAAGCGGCGGAGGTGGTGCTGGGCAATCCCAGTGGTTATCCCAAATTTCTGCTGGATGATCTACGGAAGGCCGGCGCCTATTGGAGTTTGGATCTGAAAAACGCTGGACTTTACGTTGAGGATCCCTTTTTGCGGCAGATGCACAGGGCAAGACTCGGATGGTATGTGACCCAAGCCCTGGCGCAAAGCGGCGTGAACGACGTTAGGCAAACGGTGGAATGGTGCGGGAACACGATTGGGATAACGCAGGACCTGTTGCGCATGTATGCGTTGGAATTGGAACATTTAGCGGAGATCGACAAGGTTCAGATCCTTCTGGATGGGGAGGCGACGTGCCATGGCAAGCCTGTGCTACCAGCCGTTGTCAAAAAGTATTTGGAGAAAGAGACATCGAAAGTCCGGGTCTCGGATTTGCTTCATGCATGCAAGCAGGGTGTAGGTCCGCGCTATGCGGAGGTTTCGGCTGGAATCGACGCGATGGGGGGTGTCGATTGCGGCAAAGTGAGGCATGCACGCAATGCAATCACTCATCGCAATTTCGCTGCGACGGAACTTACCGACCCGTCAAATAAGCTGCTGGGAGCGGACTGGAAGCCGGCCATCACGGCATCCCTGGTGGAGATCGAAAAAGCGCAGGAAACACTTTTTCGATTGAAGCAGGGGCGGCCACCCGCGCTTAACGGGCTGGATGAGTTACATCGCAACATAGTCAAAGAATTAACGAAGATGGCGGAGAACTGAACCTTATGCCTATAGCCACTATTAGCCGCGACATCAGACTGGATACGAGGGCCTTTCCGGGTACAGCGGTTACAAACCCGAGTTCCAAAGAGCTGGCAACGGATTGCATTCGTCCGCCGGCAGTGGTTGGGGGCCTGCGGTGGTGGTTTCGCGCCGTGGCTGGCGGAATACTGAAACAGAAAGCCACGCACAAAGCAGTGGCGGCGAACGAGAGCCGGGTTTTTGGCTCGACAGAGGTTGCTGCAGTTGTACGCGTGAGCACGTCATGGGAGAGCCTGCCGGCAGAGAATAAAGGGTTAGGCTACGACGGATCGCCGGTCCGGTATTTAGGCTTTGGCAAGAAAAACGACACGGCATATCTGCCGAGCGGATTTTTATTTAAGGTGACGCTCCGGTCAAACCACGCCAGGGAGTTGGCGATAGCGGTTTCGCTGCTGGACTTATGGATAGAATTCGGAGGAGTCGGCGGCCGTTGGCGGCACGGCTTAGGATCCATGAGCAGAGTGCAGACAGGGGGGCGGAGTGTTGGAGCGTTAATCCAGAAGGCAGTCGCGGAGATGACTGGCTGGCTGCAGAGCGCGGACGGAGAGACCATTGACGAGCCGGAGTCACCAGTGCTGCATGCGAAGTTTTTCCTGCTCAAGCGCAAGGAACTGGAAAGCGTGTCGGGTGAGGAAGGGGCGTTGGCCTTTTGCGAGGCCGCTTGGCATGGTTACCGCCTGGGTGAGGAGTCATCGAAGCCGAAGCGGAATCAAGGCGGAAGAATACGGGAAGGTTCGGAAGTGAGGCATTCGAAAAACAGCGTTGCGTTCCACCGGTTCCTGCTTGAACCGCGCCAGCCGATTCCGCCGATCCGATTTGCAATGCTGGGCATGCCCATCCCGTTCAGTGTTTGGAATGAAGCGAAGCAGGACAGAAGCAAAGGCGTGGTGGTTTGGGACCAGGATGGCGGCGGGGGGCGCCTGGCATCGCCTGTTTGGCTGCGGCCAAAGTTGGAGGATGGGCGCTGGGTGGTTTACGCGTTGGGATGGAAGTTTGCTGCGGAACGCGGACGCGCGCTAAGGTTGGCATTCAGCACGAAGAATCCGAGAAGGGGAGTGCTGGTGCGGGCGGATGGCAAGCAGGAAAAGGCAGTAGAGGACTTTTTCGCCAGCTTGCGGGATGGTTGGTCTGACGTCGTGTGGCAGGATGGAACTAAGCCATGACGGCGCTCGTCAGTTACGATGTGAGCGACAATAAGCGGCGGGAGCATGTGAGCCGGATTCTGCTGGATTACGGGACACGGGTGCAGGAGAGTGTGTTTTGGGTGGATGCCGAGGATGATTCGGTGGAGCGGATGCGGGCGCGGGTGAAGGCGGCGGTGGCGGCGGAGGATTCGGTTTGGATAGTTCCGGTGTGCCTGGTTTGCGGAAAGCGGATTGAGACGCTGGGGACGGCGCGGGTGCCCAAATTGGCGGAGTATTTCGTGATTTAGGCTTTGGGCGGTGTGGGCCTGAAATTGGTGGGCAAAGTGGTGTTAAGTCCAGGGGAATCAAGTACCTCTCGTGAATGGTCTGGAGGGCGCGCGGAGGGGGTACATGTGTAGAATTGAGGTAAGTCTTTTATGGCGAGTGAGTTAGGGGTAAGTTTGGGAGGTTGGAATTGGATGAAGAGTGTCACTTTGCGGCGTAAAGCGGGACATGTTGAAAATCTGGCTTGTAATGGTATGATTCTGAAGGACGGAAAACGAGAAGGGTTGCGCGCGCTCCCCGATTAGAAGGGGGTTGAAACATTTACGTCATTTGATAATAGGCTGTCCTCCTTTTTGTTGCGCGCGCTCCCCGATTAGAAGGGGGTTGAAACAAAAATCGAACAGTCTTCGCTGGCCTTTCCCTGTTGCGCGCGCTCCCCGATTAGAAGGGGGTTGAAACAGTTCCTTGAGTCGTTCTTCCACTGTTTTTTCCCTGTTGCGCGCGCTCCCCGATTAGAAGGGGGTTGAAACGTCTTTTCCAAATTCGTTGTTGTTCATACTTTCCTGTTGCGCGCGCTCCCCGATTAGAAGGGGGTTGAAAC
>CAIRSA010000363.1 GCA_903881085.1 uncultured Acidobacteriia bacterium
CTACCCGAGTCGGTTCATAAAACGGCGTTACAGCAGCTGGCGGCATTTGCGGTGAAACGGTCCTTCTGATGGATTCACCGGCATCGGGGTGTAGCTCAGCCTGGTAGAGCGCTACGTTCGGGACGTATAGGTCGCAGGTTCAAATCCTGTCACCCCGACCATTGATTTTACTAACGAAATTTTCGCCCTCCGCGTCCCGGGTTCCACCGAATTTCAGGTCAGGGTACCTTCGGGGTGCCAGATCCTGCTCAGCCGAATGTTGATGCTCCTCGCCTTCGTCCCCGCGCGTGCTGCCGCAAACGCTCACCGGGAATAGCGGGGTATCTGGTACGTCCCTATTGGCCCATCGAGCAACAGAATATTCCGACAACGACTTTTCGACCGAACGTGTTGTGGCATTGACGTTGTCCCCGATTTCAGAATAGGTTGGGATTCGACAATGCAATTTCTTCTGAACTACTTATCTGCACTTGGAAAAGTTGGTGACCTCAAGCAGTGGAGCTGGAAGCACGGCAAACAGACGGTCCTCAAGCCACCACGCGCCTTGGCGCAATACCTCGCTTCCCGCCGCCGTTACGGCGGCGTTGAAGTTCAGCCTATCCTCGTTCCTTCAGGGCCAGGCAGGGACCCGGTGGCGGGGAGTTTGTCGTTCGAAAGCGGGTGGGGCGGCTTGGCCACCGGCCGCTATATTGTCACTCTACACAAACCTATCTCGGTAGATTTGCTAGACGGAATTCATGCAGCCATCGCACTACTTCGTCAAACGGTGGACAACGACGACTTGCTATTAATTCCGGTTGGGGCGAATGATATTCCTGAAACAAGAGTTTTTACGAGCGACGAATTTAACAAGTTTGCACATCGTCGTTTGCCGATTCATTCCGCGCAAACAGCGCCGCTAGTCCTCTTTTCCGAATCTGCATCGTTTGGGCTCCATTTTGACGATTTTCTATGGCGAATGTGCGATCGGCTCATTCAACGCGCGGCGCACACGCGCGCCGCTCTCTACTTTCGGTCGGCAATCAGACATGTGTACCTTATGAGTGGTCCAGTAGAGACCTATTATCACTCCTTCGAGGAGATGCCTTCTCGAATTTCCGA
The DNA here is from genome assembly GCA_903881085.1 of uncultured Acidobacteriia bacterium. Lineage (GTDB taxonomy): Bacteria > Acidobacteriota > Terriglobia > Bryobacterales > Bryobacteraceae > CAIRSA01. Next base: position 1,102 of record CAIRSA010000363.1, read on the forward strand.
GCAAGTGGCGATTGAATCCTCGATCCAGGACTGTCTAAAAGCAGTCGAGACGCTTTACGGGGGCATGCTTGCTCGAAGCGAAAATCGAGTCGCCGCAAGGCTCCGTGAACTGGGCGTTGACCCGACAGAGATTTGTGGTTTCAAGAGCTCCCCGTACACACAGGGTACGATCATCGAAAAACTAGTTGCTCTGCGAGCCCTGCGAGACAGTAGTGCGGCCCACGGTACAAGTGCGGATGAGCGCCTAAACTCGCTTTACGAATTGTGCGATTTCCAACACTTAACCAGCACAATCATCTGGCGCGCGGTCGCAGCAGGCGACGAGGATCTATTACGCGGCCAACCATTGGTGCCCCCACTTGAAACCGACAGCGGCCTGATGTCCCCTCGAGTACGGCGAAAGCTTCCGAAAAAGGTAGATTGGAATCGGTAGCCTCAAGTTACGTCAATTGCTTCCAAGATAGTTGCCGCATTCGAAACCACTTGGTTCGCCGCAGAGTATGCATATCGCAATGAAGTAATCGGAGATGAATGATCGAAGAGAGTCTGTCTTCACGACTCGACCAACTTTTTTTCGGTGACTCGAGTTGAATGGCCACTCACAGGACAATTAAATTGACGAGTGCTAGTGAACTGGCCAGTCTTTGGTAACTCCCGGGAACTCCGTAGTGTCACGAACTGGGTAACGGGCTCATATTATTGGCCGTGCACGATCGAAAAGCCGTCCATGCTTCTGAATTTTGTTCGAATTCATGAGTTGAAAATAAGCTGATTACACACACTTACTCTCAAGACCGTACGGGTGTGCACCCGGTTCCAATTCTCTGCGTCGCGATATAAGCTGAAGATCCGACGGCGCCAAATTAATTGGAACTCGAAATCTTAGCCGAAGAATAAGGGAAGCGATTTTGATTGATGCCCTGCACGTCGTCTCCCGCGCTGGCGCGAATCAACTCGGCAACCTACATTTTCAATTTCCGAGCAACGTGATTGGGGTAGCTTCCAACTTATTCCCGCACATACCCCCAAACCTACCCTTCGCGGCTCGACAACACAGACGATCGAGTGCGAACAATAACGGATCGTTGATCGCGCTTCTTTCGAATTTCAATCAACGATCCTGGATGCGAGTGAACGCATGCGAACGCGCAATCCACGATGAGGGTGGCAGTCACATTCCCCCTTAAGCAACTGTTTCTTATGTGATTTTTCCCGATAATTTGCGGGCTACCCCAGGTCCTACCCCTGGATTGCACAAACAATCCGGACCAGAGCGAACGTCGACGAACAGTGCGCGCCAATCGCAGTTTGTTGCCGAATTGACCATAGCGCTCTATCCAAGCGTAGTCGTTGGCTGGCGTAATGCAGCGATCCAGGAATGTATTTGACTCGCAACCGACAGAGCAATTCCCTCAGGGGTTACAGCCCCGATTGGTAGCCCGACTGGGCCATGCAACCGCCATTCCAATCTGCGCATGGTTTCTCCGAGGTCCATGGCTATGCGTTGCCGACGCCGAGTTGGACCAAGAAGACCAATAAACCCAGGCGTCTCAAGTGCCGCCAATTCCCTGAGATAAACGATGTCAGTTGGCAGATGGTGACTCATTACCACAGCAGCGTGACAGCCTCCCAGCCGTATCGTTTCGCTCAGTTGACTGGCATCGTTGTGAAAGACCTCGGCTCCCGGAAACCGTTGCCCAGTCGCATATGACGCACGGTGATCAACGACGGACACACGCCATCCCAGTGAGAGTAACTGTGAAACAACGGGTTGGGCGTCGGGACCCGCTCCACAGATCAAAATATGGGGTATCGGAAAGAGGCGATGCAGCAAGGCACGGCACTGATCAGCATGCACCTCGGCAACCATCTGACATTGCTTCCATCCTTTGATCGAATCTTCAATGTGTTGCTTCAAACCAATTGGGAGATCGTCAGTCAGACGATACGTACCGAGCGGAGTATCCCGAGACTCATAGATAGAAATCAGCGTGGCAACATTACCTTTGGATGTCTCACAGACAGCGGCCTTAACATTCTCCGAGGCACGAGAACCGTGCTCCAGACGTTCCAAAAGGATACGCATTGCTCCCTCGCATCCGGCTCCAAACCCGAATAGTTCATCGTCCGGCCCACGCATATCGTATTCAATGGCGATCGCCCGACCACTCGCCATCACTTGATTCGCGTGATGAATCAGATCGGATTCCAAGCATCCGCCACTTAGCAGCCCATAATATCGGCCGTCAGAACCAATCAACATTCGTGCACCGGGTTTTCTATACGTTGATCCGGATGTAGCAACCAATGTCGCAAGTACCATTGGGGAAACGCTGCTTGCGTGTTGCTTCACGACCATTTCTAAGCTTGTTTCCAATCGAATCGGCAAACTCATGGAGGGGTTTTCTATTGGAGAGTCACAGCACAAGGGCAGTCCACCAAACCTTCTAGCCGTGTGATTTCAGACGGATGTCGGCGGTCATCCTAGAAATGCAGCAACTTCACAAGAATCACCAATCGGTCTCAGAGCGACTCTTGCGTCGAAAGGTCTCGCGGATTTTTCTCCACTCCTAATTACTGAAGGCGCTTGGCTGAATCACTCGGCAGTGGATATCGCCGTGTCGACGGGCCGGCTTTCGCCGTTTGACCTGGCACATCATGGCCCACCAAATTCGGCAAATCTCTAGAAATCACCAGCAAGGCGTCCAAATCGACGCCAGTCTGATACCCCATGGCCTCAAGCATGTGCACCAAGTCCTCCGTACACAAATTCCCGGTGGCACCCGGCGCAAACGGGCAACCGCCGAGCCCACCAAGCGACGCGTCGAAGCGATCGATGCCCGCCTCAAGCGCCGCCAATGCGTTCGCCAACCCCATTCCACGAGTGTTGTGAAAATGGGCAGTAAACTCAATATCAGGCCAGCGCGACTTGGCTTTGGCAAATAGATCTTCGACTTGAGATGGGTTGGCAATGCCCGTGGTATCGCACAGCGTAACCCGCTCAATACCCATTTGCGCAATTCGGTCAATCAGCTCAAGAACGCGAGTAACAGAAATCGACCCTTCGAACGGGCAGCCAAAAGCGGTCGAAACGGAGGCATTGACATGAACGCGGCCTTGAACTCGTCGCACGATGGTCTCGAACTGCGCCAGCGATTGTTCGCAGCTCATACGAAGATTAGCGCGGTTATGGCTCTCACTCGCCGACATGACAAGGTTAACTTCATCAACTCTGCAAAGCAGTGCCCTCTCGCAACCCCGTAGATTCGGAACCAGTGCCGTATATTCGACGCCAGTAACGCGCGAGACGGCGGCCAGCACGGCTTCCGCGTCTGCCAACGCCGGAATTGCCGCCGCGGAAGTGAAGGAAGTCACCTCAATCTTAGCGAGCCCGGTGCGGCTTAGCCGATTGATGTACTCAATCTTGTGGCTCGTGGGAACGAAAATCGGCTCCATCTGGAATCCATCACGCGCTGAGACGTCCTGAACGAAAACGCGTTTACCATTCGCTGACTGCACGCGGACATCCTTCTTGCTTATGCCTGCTAGACAACGCCCTGCTCCCTCAGCGTGGCGAGGACTTCCTCGTTAAAACCCAGGTCGGTGAGGACTTGGTTGGTATGTTCGCCGAGCTCTGGCCCCAGCCAGCGCGTTTCACCAGGAGTCACCGAAAGTTTCGGCACTATTCCAGGAATGGTCACCCGCGGGCCTCCCGACGGCAAATCGCGCTCATCGAGCATTTCTCGCGCTCGATAATGCAGATCCTGCACAATGTCCGCCGCCGTAAAGCTCTTTCCCACGGGAACTGCAGACCGTTGTAATGTTTCAATTACTTGATCGATCCCGTAACGTAATGTCCAATCGCCAATTGCCGCATCCAACTCATCGTTCCGCGCCACGCGCCCGTCGTTATGAGCGAGCGCGGGATCATCGGCCAAATCGCTACGACCTATCGCGTTCATGAGGCGTCTGAAAAGTGCATCTCCATTTGCGGCGATAATCACGTAGGCCCCGTCACTGCACAGATAGGTGTTTGAAGGTGAAATGCCGGGCAGACTCGCTCCCGTACGTCCGCGCACAAGGCCCTGGAGGGAATATTCTGGTATCAGGCTCTCCATCACCGCAAAAACTGCTTCGTAAAGGGCCACATCAACCACCTGACCCAGCCCCTGATTGACCCGGACATGATGCAAAGCGGTGAGCGCTCCAAAAACACCATAAAGCGATGCGAGCGTGTCGCCAAGGCTGACCCCTGTTCGGACAGGCGGCCGATCCGGATAGCCCGTGACATGGCGCAGGCCACCCATCCCTTCCGCAATGGCAGCAAATCCCGGCAAATTGCGCATCGGACCTGTCTGCCCGTACCCGGAAATCCGCACCATTACCAACTTCGGATTTACCGCAGAGAGGTCTTCCCAACCGAGACCCCATTTCTCAAGGGTTCCCGGGCGAAAGTTCTCAATCAATATGTCCGCCTCGGTGGCAAGTCGAAGGACGATCTCACGTCCCGTGGCACTTTTGAGGTCCAAAGAGAGCGATTTCTTATTGCGACTTTGTACGTACCACCATAACGACGTACCCCGATGCAGCTTGCGCCACTTTCGCAGGGGATCGCCCGCCTTCGGAGACTCGACCTTAATTACCTCTGCCCCAAACTGCGCTAACAATGACCCGGCATACGGACCCGCGATCAGCGAGCCGAGTTCCAATACCTTCACTCCGACAAACGGCCGCTTGTCGCTGCTGCTCGGCTTGTCCAATGCCTATACACCTTCGCTGGATGCCGTTACATGGTCATTATTCATGTAATCACACCCTCTAAACTGCAACGACTTCACACGCCCAGTTTGGAGGGACTGGTCGATGGATCATAGGATTGAGCGTTGGACGTGGCGCCCCCGTCTATCGACAAAGTAATGCCTGTGACAAAGGACGCCCGATCCGACGACAGCCAGACGACGCCCTGCGCCACTTCATCGGGCGTACCAAGGCGATGCAGTGGTTGCGGAGCCATTAGCATTTGCTGTGCTTCCTGCGGCAAAGATAGCACCATCGGTGTTGCGATCGTGCCGGGTGCGATGGAATTGACCCGAATATTCATATTGGCGTATTCGCCTGCTGCCGTCTTAGTCAGGCCGATCACCGCATGCTTGGCAGCGACGTAGGGACCCGCGAGCGGCGTACCGACGAGGCCGCCTTCGGAGGACGTGTTGATGATGACGCCGCCGCCATTCTTCATCATGTGCCGGAGCTGATACTTCATGCACAGCCACACCCCTTTGACGTCAACTTCCATGATTCGATCGAACTCGTCCTCCTCGACCTCGGAGGTGAATCCGACAGCGAGGATGCCGGCATTGTTGAAGGCAAAGTTCAACGCGCCAAAGTTTGAAACACAGGACTCGACGAGCTTCTGGGCATCGGCAGCCTTGGCAACGTCTGCTGCTACGAAAACGGCGCGGCCGCCTTGAGCCTTGATAAGCGCCACGGTTTCTTCGCCGCCCGCCCGGCAACTTTCCAAATCAGATACGAGAACGGACGCACCCTCTTTCGCATAAAGAATTGCGGTTGCGCGACCAATGCCGCCCGCGGCTCCCGTAACGATGCCTGCCTTACCCTGTACAAGTCCCATGATGCTTCTCCATTCGGTTGGTTAATTTTGTAGCGTCGAAAACAAATGGTGTCGGCGCCAGTTCCTGTTCAAAACAATGGCCTCTCTTATAGGCATCAGGCCTTTCGAAAGCCGAGGTTGTTATCTTTAATGGGCAGCCGCCGTATGCGCGGCCCGCCAGCGGCATGCACAGCATCCACCACCGCTGCAACGACCGCGGGACACCCCTCCTCGCCAATACCTGAGGGCGTCCCAGTCGCTGGCATGATATGAACCGCTATGTCCGGCGCCTCTGCCAGCCTGAGCATGGGATATTCGTCAAAGTTGCCCTGCTCAATACGGCCATTTTTCAACGTCAACTTGCCATAGAGGGCATTCGTTAGGGCGTAGATGGCGCCACCTTCGACCTGCGCTTCAACGTTCTGTGGATTGACGGCCAAACCCACGTCCACCACGACCGTTACCCGCTCAATCCGAAGCCAGCCCTTGCCATCGAGCGCTACGTCCACCGCTGCCGCGATGCAGGACGAATGATAGCCAGGTATATAGCTCATGTCGGTGATTCCAAAACCACGCCCCAAGCCCTTTCCTCGCCTCTCGCGTCCCCCCGCCCGCTGAACCAATTCCAGCAGGAGCTTGCGCTGTCGCCGAATTCGGGCAACCGCATCATCATGGTCGGGCCTGGTCTTCGGCACCGCATCTTCGTTGAGCATCGACAAATGAAAATCCAGGGTTGGAACTCCGGCCAGTTCAGCCAACTCGCTCATAAACCCGATATTCATCCAGGTCGCTTGAGTGTGTGCAACGCCACGCATCCAGCCAAACGGTGGAGGTGTTTCGATACCGATGTACTGGAATTCCACATTGGGTACCGAAAATGGCATGCGGGACAGACCATAGGGCTGGAACGGAGCACTGCCGAATACTGCTTGCGCTTTCCACGCCGTGACACGCTTTTTTTCATCGATACCGCCAGTGAACCTGGTCAGCGCAACCGGCGGATAATAGCTGCGGCGCGTGGTTTCCTCTCGCGTCCAAATTAGCTTCACGGGCGTGCCACGTATGGCCCTGGCGACTTGGACAGCTTGGCTGACATAGTCCTGCGACAGTCGCCGCCCGAAGGCACCTCCTACGTAGGTAAGGTGGAATTTCGCATCCTTCAAAGCCACGCCGGCCGCATACGCCGCGATACGAAGTGCCTCGTCGGCATATTGCGATCCGCCCCATGCCTCGACACCATTCTCGTTGACGAGCGCCGTACAATTCATGGGTTCCATTGGCGCATGCTGGACGTAGGGAAAGTGGTAGTCAGCTTCAATGACTTTAGAGGCCGTCTTAAGCGCCTGCGCCGTATCCCCTTCTTGTCGCACAATCCGACCTGGTGACTTAATCGCCTCCAAAAATGCGTCGTTGATCGTGCTGCTGCTCACAGATCCATTGGGACCATCGGCCCAGTGGATCGGCAAATCGTCGAGCGCCTTCTGAGCGGTCCACCAGCTATCCGCAACGACCGCGACCGCATCGTCCATTTCAAAGTCGATGATGTCCCACAGCGACGGCGGCGTGGTGTAGCCGCTCGGACCGCCCCGGATTGGAACAACCTTGAGCACACCCGGACGCCCCGAGATCGTCTTCTCATCATAGGAAATCAATCTTCCGCCAAAGACCGGAGATTGCCGAACGGCCGCATAGACCATCCCCGGAAGTTGTACGTCAATGCCATAGACTGTCTTGCCCGTCACTTTATCCTTGACGTCAAGCCTGCCCAGCGGTTTGCCGATATAGCGCCAGCGCTCTTTTGGCTTCAGGCGAACCGTATTTGCATCTGGTATCGGAAGTTTTGCGGCTTCGACAGCGATCGCTCCGAAACCGATCGAACGGGTACCGGCCCTCTCAACTATCCGATTATCCGAAACCTCAAGTTGGTCAACCGGAACACCAAGCTTCGTAGAAGCGGCCTCCAACAGCATGTGCCGTATTTGCGCCCCCGCTCGTCGCATGGGCTCAAACAGCATATCGACACCCCAGCTATTCAAGACCGCGGTATGCACATAGACGTTATTGCGCGTTCGATTTATCTGCGGGTCGTAAAATTCTGTCTTGAATTTTCCCCATTCAAGCTCCAATTCGTCCGCAATTATTTGTGATAGCGCCGTCTCGATGCCTTGACCGAGTTCCGCTTGAGGGATGCGAAGCCGAACGATATCGTTTGGTTCGATTACGACCCAAGCGGTCACCTCGACGCCCGGCTCTGAAGCAGAAGGTGCAGCGCCCAACGCCGACTTGGGCAAAAGAATGTGGAACGAAACGAGACCTGCACCAGAGACAAATGCCTTGAGCAGGGCGCGACGCGTGGGTGCAAAGCCGCTCATGATTGGGCAGCCTGCAAGATCGCCTTGCGGATCCGGACGTAGGTTCCGCACCGACAAATGTTAGTAATTGATTGATCTATTTCCGCCACCGTCGGCTTCTTTTTGACTTTGAGAAGTGCGGCCGCCGCCATGATCATGCCTGACTGACAATAGCCGCATTGAGGCACGTTCAGATCGACCCATGCTTTTTGCAGCGGGTGGGAACCGTCCGCACTTAGCCCCTCGATCGTCGTCACCTCTTGCCCTTCAACATCGGCGAGTCGAACTTTACATGACGGCACAGGCGCGCCATTCAGGTGTACCATGCAGGCCCCGCATAGGCCGATGCCGCAGCCAAACTTCGTACCGCACATCCCCAGTTTTTCACGCAATGCCCATAAGAGCGGCATTTCCGGCTCAGCGTCGAGTGTGACAGGATCGCCGTTGACTCTTAAATTTACGCGCATCTATCGCTCCTTATTAAGCGTTCAACCGAGCATGAATTTCTGGTCTGCTCATGAAATCCCGCAGAGTCATCACCTCACCATATTTCTGCGAAATATCAAAGAGACTGGCGTCATGCGGACCGAGTGCTCGATCACCCACACAGTCCGAAAGAACCACCGGGTGGAATCCCCAGCTCATCGCATCGACCACGCTGGCTCTCACGCATCCACTAGTAGTTGCTCCCGCCACAATCAATGAGCGTACGCCGTGCTTGACCAGCCAAGGTGTCAGGTTCGTACCGAAAAACGCCGATGGGACCGTCTTTCGCACAACCAACTCACCCGGTATCGGCGCCAGCGCATCAACCACCTCGGATGCCGGCTCCGCTTCTTTCAAGCTCAGAAGACTCGGAACCTTCTGCGTGAACACGCCCCCATCGGTCTCATCGTCGGCAAAAACGATTCTACTGAAGGCGCAAACCCAGCCGCGGCGGCGCGCTTCGGCAAGCAAGATCGCCGTGTTGCGAATTGCCGGCAAAATATTAGCGCCCCCAAATTGCTCCGGATTGGCAAAACCATTGACAAAGTCGACGACGAGCAGACCGAAGGGTGGAGCAATCGCGAGCGATTGACCGAACCCCTGCCGGCGATAAACGTCCGAATCGATCACGCCGGAAGCCCTGCCGCGTCTTCGACCACGACACCATTGTGTACAACCGACTTGCCATCAAGCATCACCGTGCACCCACGGAGCGGAACGTCAATGTGGCAGGCAGTGTTTCGTGTACCGCCGACCTCTGTATTGGGTCCGAGCGAAAACAAAAAGTTGCCGGCAAAAGACCGCGCGTCCATCGCGACCGTCTGCTCCTTGTCGTACAGACTGAGCGTGGTCCAACTTGCGCGCCTCTGCAAGCCCCAGCCAATATGGGATAAGGCGTAGCTCTCAGGATCTTTGAAGGTCGCCATGTAGTCGCGAAGAAGTTCGGCATCGAGCTTCCCAGAAATGTTGGTGACGTAGCCATTTTCAACGTCAAGTACGACCGGATCGACGACATAGCTCTTTTGTGGAAGCAATATATCTCCCCGGTCGATGACAATCCGACCGTTCGAGGCTCCTTCGTTTGGCCACGTGAAGACAAAGCCGCTTGGCCAATGGTCCCAGCGTCCCTTTTCTTCGGAAAAGCCGTACTCGAGAACTGGTGGATATTGACCCAGGTCGAAGGCGATGTCCGTACCCGCCGACGAAGTCACTCGCATGGTGGAGGCGCTCTTCAACACTGTTGCTGCGGCGCATACGCGCGCCTTGTCCTCAAGCGTGGGGAGCAGCCGCACCAGAACTTCAGGAGGTTCGACAGCGAGAAGAATACGTACCCCGGAATTCAATAATTCTTGCTGTTCGGGAGAATACAGCAACACCATTAAGTCAAGGACGAGGTCGCTGGCCTTACAGGCTGCCAGCGCCGTTCGGTTCCCCGTAAGTGGTGTGGAGCCTATATAAGCAAATTGATCGCGGCTCAGCGAACGCTCGGAATTGACCGGTTGAAGATCAATTCGGGTGACAACAGCTCCCAAGGATCGCAAGGCAATCGTTGCCGCCGACAAATTCTGTTGGTTTGTGCTGCGGTCCGTTAAAATACTAACGTTGTCTCCGGTTTTGACACGGCAAAGCCTGAGTGTGGTCTTCCATGCTTCGCAAAGCTCATAATCGCTAACAGCCATCTGTATTTCCTGTTTGTAGTAGAACGTTGCATCGAGACAAAAGCGCCCTATGCAGCGTTAAATCCAACGCCTTCCTTCAAAAACCCTCTGACCTGAATTAAAAAGCCGGGTAGGTTATCCCAGGGGATCATGTGGCCGGCATTGGCTATGGTGGTCACATGAATTCCGGGGCACAGCGATTTAATCTCGTCAATATCTTCGGACGAAACAACGCCACCCCGCTCTGCCGTTACGAGGCTGGTCGGCACGCGCAGTGCAGCAATATCCTGATGAATGTCATCTTCTTGAAAGCCGTAGAAGGAGGCGATGACGGCGGCCTCGTGGCATGTATGGAGCCATTCCGTTCGCAACCGGATCTCTTCATCCGACCAGGTCGGTGTAAATCGTCGCAAGTCGTCGATAGTGGCGCCATGTCGCGCGAGAGCAATCGCCTCGACATACGAAGCCAGCGTGGCGGGATAGGGACGGCGACCGGGTCCGGAAACAGGCGGATCGACAAGCAGGAGACGCTGGATTTTTCCTTGATGAGCGGCCCGAACAAGATGCCGTGCCCCCATGGAATGCCCAAGGCCTATGACATCCCGCAATCCCAATTCCCCGATAAACGCGTTGATGTCGGCGGCGCACGCATTGAGGCTATAGTCCAAATCGGCGCCACCGGCGGAAAGCCCGCGGCCGCGGACATCCAGAACATAAACATCGTAGTCAGCGGCAAGTTCATCGGCCACAAAACCCCACATGACCGCCGGACTTGTGATTCCCGGGACCAACACGATGACAGGGCCTTTCCCTCCGTAGCGGATATAGTGCTGGCGAATACCGTTGGCATGAACATTTGCGCCATAAAGAAAAGCCTTTTGCATTGCGCCGTAACCTCTTGAATAGCGCCGAACAAAATGCAGCCGTACAGGGCACATCAAATACGATGTCGACGCGGTTGAAAAAACCGAACTTCGTCACTCTGGCGTGGCTGCTGCGTACACGACAACAATCCACTGCGATCCAATCCGCCGATGAGATCAAGTGTGGCGCAGGAGAGCCGCTCCACGGCGGCCCGATCATTCAATGAGGCGCCCGATCCAACACAGACTCATTACCAGCAACCGAACTATATATTAATTCGTCAGCTAAACAATATCAATGCTTCAAAAATAATTGCAGAAGCGAAGACATCTTTTTCTGAAATGCCAGATGCGGCCCCAGGGACTGACCGTGCTCGGCGAGTAGTGGGATACGGGGGGGGGTCGTTTTTTTTGCGCCGAGCACCGCCAACATTGAGGTCTGGCGCTTACGCCAAACAGCGCTCACAACGTGCCCCGTGGTCACGTGGTCAATCACGGCGAATTCTCGCTGCGCCGTGCGGGCACCAGACATTTTTCGGCACTATCAACGACAGTTCTGCCAATAACTTGTCGCTTGCGCACCGCACTAGAGCCCGACAAGAAAGCCCCGCCCCGACTCAGTGCAACAATCTTGTTGGCGGCGCGCCCCAAGCAGCCGCCGATCGCTATCCGGTCTCATCGAATTCATTGGCCGCCACCCCGCTCATTGTCGAGCCCCCCCCGGACGGCATACAACGAAGGCGATAATGTCCTTGCACTTAATTAATTCGTCAGCTATATAATATCTTCGTCAGTTGCTAATTCAGCCGTCTTGGTTGGGATCAGCGAACCCCCCCCGCGGCGAACTCTGCAACGGAAGTTGAAATCGGTACGCGAGCAATCAAAGCCATACGGAGAATTCAAACATGCCTCAATTAGCCGGCAAAGTCGCGCTCGTAACAGGTGCTGCCCAAGGACTAGGAGCGGCAACCGCTCGTCTTTTCGCAGCTGAGGGGGCGGTGGTTATAGTCAGCGACTTAACAGACGAGCGTTGCGCTGCGGGCGTGGATGCAATTCGCAATAGCGGCGGGAAGGCCGCCGGCTTCGCACTCGACGTAACCTCCGAAGGCAGGTGGAACGACGCCATTGCTTTCGTGGAGCGTGAGTATGGGAAGCTCGATGTTCTTGTGAATAATGCCGGCATCTCATTCTCTGCTTCGATCGAAAAGACCACCTTCGAACAGTGGCGCCTGATGCAAGCCACCAATTTGGACAGCGTCTTCCTGGGCTGCAAGGCTGGCATTTCGCTGATGAAGAAGACTGGCGGCTCAATCATCAACCTATCGTCGGTCTGGGGCCTCAAGGCCGACGCCGATATGATCGCGTACAACGCAGCCAAGGCCGGTGTCTGGTTGCTTACCAAGTCCATCGCGTTACATTGCGGACGCGAAGGATATGGTATTCGGGCGAACACGATTCATCCGGGCTTTATGGAAACCCCGATGCTCTGGAACTATCTCGACAACACTGGCGAACCCGAAAAGTACCGGCAGATTGCCGTCAGCCTCCATCCGATAGGTCACCTGGGGCAACCTGAAGATATTGCGCAGGGCGCACTCTATCTCGCCTCGGATGCATCGAAGTTTGTAACCGGCACAGAGCTTGTGATCGACGGCGGCTATACCGCGCGATAGACCAATTGATTCAAAAAGCGCCTGACGAAAAGAGCGCTTTCGAGAGAAGCACACAACGGAGTTGGTTTTTTCTCTAATTCGTAGGGGGATTTCGGAATGTCGGACTTTCAGCAAATTGGATCAATTGGCACCATGAGCGATCGGACGCGGTTCTCTCGACCCAATGGCGACGCGCCACTTGCGGTTTTGGTTGCGATTTTCTGTGCTGCGTTTGGATCGGGCCTCTCGGCGGCAGCGGAGCCAACCAGCAACGCGCTGGATGAAATTGTCGTGACCGCCCAGAAGCGATCCGAGAACGTGAAGGACATCCCGATCAGCATTTCCGCCGTGAGTGGTGAGGATATGCAGCGGCTGCATATCGGGGGCTACGAGGACCTTTCTCGCAACGTGCCTAGTGTCTCGTTCGCCGCGGGCGGTGGCGGCAACAGTATCGGCGAAGGGGAGCTCAATATTCAGATCCGAGGCGTCAGTTCGTCCTCCGGCGCCGCGACCACGGGCCTGTACCTCGATGAAACCTCGATAACCGTCAATCAAAACTTTGGCGTTGGCGCCTTCCAGCCGATGGCGGTCGATCTGAAAGACGTTGAGGTTCTTCGGGGACCGCAAGGCACTCTTTACGGCGCGAGTTCCGAAGGTGGCACGATCAGGTTCATCCAGAATCAGGCGAAACTCGATACCGTCGAGGGATACGTCTCGACAGAACTGTCGGACACCAGTAACGGTGGCTTAAACTATATGGAGAAGGCTGTACTTAATGTTCCTGTAATCCCTGGGATCATGGCCCTTCGTGCCAATATCGCCTACGGTAACGATAGCGGTTGGATCGACCACTATTCGCTGGCAGCAACGCTGGAGAAGAGAAATGTAAACTCAGTCCGGCGTCAAATGGTTCGCCTGGGCGCGACAATCGTTCCCAATGCTGATCTGACGATCACGGCGAACGCTTTCTTGCAGCGCACGAAACAGGAAGACACTCCAGTCTTCGAAATTCAGGACCCCGCCTTCGCGGCAGCGAACTCCTTTATCATTAAGCCTCCCGTGGCATCAGACGGGCTCTATCATCAGCACTTCCTGGTTACGCAGCCAATTAAGGATACGGCTTTCGTTCCAAGCTTGAAGCTGCAATACGACACCCAATTCGGAGAATTCACCTCCGTCACGAGTTGGGTGAGGCGCGACATCGACCGTCGGGACGATGGTACGGATTTCGACAGCTTCTATATCGCGAACTATCTGGATACTATCACGCCAAATCCTAAGAACCTCAGCATCCTCGGCAATCTTCCATCGCCCAGCACGCAGCCCGCCGCATTTCGTACAATTTCGCAGGAGCTGAGGTTTGCCACCAAACCCTTCGATGTGTTCGGAATGCGGACCACCGCGGTCGCCGGCTTGTACTACTCGGACCAAGAAGAGGTTGACACGACCATCGAACCCAACGTTGGCTATAGCGCCGCGTTTCTGTCGATTTATGGATATGACATCAATAGCCCACAATCACCGCTCAGCAATCCGGCAGATCCGAACTTTTGGAAAGATGATGTTACAGCCTTCTGGCATAGCCGGCAGCTTACGATCCAAAAATCAGGCTTCGGCCAACTCGATATTGATGTTCTGCCCAAATTACATGCGTCCCTGGGTCTGCGGTATGTCATAGCGACCTCTTCGTCGCTGGTTTATTCGGGAGACCACTTTTTCAATGCCGATCCGACACTCGGCGGGGTTTACTTCACGGGCTTTCAGCGGAACATTGCAACCACGCCAAAATTCTCCTTGAAGTATGACGTGACTCCCGATGTGAACGTTTACACAACCGTCGCCAAGGGCTACCGGCTAGGTGGATACGACCCTGAACCCCCTCCGACCGGGGCCGACAGTGTGTGTCAGCCGGACTACGACCTTCTTGGAATTAAGGCTCCCGCAAACGGCTTTGGCCCGGACTACGTCTGGAGTTACGAGGTCGGATCCAAGATGCGCTTCCTAGGGAATTCACTGTCAATTGATACTGCGGCATATGACATTCAATGGAAGAACATTCAGCAGCAGTTTATCCTGCCGTTCTGCGGGTTCCCGTATGCGCTGAACGTCGGTAATGCGAAGAGTTACGGGGTTGAGTTGCAACTTTCCTATAAACCCGAATCCATCCCTGGCGCTACCGTGGGCGTCAACGGCAACTACGCGCACGCCACTATCACGAGCTCCAATAATCCGAGTGTGGCCGACGTCGGTCAGCACATCTTGTTCGTGCCAGAATATCAAGTGACGCTTTCCGGTGATTACCGGAGGTCATTCGGTGATAACGTCTCGGCACTATTCCATGCCGACTACGATATAACAGGACGTTCCTATGGTAGCTATATCACGAGCAATCCGGGTTACATTAACAACGCCTACAACGTCTTAAACGCGTCCATCAGTGTCCTTGTGAAGGATCTGGACTTCAATTTCTACGCCAAGAACTTGTTGAATGATCGCACGCTCATTCAAACCCCATCGCTCAATCTCCAAGTCGCTGGCTATACAGTCCGGCCGCTGACAGCGGGTATTACCGTGACCAAGCACTTCTAAGCCATTCACAAAATCTCGAGGCCAACTCGTCAGTTGCAATTCCACCTGAGTTAACTTTTGGGGTCAGTTCACGATGCTTAAGGAACGCACATTCACCATTCCGAATGATGTGAAAGAGCTACGCGCTAAAATTAAAGGTGCGGATTCGAACGCATTGCTCGCCGCCGTGGCTCATTTGATTGGCGATCCGAGCGTCCTCAAAAAAGAATGGCGGCCGAGCTATCGCTTCGGGATTCCGATCAGCGGCGTGAATGCGGAAGAGGAAGAGAAGGTCCGGGATTTCTGCGCGGAAAAGTTGGTGGAATTCGCGAAATCTGGCAAGCCGGTTCCAACGGAATGCACTTATGATGAAGTGCACCGCTTCTGTCAGTGGATGATGCCACACGTCCATGAGGGCTACGTCGCGATGGTTCGTGAGGAACTGGTCAGCCCTGATTACGATCCACGCATACCGACCTGGAACCTGAAGGGTTCGTCGGCGGCCAAGCCACGCGTGGTGATCATCGGCGCCGGCGAGAGCGGCCTGCTACTCGGCTATCGACTCAAGCAAGCAGGCGTTCCATTCACGATCATCGAAAAGAATGCCGGTGTGGGTGGGACCTGGTACGAAAACAGCTATCCGGGTTGCAGGGTCGATTGCAATACTTTCTTTTACAGCTATGCCTTCGCTCGCAACATCTGGGATGAATACTATGGGCAGAGTTTCGATCTGCAGAAATATTTCCACAGGGTTGCAACTGAAACTGGCTTATACGACGACACCATTCTCAATGCAGAGGTCATAAAGTCGGTTTGGGACGCCGCCACGTGCAGGTGGCACGTCGAATATGTGAAAGATGGCAAGAACCTGACGATCGAGTGCGAGGTCTTGGTCAGTGCTGTCGGTCAGCTGAACAGACCGAAGCTTCCGGATATCAAGGGGCTGAATCGCTTCAAGAGACCCGCCTTTCACTCCGCCCAGTGGGACCATAGCGTTGATGTATCCGGAAAGCGCATCGGCGTGATTGGGACGGGCGCGAGCGCAATGCAAATCGTGCCACAAGTGTCGCGGACGGCCGCGAAGGTAACAGTCTTGGCTCGTTCAATGCCGTGGCTGGTGCCCACAACACTTCTGCACGAGAAAGTGTGCGACAGCATGAAGTGGACGCTTGCGAATATCCCCACTTATGCGATGTGGTATCGAGGGGTGCTAGCACTACCAGGGGCTTATGGAATGCTCGAAGGCGTGGTCGTGGACCCCGACTACCCCCCCACCGAGCGCTCGGTGTCAGCGCTCAATGAGGCTGTTCGGATCGCGCTCACTGAATCAATCGAGGCGCAATTGATTGATCGGCCGGACCTTCGGGATATCGTGATCCCCAAATCCCCGTTTGCCGCGAAGCGCATCGTGCGTGACAACGGCATCTGGATCTCAACGCTCAAGCGAGAAAACGTAGCCATTCAAAGCAAGACCATTCAAGAAGTGGACGAAACGGGCATTGTGTTCACAGATGGTAGCCACGAGGAATTTGATGTCCTCGTCTACGCCACTGGCTTTCATGCGTCTCAGTTCCTGATGCCGATGACCGTTCTGGGCGAAAATGGGGTCGATCTACGTAAATGCTGGGATGGGGACGACGCGCGCGCCTATATCGGAATGACCGTGCCGAAATTTCCTAATCTATTCGTCCTCTATGGTCCTAACACCAATCAGGCCGTCCATGGCGGAAGCGCGATTCTTTGGAGCGAGTTCTCCGTCACCTACGTGATGGACGCGATTCGTCAGATGGCTTTTAACGGCATTCGCTCGCTGTCCGTCAAACCGTCGGTGTTCCAGTCGTATTCTGATCGAGTGGACGAAGCGAACGCGTTGCGAACTTGGGGATTTTCGGGCGCAAGCAGCTGGTACAAGAACTCGAAAGGCCGTGCGACGCAAAATTTTCCATTCCCATCTTACGAGCTTTGGTGGCGCACGCACGAGGTCAACCTCGCTGAATATGATTTGCGATTCTGATGCCGAAGTTTGATGATCGCTCAATGAACAAACGAGACGCGCGCAGCGATCATCCCCGTGCGCTGAACGCAGACACGCAAGTGCTGCTCGACTTCATCAAGAATTCGGGCGGGCCTTCCCTTGAAGAGATGTCACCAGAAGACGCTCGCAGTTTTTTCGCCGCCGGACGCGACTTCTTTGCCGCGGATCCGCAGGTGGTAGCCTCGGTTCACGACCGGACCGTTGATCATCAAGGGCGCTCCTTTACGATACGCGTCTATAGGCCGGCGGAATCGAGCAAGCTGCTTCCCGGGCTCGTCTATTTCCACGGTGGCGGCTGGTTGCTTGGAGACTTGGATAGCCAGGATCCTCTCTGCCGGAAGATTTGCAATGCAAGCGGCACCATTGTTGTGTCTGCGCAGTACGGGCATGCTCCGGAAGCGCCTTTTCCCGCTGCCGTCCTCGATGCCATGGCAGCATTCGACTATGTCGCCAATCATGCGGAGGAGCTTGGAATTGATAAAACCCGGCTCGCGATCGGCGGGGAATCGGCCGGGGGGACACTCGCGACGGTCGTCGCGCAGGAAGAAAATGATCGGCGAACCGGGCGAATCAGAACTCAGCTGTTGCTGTATCCGGTGACAGATCTCACGCGGCCAGATGACCGACGCACCCCGCAAGAGGGCTATTTTGTAACCGCCAAGATGCTACGCTGGTTCTTCGATCTTTATCTTGCTGGAGCAGACCCCTTCGATCCTTTGGCATCCCCGCTGCTCAGAAAGAATCTTTCGGGGTTGCCGCCGACGATCTTGATCCTGGCCGGCTTCGATCCTCTATTGCAAGAAGGATTCGATTACCGCGATCGACTGGTGGAAGCAGGCGTCAGCGTCACAACGCGATTGTATTCGGGTCAAATACACGCCTTCCTGACGATGGACCGTCAGATACCAGAAGCGCATGACGCTATCCTGGAGATCTCTGCATTGCTTCGACAATCCCTTGCAGCATAACCTGTGAGGAGAACCCGCAGCTTCTCGCAGGCTGCGCATCAATATCAGAATCCGATTCCGGAAGAGGCCATTTAAGATGCATGTCGAAACCGATTCCAAGTTCTCCATCAATATCGAGGAGCAGTTTCCTGTCGGAAAACTGGCGGTTTTCGCATTTCAACATGTGCTGGCGCTAACCGGTATCTGGATTTTTCCAGTTCTCATAGGTCAGGCGCTGCAACTCGCCACTGCCCAAGTCGGCATCATAATCCAAGCCTGTTTTCTGACGACAGGCATCGTGACGATTCTTCAGTCTAGCAGGATGCTCCGTCTGCCGGTCGTGCAAGGACCCACAGTCGTGTTCTTCGTCGTACTGATAGCCGGCGCAAAAATCTTCGGACTCGGCACCGCCTTCGGATCGATGGCTGTGGCCGGGGTCGTCTTCGCATTGCTATCAATACCAATTCGGGGTCTGGCGCTGTTTCCTCGGCTCGCTCCATTCATTTCGCCGCCATTGGTTTTTGGAACGTTGATGCTGATCATCGGCGGACAACTTGCAACCATCGGTTTACCGAACTGGTTTGATGGCACCGGCCCCGGCGGCATCGGCTTCTTGTCTGCCGCGGTTTGCGCACTGACCATTCTCGTCTGCATGATTTTCGGCGGGACTACCATTGTCCGGCGATGCGCATTGCTGATCGGGATCATCGCCGGCAGCGCACTTCATATCGCAGTGGCCGGCATCAACCTCTCCCCCCTGCTCCACACCCCTCTGGTTCGGTTACCACAACTGGCGCCGTTCGGTTTTGGCGTGTCATGGCCGTTGGTTGGATTGATGCTGCTCGCCTATGTCCAGGCCGGCGGAGAAGCGATCGGAATGTACTCGCTCCTGAGCGCCTGGGGTGGTGAGACACTGTCGCAGAATCGCATTGCTCGCGGCTTGTTCGGCGAGTCTATCGGCTGTGCGGTCGGCGCAATGTTTGGGGGACTTGGTACCACTTCCTACGCCGAGAATGTAGGAATCATCCGCGTCTCCGGTGTCGGTTCGCGATGGGTTACGATGGCAGCGGGGGCAGCGGCAATCATGATCGGAATTCTTCCGATTTTCGGCGTAGTGATCGCCAGCCTTCCAGTGCCCGTCTTGGCTGCCGCATCGACACTTCTATTTGGCATCATCGCAATTTCGGGGGTTCAGATGATGCCGGCCGTGGTGTGGGACGAGCTGAATCTTGCGGTCGCGGGAACAAGCTTCATCATCAGCCTAGGTTGCGGAGCGCTGCCGCCAGCATTGTTCGCCGGGCATGATCCGATCATTCAGAGTCTTTGCACCCAACCCATCCTGGTTGGAATCGTGCTGCTGATCGTTCTACAGATGATCGTAAACGGAGTTGTCCGTCCCTATCTTGAGTCCAGGGCCAACGGATTACCTAAAACACAAACGGTAAGCGCAGGAGAGGGGTTGCCTTGATCGGACGACCGCCCGCCCGATCACCGCACGGTATTCGATGATTCGCGCTAGAGCACTTGGTCATCCCAATGCGGCCGGACCATCTCAAATCGGTCCGTATTGCGTAGATATCCCCCCGCACCATGCACCCTGCCGATCAGGCGCATAGCGCTCGTATTCAAGCGCAGTTTTCCTCGATCAAGAATAAATTCGTCCCTGACATGCGTCACCAGCACCTCACCAATGAACAGCGACACAGAAGGTCCAGGCTCAACAGATTGATGAAGCCGGCACTCGAAGCTAACGGGCGCGGAGGCGATCCGTGGCGGCGCTACCCTCTGCGAAGGAGCGGCCTGGAGCTGGCAATGGCAATCTCGTCGATTTCCGGTGGCGCATCGATCCCGGTTAAGTTCATGGCCTCGGCGTCCCACTCCGCGACCAGATTGACAACGAATTCCCCCGTTTCAATGATATTGCGCGCGGTGTCCTTATAGCTGCCGTCCGGTCGACGCATGATGCCCAAAATGAGCAGCGGCGGATCAGCGCTCATCGCATTGAAAAAGCTGAACGGCGCGGCATTCCGCTGACCGTCTGCAGTCTGAGTCGTCACCCAAGCAATTGGGCGTGGCACGATCGAGGACACCAGGAGCTTATACCGCTGCTCCGAAGACAGATTACCCATTTCAAACTCCATGAGTAATACTTCCATTTATGATTGCCGCAGAGAAACAGAAGACATTCCCAATCAAATCTGAGAAATTCACCCGGTTCGGCGAAATTGGGACGGCAACCCCCCGGAATGAATGGGGAAGTTGCCAATATTGGGTAATGATTCTTAGTTTCTCGATAGCCGAGTCGACAATTTCCACGCAATACCACGAGATAAGTTGATCACCGCTTATTGGCCACACGGCGCTTCCCCGAAGTTTCACGCAGCTTGGTCACTGCCTTGCCGTCAGGAGCGGTTCTGAGTTTCAAAAAACGATTGCCATTACTGTTGGTAGACTTCTTGCCTTGAATCGGCGTGCTCGGCGCGATCAATCCCTGCAGACAGAAATTCACCATACGCAAAATGGCTTCGTCCACTTTCTCCAAATAGTATCGACCGCTCGAAAGATCCTCCAATCTATCGACGCCTGAGCTCATATACAATATCGCACCGATCACCAACACGAAGCGCCAACTCACGTCAGCCGGATCAATGTCGGGAAGCGCGCGCTCGAGGCCGGCAATGAAACGCTTCGCTTGGGTGTCATAGACCTCGCGGCGCAGTTTAAACGACAACTCATCACATTCGCTGTGCACGCGCGCCTGAAGGCGAATGAAGGCCTCACCACCGGGTCCGCTATTTTTCATTTCGAATTGCGGCACGATGAAAGTGCGCAGCAATTCCTCCGCCGTTGGCGGCGGTCCAGGACGCGCTTCAAGAACGTCGAGCAACTCGGCCCAACGATCGGTCAATTCCTTACCGCGCCGTTTGTACACCGCCTCGAAAAGCGCCCGCTTGGACCCGAAGTAATAAGTGATCAGCGCAGGATTAACAGCCGCCTGCGCGGAGATATCGCGAAATGAAATTTCGGAGTATCCGGCGGTTGAGAAGAGTTCCTCCGCGACATCAAGGATCCGGTCACGCATTTGGTCTTTTTCCATGACTTGTGGACCTGGCCGGCCGGGTCGGCGCGCCGAATGCTTGATAGGATAAATCGTCGCCTTGGTCTTTTTCAGTTTCATACCACTTGTACCGTCGCGTCCTTTCACTGAGTATGTATTGCTTGCTGCAGACCGCTTCGCCAGCACGGCGGACGGCTCGTAATATGGAGCGAACGACGAGGCGGGGCAAGCAGGACTGATGATAACCCCGTGTATTTTATAGCAAATGCGGCGCATTTGGACCGAAAAACCGCGCCTGTGGACGATGAAAATTGAGAATCCTGCGCGACGCAGTGATGTAGGGCATCATCCAATTTCGTCCGAAAGATGGCCAAAACTGGATTAGAAATCCCCAGATAACAGCGCACCGGCATTTGGAACGCGTGCTGGCAGGCCGAGCCTTTTAAGCATCGCATAGACCGTGCAAACCGCCGCCGAGATCACCGGTTTACCGCAGGAGGCCTCGATGAGCGGAATCGCCTCGAGCGAGGGCATCTGCACACAGGCCGAAAGTACAATAACGTCCGCCTCACGTGAATCAAGCTTCGGAAAAATGTCGATCAGTGCGCGCGGATCGCGCTCGCCAACAGCAATGTTGTCAGCAATCTCCAGCGACAGCGCATCGTTGACGCGAATCCCCTCGCCCTCTATGTATTCAGCGACTAAACGGGTCAACGGCTTCATGTAGGGTGTGATCATCGCAACGCGTTGGGCGCGCAAAGCCCGCAGCCCCTCGATCAGCGCGCCCGCACTGCTGACAAGCTCCGTCGGCGCGTGGTTGCGGCGCGCGATACTTCCCAGTCGCTCCTCCGCCTCACGATGATATCCGGGCCCCATACTCATGATCGCGACCAAGCAGGCGTATCCAATAACATCCACTTCGGCATCGGAGAGCTCCTCTGCACAGCGGTCCGCCTGCCGATCCATGGCCACCAGCTCTTCCTTTGTGACCTTACGCATGCGCATACGACTTGAGTGGAACGTAAAAAGATCCGGCGCGATAGTCTGTCGCGAGCGCAACATTGCTGGAATTTCCGTTTCCATCGTAATGTTCGAACTTGGAACGATGAGTCCAATGCGAAATGGACGTTGCACGCTTGGAGTCAGTTCCCTAGCGTTCGGCGGAGCAATTGAGTTAGCCATCGTTCAAATAACTATCGGATTCAAAAACCAAAAAAACTACCTGCGCACTCTCCTTCCACGTGCGGGCCGCCTCCTCTGCGCACGAGATACTTGCCGCTCGCTGGGCATCCACGCCAGCGCATGCCACTCCTATCTCGCAATTACCATACTGCAGTTCTTGATTCAAAGTCGGCATCACCCGCTCGTTTGAGGCGCGCTTAATATGCAAGTGGCTGGGTGCCCGCGAATCGCACAATGCAACATGCGCCGTTCCGATCACTCGTGATATTTAATTATACAAACAACGAATTCTTGGCACAACCGATATTTGACTCAATACGGAGGATCAGAGCCGTACAACGGCGGCACGGAGCCAACGTGCCACCCGGACGCGATATTGCTTGTGCGGCGTTTCATCAAATGGACCGAAATGGCGCCTCGCCCCGTATACAATGCCTCGGATTAGGATTCCGTACTCGGCGATCGCGCTACCTAGCTGGCTCTTCCGCGGGCCCATCGGAGGGTCTGTCCCACCGGGGTATATTTACGACTGCGACACGACCTATCGCTTCCCAATGCAAAGCGCCCCACTCTCCCGATCAACACAGATCTGAGTTGCTGGAAGATTGGATTTCGCGTCGATCACAGGCTTGCCCTTGGATCATTTTGGAGCAAGCTCGCCGTACCAGTAAGCGGCGGTGACTCCGCCATCCATGAGAAAGTCGCTGCCCGTAATGAAGGCACCGTCCGATCCCATAAGGAGCGCGCCGACCGCACCGACTTCGTCCGGCGTGCCGCCGCGCCGAGCTGGACATAGGTCGATCATGCGCCGGTATCCTTGGCCGCGAGGACCCGTCAATTCGTCCCTGGCCAGGGGCGTGAAGATAATGCCGGGGCTGATAGTATTGATCCGTGCTCCGCGCTTTCCCCACCGCACGGCCTCGGCCATCACTCGTAGCGAGTTTGCCCGCTTGGATATCTGGTAAGCGTTGAGAGGATCCTTCACTTGATCCGGCTGGAGCATGGGTAGTGCTAGCAAATCATCAACGGGTGTCGTTGCAAGCGCCTTGTCTTGCGCGGCGGTCAGCGCCGGCAAGCGGTGTCCGGACATGGATGCAATGACTACGCCGGCGCCACCGCGAGCAATGACTTCGCCGAATTCCTCGAGCACGAGCGCAGTGCCATACAGATCGACCGCAAGGATGGTCGCCGGCGACGCCTGTGACGGTGAAACACCGGCCGCATGAATGACGCCGGTGACATCTCCAAGCGCAGCAGCCGTCTGAACAAGCGCGTGGACGGAGTCGCGCGAGGACACGTCGACGGTCGCCGTTGTTACGTCGAAACCGGCATCGCTCAGAACCTTCGCCGCCGCGGCAGCATTCTCCTGCCGCAGGTCAGCAAGCAGAACGCGCTTGCCCGCGCTGACCCTTCGAGCAATCGCCTGACCTATCGATCCGGCGCCGATAACGACTGTCACATCTGTCATGTTAATTTCCCTTTTCGCGAGAGGATTTAAGACCATTCCGCCCTACAGTTCCTGGCGAGTCGGACGGAACAGTATTTCATTGATATTGCGCTGTGGTCGAAGGCGGATACAGGAGCCATCGGCCAACCACAGACGACCCCGTTTCGGCTGCTTCTGCGGCACCCGCAAGCCTTCCTGCTTCCAGATCCGCTCGACCCGTGACCGGCTGATGTCCCAGCCCTCCGCC
>CAIRSA010000364.1 GCA_903881085.1 uncultured Acidobacteriia bacterium
AATCCTACGTGCGGGTGGGCAAGTACGCCCTGATCAAGCATCAGCGCTACGCCCACGCCAAGCAGTTCAAGCGTGCCAACAGATCCTTGAGAACGCTCAGGACCTATCTAGGCCGCGTCATCCGCGACATTGCCCGTAAGATCGACGGCGATGAAGGATTGCAAGCAACCTTCGCCCGGTCGATGTCGCTGGCCCGCACTGTTGTAAAGGGCGGAGAGAAAATGTGCCGGATGGCGGCGTGATTGTGTACCAGTCGGGTTAAGAGAAAAGGGCTTTGAAGCCCCGGTTTGGTGTTGTGCCATCGCGGGCTGTGAGGCGCGCGTAGCGGAGCGAAGCGCGGGTCACAGCCCGCGGAACCGATCTATGTTTTGGTGTCGGCATCTCCTTTGGTTTGGGCTGGCCGGCGTTGTGCTTTCTTGCTGGCCGCGAGGCGGAAGCTTTCGCCATTCATCTCCAGGATATGGACATGATGCGTGAGACGGTCGAGGAGCGCGCCGGTGAGGCGTTCCGAGCCGAAGACAGACGTCCATTCATCGAACGGCAGGTTGCTGGTGACGAGCGTGGCGCCGCGTTCATAACGCTGGCTAAAGACCTCGAAGAGCAACTCCGAGCCGACCGCTGTGAACGGCACATATCCCAGTTCGTCAACGATCAGCAGCTTGACGGTGTTGAGATGTTTTTGCAGTGCCCGCAGGCGACGTTCGTCGCGCGCTTCCATGAGTTCGTGCACGAGAGCGGCGGCGGTGGTGAAGGCGACGCTGTAACCCTTTTGGCAAGCGGCAAGTCCCAATGCGAGAGCGGCGTGGGTTTTGCCGGTGCCCGATGGCCCGAGCGCAATGCAGTTATGGCGCTTCTCGATCCATTCGCAGCGCGCCAGTTCCAGAACCAGCGCCTTGTTGAGCGAAGGCTGGGCGGCGAAGTCGAAGGTATCGAGGCTCTTGGTCTGCGGAAATCGCGCCATCCTGATACGGCGCTCGACGTTGCGCCGGTCGCGATCGATACGTTCCAGTTCGCACAGACGCAGCAGATAGCGCGGATAATCAACGCGATCCTGTGCTGATTCCATCGCCACCTTCTCATACTCGCGCCAGAACGTGGGAAGCTTCAGAGCTTTGAGGTGATTGCCGAGCAGAATCTGGGGCGCGACGCTCGTCGCCGTTGGAGAAATTGTCATAGCGGGGCTCCTGCCATCATTGGGAGGAAGACCGAGCCGGCGATGAGCCCAAGATAAGCGCGCGGATCGGTTGTTCCGACCGTGGCCGATGGCAGGTAAGGGTAGAATGTCAGATCGAGACGGGCGGGCCGGTTCTCCAATCTGGCAAGCAGCAGCATCTTCACCGCATCGAAGCTGATGGCGCCCAGCCGCAAGGCTTCCGAGACGGCTTGTTCGACCTGATGCCGATGGAAGTTCTCCATCAATCGAAGCACCTGAATGAACTCGCGCCGTCCGGCATTGCCCATGCGCGCTTCCATCAGCCGCCGCAGACGGTGGATGCATTCGGCGAGTTCCCAATTGTCCAGGGGCGCCGCCTGGTCGAGTGCCTTGCTCTTGTGTTCCAGCAACGCCAGATAATGCAAAGGATTGTAAACAAAATCGGCCGTGTCGTAGCTGCGGGCATGAACCGCGATCGTCTCGCCGTGACAAGCAATCTCAACCCGGTCGACATATCCCTTCGCCAGAACCTCATGATGGCCGTAGCGCGTTGGCACCGAGTAATCGTTGTTCCGGTAACGCACCAGCGACAGCGAGGAGACGCTGGTGGCGACCTTGTGACAGGCGTCATAGGGCGCCGGCGGCAACTTCATGAACGCCGCCTTGTCCGCCTGCATACGTTCGGTGATCGTGGCGGTCTGGCCGCGCAAAATCGCCCGGCCCCGCTTGGTGCAGGCATCGAGGAACCCGGCATTGAGAGCGTCATAGCTGGCCGCGACAGGCAGCGGCGTCATGTGGTTACGCCGGACATACCCGACCAACCCTTCCACCTTACCTTTATCGTTGCCCTTGCCGGGACGGCCGAAACGGTCATCAAAAAGGTAATGGCTCTGCAGTTCCGCGAACATCTGCGAGCGCAGACGCCGGCCGCCCTTCACGATCTTGGCCACCGCGAGCCGGGTGTTGTCATACAAAATCGATTGCGGCACGCCGCCGAAAAAATCGAAAGCCGCAACATGGCCGTCGCAGAAGGCTTCCGCCGTCTCGGCGGGATATGCCTTGACGAAGCAGCCGTCCGAGTGCGGCAGGTCCATGCAGAAATAATGGAACCGGACCTTCTTGCCCGCGATGTAGGCGTCCGCTTCGCCAAAATCCGCCTGGGCGTGGCCCGGACGATGGCTCAACGGCACGAACATCTCGCGACCGCGCAGAGTTGCCTGCGCTACGTACTCGCGCACAATCGTATACCGGCCGGAAAAGCCCCGTTCATCCCGCAGCCGATCGAATATCCGCTGCGCCGTGTGCCGTTGCTTCTTGTGAACGCTGCGGTCGCCCTCAAGGATCGCGTCGATCCAGGCCATGTGCGGCCCAAGCTTCTTGGAAACCGGCCGCTCACGCCGCCGGTAGCCGGGCGGAATCGAAAACTGAAGCATCTTTGAGATTGTATTGCGGTGAACTCCGAACTGCTTCGCCGCATCCCGGCGGCTCAGTCCATCCAACATAACCGCGCGTCTAATCCTGGCATAAAGTTCCACTGTGAACATCCTTCCAGCCC
Source organism: uncultured Acidobacteriia bacterium (assembly GCA_903881085.1). Lineage (GTDB taxonomy): Bacteria > Acidobacteriota > Terriglobia > Bryobacterales > Bryobacteraceae > CAIRSA01. The sequence continues at coordinate 2,709 of CAIRSA010000364.1, forward strand.
CTCCATGCCCTTCAAGACATAAAGTCGGCCTAGCAGGACCGGTACACTTTGGCGCCGCCTTCAGCAGCCAAATCACAACCGGTTCAGTGGTACACTTTGCTCCCGCGATTTATACCTGATCGGTTATTGCTATGGTATCCGGTCGGAGCGGCGGCTGTGTGAAGAAGTCGATCTGAACTTGGCCTATCGCTGGTTCTGTAGGCT
>CAIRSA010000365.1 GCA_903881085.1 uncultured Acidobacteriia bacterium
CGGTAGCGGCGGATCAGCAGTTCGCGGAGCGCGGCGGTGGGGGCGACCTTGATGAATGACCAGCAGGGGCCGATGGGGAAGCGGTAGGCAATCGTTGCTTTCATGGCGTTTGTGGCGGCGAGGGGTTAGAGGGTGATGCGGAAGTGCTTGGCGACGATCTCGCGCACCAAGGGTTCTTTCGAGTTGCGGGCGATCTCGCGAACCATGTCGCGCACCGCGGCGCGGGTGGCGCAGTTGATGGCGCGGAGTTCGGCGTTGGCTTTGCGGGCCGCGCGGTTCATGTCGTCCAACTCGCTATCAACAATCCAGTGGATCTCGTCGTAGCGGAGGCCGGTCCCGTAGTCGTCGGGATTGGAGATGAAGTGCTGGGTGATGCGATCAACATCCCACCCGACTTTGAGCATCGAGCGGGTATCGCGTTTCAACTTGTCTGCATTCGTTAGGTTCATGGTGCTTTGGGCCGGAGGGTTGTGCGTTCCGACATCCTTCTTCCTGCCACCCACCCGCGTCGTTTGTCGCGCACCATCCGCACAGCGGTCCTCGCCATATTTGCGCACCATTTCCAGGCCGCCCGTGCCATTGGCATGCGGATTGAACTGGCCAAAATGGCCTTCATCTCAAGCGCCGACGCTTTTAGTGCAAAAAATCATTGACACGTAGTTAGCAAAACTCAGCATCTTCTTTGAAAGACACTATGAAATCCTGTCGAGCTCTCGTCGGACCTCCAACGGCCCTGCTGGACGAGATACGCGGAGAACATATACTATGGCGAAGCAACCAACAACTACTGAGGAACTCTTGCGAGGGTGGGACAGACGAGCATTGAAGGCCGTTGACGCTCATTATGAGAGTGGCCGTCGCTTCGCATATCGCAACGCACAGCTCGGCATTCCCAGCATTATTCTGGCTGCCATTATCGCTACTTTTGCCTTCGCCAATGTTGGCCGCTCTGTGCCCGTCTATTTCCAGATTATGATCGGATCCCTTGCCGCTATTCAGTTTGTGATTGCTTCACTCCATACTTGGCTTCGTCACTCTGAACTTACCGAGAAGCATCGTCAGGCGGCAGCGCGCTACGCTGCGATTCGTCGTCACATTGAGCAGGTTCTGGTTTTGGGTGCCAACGACCCAGCAACTCAAGCCGCTGCCGTTACCGAGATTCGTGGCGGTATCGATGCATTGGGACGTGAGGCACCATGCATCCCTGCTGATATTTGGAGCCGAACTCAACAAGCGTACAATGGACACGGGACCGCAGATGGGAAAATACTATCACCTGAAATTCAACCGGATGCCTGAAATGCGTCACCTATGCAACCTCACCCCTATTTCGGTTCGGCACCGTCATTGTGATCGGGAGCCAGCGTTTAAAGCAAAATACACCACACCACGACAACACATATGCCACTACTAACCAAAGCGGACCTGCAAAGCGAATACTCTTGGAGCGCGATACCACCAGATGATGCGAGGGTGACGGGGATACCCGACAGCACCTTGCTGAACCGGAATGAAGGCTATGAAGTCCTCGCCTTCATCAACCGCGTCGCTGCTGCGAGCAACTGGACGGGAAAAGCCCCTGGCCTCAAGGCTGAACGGTTAATCAAAACCAATCTGCCCGGCACGACCCGAAGCCATGCGCATGTTTGGCAGTGGCTTATCGATAACTGGAACAAATACTAATAGTCAGCGGCCCAACCAACACATCGAGCACAACTACTGCGTGCGAGGGAATTGACATTTGTGGCACCTTTTAGCTTGAATGCTGTGGTGGCTCACGTGTACGTTCAACAATCACCCCTCCGAATTCCTCGTAATCAAGCGTGTGGGCTCTCAACCCCCGCTCAAGGTATAGCAATATGGCCGCCCCTCTCATGCACCATCCGCGTTTGATAGACTGCCGTTAGACAAGAATCCCCGTCTTTGGCATGCGGATTGAACAGGTCAGTATTCCTCGGGCAGTAACAGGGTCGTGATCGACCTATCATGCTCGGTGATGATGTAGAGGCGTGCGCCTTTGGCAGTCCGGTAGCAACTCAGCAGGCGGGTGCCGTATTTGAGCGCGTCCTCGTTCGCCTGCTTGTCTTCGGCGCAGAGTTCCTCGCCCCAATCGCCACAGTGATGGCGGCGGAGGTAGGCTGACAGGTCAACGTCCAGCGCAAGCGCGCCGGGGGTGGCGTAGGTTTTCCCTAACGGGAAGCGGGGTTGCATCAGGTGTATGCCCATGGGATCTCGGGGTTGGAGGTTGTCAGGAATCAATCAGGTTGTCGAAGAGACCGGGCAGGAATGGCGTGAGCGCGTCCTGTTCGGCGCGGAAGAACTCGGCCTTGGTCTTGCCCATCTTGCGGCCCTGCGGCGTGTGGCAGTCGTAGGCATAGTCCGGGATGGGAACATATTCGCCCGCCTGTTCGAGTTCGTCGGTCAGGGTGGCGGGGTCCAACCCGGCCTGCTGGTCATAGACGAAGTTTTGCAGGTGGTCGGCGTCGCGGCTTTTCTTGGCGAGGCTCAGCAGGATGACCGCCTTGGATATAAAGATGCGGCCTTTCGGCGTCTTCGCCGGCGTGTTCTGGTTGATCTCGGTGTAGCTGTCGTGCAGCGCCTTGACCTCCTGTGTTAGAATCCCCCAACAATCCTCCGCGCTCACGGTAAGCAGACGGCGCCAGACATACTGGCCGAATCCGCTGGCCCACAGTTCGAGCGCCCAATATCCGGCCAGCTTCGCGTCGCCGCGCCGAATCGCCTTCTGCATCGCGCTGGACACTGCCGGAAAGCTGTATCCGCGAATGGTGTGTAAGTGATAACTCATTGCAACCTAACCTAATTCTGATGGCACACAGGAAAAAGCAGTATTGAACGCCATTTTTCACACCAGCTCAGGGACTGGCGCGGTGTCACTCCCTGCTCACCCCAAAATCCGGACATTTGCACCGTCGCGCCGCCTGTCAGGAGATCGACGCAGTGGTTGCCGCCGTGTCGGAAATCCAGTTCGACTCGCGGCAGCAGAATCCCGCGAAATTATCCAGCATCGGCTCGTCTCCACTTATAGGAGCGTCCATTGCTTTTTTCCAGATCGGACAAAAATCCAGAGAAACCTTTTGCCAGTAACGGCGAAGGAGTGAACAGGGATTCGTCTTCCATAATTCGCATTTTCTGGCGCGAGTTCTATGGGGGGCAAATATCCGTGTCAGAAATTCCAAAAAATACTACTCGCTGGATTCCATAGGAAATGCTATCCCGGCGTCGAGATTCCGGGGTAGCTCAGGAGCAGAGCGCTCGGCTACGGACCGAGAGGGCGTTGGTGCGATTCCAACCCCCGGACCCAACTCCTTAAACCTATGTCACACCCCGAGATGACAAACGAAGACCACGCAGCAAACCCTGGTTATGCGGCGTTTCAAATTGCCCGTGCGCTCGCAACGTGCGAGCAACACGAGGATGCCGCAACGCGGGAACGTGCCCGTGCGAAAGTGGGGAAGTGGATCTGCGTGCTGGAAGGAATGTTGTCGGGGGCAACTCACTGTTGGTGCCCGGCAGCCAATGGCTGATCTACCGGTGTGGGCGACACCCGAGGTTATCACCGGTGGCTTCGCCACGGGGCGGTTGCTCGCGGGAGGCGAAATGCAGAGTCACGAGACCAAACTGGCCGGACAAATCGGGGCGGCCCCTACGGGCGACAACCGGCAGATGCTGAACGCGTGGTTTCTCACCGACACGGGGCATGCCGAACTTGTGGAGCGTCTGCGGTCGGCACTTTACGACATTCAGGTGCCCGAGGAAGCTGCTTTACTCGTCGTGGCATGGCTGGCGGTGAATGACAAGGCGGACGAGGCGCGTGAACTTGTGGACGCCTTGTCGCCGCACTTTACCAGCCTGCGGTTCTATCCGGTCCCTGCGGAGCTTCCCATGTCGCACGGAGCACGCATTTTTCTAGAAAGCGTGGGCACAGTTATAGAGCGCCTTCGCTGCATCGATCCGCATCCCCGCATCAGCGCTCAACGGGAAGCGATTCAAGTGTGGGCACCGCTTTATCAGCAGATGATCGAGTTGTTCATAGAGACGGTTGGCGGCGACGTGCCGACTATTCAACCCGACGTGGAAGGGCGGTGGACTTCGCCAGAGACGAGGCGCTTCAACGTCGTTGGCGGCTGGCCCTGCCGGATCTATGCGGTGGACTGGCGTGTGCGTGCCCGAGCGGCGGTCGTTTCCATCGAGCAGGCGCGAACAACACATACATTCTGCGGCAGACCTGGGAATGGCAAGGATAGCTTTGCCCGCCTCCTTGGCTTCTTGCGGAAATGCTGCGACGGTACGGATTCGCTCACGGGGCGTGATGTGGGAATGATTCGACTCATTCTCGCTCGGCACATCGCCCGTTGCGGCGTGCCCGGTTCGCAGCGCCGCGCGGCTTTTCAAGCGCGCCAGCATGCCCAAGTCGCCAAGCCGATGCACCATTGCGTCGCTAGTGTCGTGAACCTGCGGCTTACGAAGTATCCTGAAAACGCAGGACTCGACGACATCCTCGATGTGCTCCGGCCCGTCACTGCGGAGGAAGCAACTAGTGCCAGCATCGCCGCAGGGACGGTTGTTCCGCCGTCAATCGTGCACAAAGTCGAACGCTGCCTCTGCGATACCGCCGATGTGCTCATCGCGCGCGGCATCGTCACCTCGGGCGAAACGCTCGCACGCGTTATTCCACAATTCACCGCGAGCCTGCGCGCCACAGCCTTTGACGACCCCCAACTCCGCGCGCTATATGCGGC
>CAIRSA010000366.1 GCA_903881085.1 uncultured Acidobacteriia bacterium
GGCGCACCACCGTCGCCCGCGTCAGATTCAGACACCCCGGTTCACCTCCGCTCAATACCGCAAGGCGCTGGATTGCCAAAAGCTCCTCATGACATGTTTTCCAGCCGCGAGACGGAATTTTCTGGGGTTCCGGCGCACACCCGCATGTCGATTGGAACGCGGAGTTCCTGCGCGGCGACTTGGCGGGAGCCGGAAAGCTCCCGCTGGCGGTGGCAATGCGGTATGCGCCGAAAGGGCTCCACAAAATCCTGCTATGATTCGTCAAAGCATACAAGGACCTCCATGAAGACGATACTCCCTGCCCTGCTCCTGGCCGCCATCGCGTCGGCGCAACCCTCTTTCGAAGTCGCCTCCATCAAACCCAACAACTCCGGCGACGGCAATGAATCGTCGAACGACCACCCTGGATCGCTCGCAATGAAGAATGTCAGCCTTCGAAACATAATCGAAAAAGCCTACGACTTAAAACGATACTCCCTGATCGCGCCGGACTGGATAGACAACCTTCACTTCGACGTAAACGCCAGAATGGATGAAACGGCCAAGCGCGAAGACATACGGCTCATGATGCAGTCACTGCTGAAGGAGCGTTTCCAGCTCAAAGCGCACAACGAACAGAAAACCATGTCCGCCTACGCACTGTTACCAGCAAAAACAGGATTCAAGCTCAAGCCGGCGGAGGGCGAAGCAGGCGGCACCAGCAGCAATAGCAACAATGGAAATGTCTCGGCGACATTCAAACATATCTCCATTCAACAGTTGGCAGAGTATCTTTCGCACCGCATGGACCGGCCTGTAATCGATGAATCCGCAATCCCGGGCTTCTACGATTTCGCCCTCGAATGGAGTACCGGCAAAAGCGCAGACGAAACCGGCCCCTCCATCTTCTCTGTGCTGCAGGAAAAACTCGGCCTCCGCCTCGAAGCTAAAAAGCTCCCGGTTGAGATCCTGGTTGTCGATAGCATCAGCCGCACACCAACCGAAAACTAGAACCGCGGTGACACAGCAGACCACAGCCGGCGCATGAAATCGACCTGCCCTTCGGCCTCCAGGAATTCAGACAAATAGCTGGAGAAGGCCATGGGATAGGGCTGTTCACGCCACTGCTCATCGAACGGCCGAATCCTGCGGAAATGGTACTGGTGCCAGCGCAGGCTGTCGATCGCGTTAAGCGGGCAGGGCTTCAGTAACAGTTGATACTCGCGCGCCTCCCAACTGGGGACACCGTGTGCCAGTTCCGCCAAAGTCTCTTCCGGAACCGCGATGCTGATGTTCTCCTTCAGATACGCAAGCGCGTGAAACAACCGGCAACGCATATCGGAGGCAAGGGCAAGCTGGTACAGCCGGCTCCAATCGATCGCTTGATTGCGCGACACAAACCATGCATCGGCAATCCAGCGCACGGAAGGCTCCCAGTCCCATTGCAAGCCATGGGCGCAGACGTGGAACAGTTGATCGGTAGCGCAGGGCAGCGCATCCTCCGTCGCCCCGCTCCAGAACATTTGCGTCACTTCCGGTGCGAAGCATCGCACCAGCGGGCGCCAATGCAGGTCGAGGCTCTGTTCCTCACGAAAGAATTGCCAGCCATGGCCAACGCGCAACCGGTTTGGAAACTTGCCGCCTTCCGGCTTGAACCCAAGCTCCACAAGTTTTCGCGCTGCGTCCGCGGATCGCTCCTTGGGGACCAGCAGATCGACGTCGCGCATGGGGCGCAGGCCGGGGTCACGGTAGAAGGCCAGTGACAGCGCCGCGCCCTTCAGCATGAGTGACGGAATGCCGGCTTCTCTCAGCTGCGCGACAACGCTACGCAGAAGCTCCAACCGTGTCTTGTTCTGCTGCCAGGCGGTGAGATGAGCGCGCCTGCCCTGCTGCACCAGAGTCGATTGCGATGATGGCCAGCGCCAGTAGAGCAGCGGCAAAAGCTGCCTGATGGCGCGGTCCAGCGGGATGTCGCCCGTGGGCTCTGGCGCGTCCTCAGATAACACCGCCCGGAGTAACATCTCATGGTGCGGGTCCGGCCAGGGCGCGCTCATGCCAGCCTCTCGAATAAGTTTCGCAGTTCGGCCGATGCCTGTGCCGCCTCTCCACGCACACCGGCGAAATAGCGGCTCTTCGATGCCAGTGCGGCCATGCGAGGGAATACTGCGGGATCCTGCTCCAACTCGCGCGGCGTATTTTTCAAGAGCCGGATGACCGCTTCGCTTTGCACCACCGGCGTCACCGCAAAGTCCGCACCAGCGGCGTAGCGCAGTTCGACAATCGCGCGCACCGGCACGGCTTCGCCGCCGGAAGGCGCAGTGACGGGAACGGCCTGAGATTGGCCTTGGGCATCGCGCACAAACATGGTTCTGGGGTAAGCGTGAACAAGCGCAGCGTCGTCGATGAAGGCGTACTCGTCGGAGTAATATATCCAGCCATCGCGAATCAACTCCGCTACCAATGTGGATTTACCCGCGTGGCTTTGGCCCGGCAACAGCAGCGCCGCGTTGTCGCGAACCAGCGCGCCGGCGTGAACGGCAGTCAGGCCGCGAACATGCGAAACCACATACTCATCGACAATGCTTTGCAATGTGTAGGCGGATTGGTCATCGCCGATGCGCAACGGCACGCACGGGCCAGAGCAGGCGGGCCAGTGTGAAAACTGCCCCGCCCGCACAAGTTGTTCCAATTCGTCAGAATCGACGGCGATTCCAACCGCAAGTCCGAGAACCTGGAAGTTGATTCACCTACCTCCTAGGCGGCGCAGTTGGAAATGACCAGCAGACTTGTGCCATTCGCCACTTCGGAACCGGTCGTCACCTTGATGTTGGCGTTGGCGCCGCCAAGGGCGGTGCTATACGTGACTGACACCTGCAGGGAGGTGGCGCTGGTTGCGATGACGCTGGTGACAGTAATGCCAGCCTGGCTGAAGGTAACCACGGAACTGTTGGTGAAGTGCGTTCCCTTGCCAGTGATCGTGATGGTGCCTCCACCGGAACAGCCGTTGAGACTGGGGGCGGCAGAGAGCAGGCTCGCATTGCTTACGCCCGAACCGGCAGACTGTGCATAGGCGCGCTGTTCGGAGGCGGTCAGAGTCAGGACCATGGGGGCGGCTATGCCGGCCACGCTCGCCACGGCGCGCATCATCTGTCTGCGTGATTGCCGGGCTTCACGGGTCGAATTGGATTCCGCCAAGCCGGCATCTTCCAACTCCGCCAGTGCGGCCAGTGCTTGCTCCTCGTCAACGGCGCGGTTCAGGATTTCAGTCATCGAAGCTGCGATTGCGGAAAATGCAGCGGGGTTTTCGATTGCCGCGAATGCCGCCGCGGCAGTCGGATTCAGGGAGTGAACTGTTTTGGTGTTGAGCTCCATGACAACTGCTGAGCCGTCCGCCATCTTTTCGGCCATCAGGCCAATCGATTGTGTTCTTTGGTAAATCAACTCAACCTTGTTCATTGGATCCTCCGGAATTTCGGGATATACAGATGATTTAGTATACTATGTGGCGCGGACACTTGAATCTGCCGCGTCCCGACTTATCGGGACGCGTTTTTCCCGGCGTCGCGCCAGGCGTCGACATGATTGTCTTGGCGCGAGAGTTGGAAGCGCATTACGCGGCAAGCAAGAGTGCTTGCGCCACGAAACCGCCTAAAAATAGAACCGCAACGCCAACTGCATAATCCGCGCAGTTCTAGCCGCCGTGAACGAACTCAGCAAAGTATTTGTCTGCACACCCTTCGCATCGAAACGAGCCGTCGTATCCTCCGCGCTGAACTGCGTGTGATTAAACGCATTGTAAGCCTCGGCGCGGAACTGGAAGCGCATCTGTTCGCGAATCGGAAACTCCTTGAACAGCGACAGGTCCCAGTTATTCACGCCCGGCCCGCGAACAATCGTGCGCGCCGAGTTGCCGAAGGTGCCCACCGTTGGAGGCGCAAACACATCGGTCTTGAAGTTACTGAAGAACGTGCGGTCGCTCTTGGGAATGATCGGATTCGCCAGCACCACAATGCGCGCCGCCTGCGTTGCCGTGCCCGTGAAATCCGCGCCACTAGCGCTGGTGAAGCCCACCGCCAGCGGCGCACCGCTCAGGAAACTGGTGATGCCCGAAATCTGCCACCCATTCAACGCCTCTTTCAACGCCACCGCTTTGAACGGCGTCTTGGGCAGGCTATACACGTAGTTCAGCTTGAACATATGCGTGCGGTCAAAGCTGGCCAGTCCATAATTCCATACCCGCGGAGAGATCAGGCTGGTGATCGTATCCGTGTCATTATCGTTGTAGTTCATCGCCTTTGACCACGTCCAGGAAAGCCCGAATTGCAGGTTCTTGGTCATGCGCCGGCGCGCCGTCACGTGCGCCGAGTTGTAGTTCGACGACGAAGCCGCCTCCGACATCAGCACATCGTTGTAGCCGATCAGCGGCCGCAGGAACGATGTCGCATACGCCTTGCCCGTTGTCGGATCGATCGCCGAAGGCAGGAAGTTCGTTCCCACCGGAATCGAGTTGACGTTGCGCCGCCACAGCAGATCGCGACCCTGCGAACCAACGTAACCCGCCTCCACAATCATGCTCCGCCCAATCGCCTGCTGCACGCTGAAGCTGAAGTTCATCACATACGGAACCGTGTCGGAGCGGTCGAGCCCATTCACGCTCTGCGGGAAAATCGCCCCGCCCGAGGAATTGAGCGAATTCAACGTCGAATAGTAAATCGTGGGATTACTGATGACAGGAATCTGCGACGCAAACAGCAGGATGTTGTCGCTCATATTCGGCCGGTTGTAGAACAGTCCGAAACCGCCGCGCACCGCAGTCCTGCCATTGCCAAACACGTCATAGGCAAAGCCCGCGCGCGGCCCCATGCGCAGATGATACGTATCGATCAACGATCGCGGATATCCGTTCTGCGCCGAAACCGCCATGCCGTCCGCCGGGTCGCCCGTACCCGGCGCAATCGCGCCGATTAACGCCGCGGGGTACGTCACGCCAGTCGCCGGATTCACGCCCACGCGCACGCCGCCAACAATAGTAGGCTGAATCAACTTTGGCGCCTTGGCCTTACTGTACAGATCGGGCGCGAATGACGACAGCTGATTCGTGCTGCCGTAGATGGGAACAAGGTAATGGAAGCGCACGCCCAGCTCGAAGGTCAGCCGCCGCGTGGCACGCCAGTTGTCCTGCACAAACCACTCCACGGCATGCTGGCGGAAGCGCAGATCCACACGGTTCGAAGCCTCGGTGTAAGTTTGGAACACGCCCAGCGCGGCGTTCGAATAGGCGTTACCGGTGTTTATGGGATTCGTCGCATCGTTGGCAAAACTGACGGACCCGGCATAGCTGCCGTTGTTGTTGGCGCCCTCATAATTGCGCTCAATCATGATGCCCGCCTTGAATGTATGATTGCGCCACGTCTTGGTCGTGTTGTTGGTCAAATTGAACGCCTGCAGCCGCTGATAGAAAGGAAAGCGCCCTTCCAAATTCAGGTTCGCCGCGTTGGTAATGCCGCCAAACGTGGCGTTGGGGATCAGACCCAGCGGGTTGCTGCTGGGATTCAACTGCGTAGCCGTATAGCCTACCGTCGATTTCAAATTGCGCGCGACTTCCGATTGGTCCGCGTGCGCCTGCTCCGGCCGCCGAGTGAAACCGAGACTCGTCTCATTGATCAGCGACGGGCTCAAAACGCCCGTGTAGCGTAGAATGTAGCCCTGCCCGTGCAGACTGTAGTCCTTCACCATCTGCGCCCAGTTCGCCGCAGTCGTAGCAATGCCCAGGCCGCCGATCTGATGATCCAGGAAGCCGGCGAACGTGAACGACAACGAGTGCTTCGAGCTGATGATGTAATCGGTACGCAGATTTTCCATGCGCACCGGCGTCTGTTTATCGGCCTGAAACACGTAGTTGTAATTGCCGCGCGACAACGAAACATCCGTGAAATTGGGCATCGGCAACACCTTCATCAACGCCACGCCGCTCGGGTCCAGCCTGCTCGCCGGAATCACGCGATTCGGAAACGCCTGCTTCGTCGTCGGGTCAATCACGTTCACGCCCGATTGCGAAAAGTCGCCCGCACGTTCCAGCGCCGTAGGCACCGTCAGATTCGTCGGCGCCGAGCTGCCCTTCAGCGGCCAGTATTCCTGCGACCAGAAGAAGAACAGCTTGTTGCGGCCTTTGTTGAAGCCAGGCATAATCACCGGCCCGCCCACGTTGTAGCTCCACGTGTTGTAGCGGTAGCGCGGCTTGGCCAGCCCCAGGCGGTTGCTAAAGAAGTTACCCGCGTTGAACTCTTCGTGGCGCTTGAAGTACGACCCCAAACCGTGAAACTGTTTCGTACCGGACTTGGTCACCACGTTGATGCTGGCGCCGGAGCTGCGGCCATATTCCGCGGCGTAATTGGAAAGCAGCACCTTCACTTCGGCGATCGAATCCTGGCTCACCGTCACCACGTTGTTAAAGTTATTGCCCATGGGATTCGTCGTCATGCCATCCAGCGAAACCGAACTGGTGCTGCGCCGGTTGCCCTGCACATACAGTTCGAAGTTGCGGTCCATGAAGTCCTGGTTGCCGATGCTGCCGGCATCGTACACGCCCGGCATCAGCGAAAGCAGGCTCATCACATTGCGCGACTTGGTCATCAGCCCGTCCAGCTGGTCGGAACTGATCAGGTCGGCATGCTCGCCGCTCAGCGTCTGCACCGTGACGCCTTGCGAACTGACGGTCACGGAGTCCGCCACGCCGCCCACTTCCAGCGCCAACTTCCCCAGCGGCAGTGTCTGATTGGCCGAAAGCGAAACGCTTCGTTCATTGAGCGTCTTGAAGCCTTTTGCGGAAATCGTCAGATTGTACACGCCGGGCTGCAGGCTGTTGAACAGCAGATCTCCCCGGTCATTGCTGCGCACAGTGCGCGCAGCGCCTGTATCGATTTGAGTGGCCGTCGCTTCGACGCCTACAATAGGCAGTCCACTCGAATCAACAACAGTGCCGGCGATAGTACCGGTGATGGTCTGCGCGGCAAGCCGCAATGCAAATAGGACGATCAGAAAACGCACGCTTGTTCCCCCATGGTTCAACAGTGACCCAGGAACAATATCGTGCTGGATTACCCATGTCAAGCGGCTGTGCTTAGAAGGCCGGCGAACCACCCAATGCCACTCGTTTTTCGTGGTGAGGAACTCAGATGGAACTAAGGATGCAACATGGATTCTTCGGATGATCCCCTCCGCTAGCGTTTGACGCGTGGCCAGTCAAAAACGAGTGGCATTGGATTGGCAATCGCCTCCGCGTCTGCGATCCAGCTGGCAAGCCACCCTCTTACCGCCCTTTATCCAACACTCCCTTTACCGTTGACAGCAGTAACTCCACACTCACCGGTTTCAGTAACAACGCGTCCGCCCCCAGCGAATGTGCGACCTTCAGGAACTGCCCGCCGAATTGCCCGGAAATCGCGATCAACCCAATTCGCGGAAACTCCTTGCGTATAATCTGGATCGTTTCAATCCCTTCCTGTCCAGGCATGAACAGATCGGTGATCACTACATCCACGTCGCCCCCGGCCCCCAACAGTTTCATCGCTTCGATTCCCTCAGCTGCTTCCATCGCCTTAAAGCCGCCTTCCTCCAGCGCGGTGCACAGAAAGCGTCTGACAGCGGGTTCATCGTCAATCACCAGCACGCGGGCAGAGGTTTTTCGCGAACCAAGTATCGCGCGCACCTTCTCCGCCAGATCCTCCGCGCGGAATGGCTTTTCAATCACATTCACGCCTTGTTCCAAGCTCTCGCCGCGAAGAATTACGTTATTGGTGAAGCCCGACATAAACAACACTTTCAGATCCGGCTGCCGTTTTGCCAGTTGCTTCGCCAGTTCGGCTCCGCTCACGTTTGGCATCACCACATCTGTCAGCACCAGATCGACGCGCCCCTTCTCGCGCTCAAAAATCAACAATGCTTCGGCGGCATTTCCCGCGGAAACTACCTGGTATCCGTAAGATCTCAACACTTCGACGGCAAAGGTCCGCACCGCCGGCATGTCCTCCACTACAAGGATCGTTTCTGAGCCACCCTCCGCTGCGCCCGCCGGCTCTCCTTCTGCAGGTGCTTCCTCTGCCACCGCCGCAGGCAGATAAAGCCGGAAGGTTGTGCCGTGGCCCTTCTCGCTATATACGTTGATGTGGCCACCGCTCTGCGCCACCACTCCCTGCACCGTCGAAAGGCCCAGGCCGGTGCCGTGCCCTGAAGGTTTCGTGGTAAAAAACGGCTCGAAGATCCGCCCCTGCGTCTCCTCGTCCATCCCTTCGCCATTGTCGCTGACTGCCAGCACTACAAACTTCCCCGGGCGAGCCTCCGCATGCAACCGCGCATAGTCTTCATCCAGTTCCACGACGCTTGTTTCCAGCAGTATTGTGCCGCCTTTGGGCATTGCGTCGCGTGAATTGATCACCAGATTCAGAATCACATTCTCAATCTGGTGCGGATCCACACTTACCATCCCGATTGCATTCTCCAGCGTCAGTTCCACGCCCACGTCCTCAGTCACCAGCCGCTGCAACATGGGATGCATCTGCCGCACAATGCCATTCAGATCCACAGTGCGCGGATTCAGAACCTGTTTGCGGCTGAAGGCCAACAACTGCCGGGTCAACGTTCCGGCACGTTCGCCTGCTTTGTGGATCTCTTCGATGTTGGCCCGGATAGGATCGGAGGGGTTCAATTTGCCAAGCAGAATCTGGCTGTACCCGTTAATCACCGTCAACAGGTTGTTGAAGTCATGCGCCACGCCCCCTGCCAACCGGCCCACCGATTCCATCTTCTGCAAATGGAACAACTGCTCTTTTAACTTCTCCCGCTCTTCCTCAGCCCGCCGGCGGTCAGATAAGTCGCGGGTAACTGTCGCAATATAAATTGGGGATCCCTTCTCATCGCGAATAAAGAATGCCGTTATCTCCGCGTCGAATGTGCTGCCCGATCCAAAATGATGCATCGCCCATTCACTGCAGGCAAATCCGCTGGCCATCAATGCTGGATAAAACTCAGCCCCGAATCGCGTGCGGTCTTGCTCGCCGATGAAATCGAGTACCGATAGATTGCGCGCTTCGTCAAGCGAGGTTAATCCGGACATCGCCATCGCCGCTACGTTGAGGTAGACGACGCGGCCTGCCAGCGTGGCGCTGCCAATCAAATCGTGGCTCATCGCTACCA
>CAIRSA010000367.1 GCA_903881085.1 uncultured Acidobacteriia bacterium
GCGTCCAGCGCGGCTTTTGTTTTTACCCACCCTGAAGTGCCAGAGTCTGGGGCCGGTTGATTACCCGCTTCCATTCCGCCTTGGAAGTTCGGAAATTTACAGGCAGACATAGGGGCAGGCCTGATGCCCTCAGGTAATTGAGACATTGCGCCATGTGAACGCTGGCGAGGCGGTCCACACATTTCAGTTCGAGAACAAGTGAGCCTTCCACCAGAAGATCGGCAAAATATTCACCGGCGTACTGGCCCTTGTAATGGACGGGAATTGGGGCTTGGCTGACCGCGCGAACGCCACGCCTCTGCAATTCGATCATCAAGGCGCGTTCGTACACTTTTTCAAGGAACCCTGGTCCAAGGGTGTTAGAGACCTCAATGATGGCCCCAATCACCTTTTCTGTCAGTTCGTGAAAACAAGCTTCGATTCACACCCGTTCACAAGGCTGGCCAATGAGAGAGACAGGCAAATGCCAAGCTCCGCGTGTGGGGCCGGTTCCTCATTGGCTGAGGACTTGATCGGATATGAACCGGTTGCATGGAGTTGATGAGCATGTCCGATTCTAAAAGGGTCCGGCTGGAACTTAGCTAAAAATCCGGCTCTTGCCCCGAAACATGCCAAAAATGAATCACTTCGATGACTCGGCGCTTGGAATCCAAGCGTTAATAAACTCGCACCGGAGTGTGCAGCAGCTTTCGAATGCCCCGGCGCCGCGAAACGGGTGTCCCAATATGTGGAAGTGTCGCCAGCAGCTCCACATGGTTCCGTAGTGCATTTCCAGGTCGGTTAGCGCGTCTTCGGTAAGGAGGACTTTGAAAGCCATTTGTCGATTCTTAGACGAGCGTCTTCAACCGAAACAACGCGGCCTTCATCGGCAGACTTGATGCCGCGATCAATTGCTGCCAGGATGGTTTCGTCCTCTTCTTCCGTTATGGGTACCGGACGATCCAACTTGAACTCAATCATAATCACAATCTAACGGATATCGTTCCCGGGTGCAAGGGGTGTCCCGCGTCCAGTTGTACAATCAGTTCCACGCATCGACAGGAAAACGCAGCGGAACTGAAGTTCCGCGCAGGCTGAAGCCCGCCCTACGTGCTCCAAATAGTACTTGACTACCCCCTGGCGTTAATGCTAATAATAGTCTAACCGTGTGTGTATCCATGCGCGGTAAGGTTTCATGCGGTATTCATAAGTTTTGAATCTCGCGAGCACAGAACAAGCAGTAGTTAAAATAAAAGCTTGCACGCGGAAGAGTTGGGTGGAAGACGCTGAAAGTAATGCATGCGGCGAAACCACAACGAACTGTCAGAAGCAAGTAAGAGGCTCAGGTTGGAAGAGCACATTCATCAATTCAAATTTAGAATCTCTCAAGGAGAAGGAAATGGCAGATTTTCGTAAACTGTTCTTCGCACTGTCCGCAGCCGCATTCTTTATCGGCTCGGCCAACGCGCAGCAGGCGTTCACCTGCACCAGCAACGCTGGTGTACCGCCACTCGTAAGATCACAGGGTCTTACCGAGAGCGTCGGTGACGTAGTTCTCAATTGCACCGGCGGCGTGCCGACTCCGTTGACTACCCCAACGGCGACCGTCGTACCGCAAAACAACGTTCAAATCTTTTTGAACACCAACGTAACCAGCCGCTTGCTGAACACCACCACCAACCTCAGCGAAGCGTTGCTCATGATCGATGAACCGTCCGCAGCCCTGGGTCAACAGCGTGTTTGCACCCCTGGCCCTTGCTCCATCTTCGGTCAGGCTGCAACCCCGAATGCTGCTGGTATCAACTATGCGACCACCGCTGGAATCCCCAACGTTTTCCAGGGTACGCAGGCTGCTCCCAACTCGATCTCATGGCTCGGTGTGCCGATCGATCCTCCGGGTTCGACCGGTGTGCGCATCGTCCGTATCACCAACATCCGCGCCAATGCTAACCAGCTCGGCGTTTCCTCCACATTGATCCCGACCCAGATCGTGATGTTCATCTCCGTCACTGGCAACAGCCAGGTTGCAATCAACAACCCGCAACAGACGGTGGCTTACATCCAGAATGGTCTGACCTTCGCGGTCTTTGCAGGCAACACCACCAGCACAACTGGCGTTCCCGTTGGTCTGCAGCAGTGCGTCAACAACAACTCTGCTCAGTCCACGGATAACACCAGCGGCACTGGCCTCACTGGCACGAAACAAACGCTCAATCTCAGCTTTACGGAACTCTTCGCAACGGCATTCAAGATCGCGGTTCTCGGTGGTAAGGCCACCCCGGCGGCTCAGAATGCTCCTGGCACCTCCTACAACACGGAATCCGCTTTCTATAGCCCGACCTGGACTGGTGCAACTTCTTGCTCCGGCTCTGCGACGGCCAACTGCTACACGGGCGCAGCCAATGCAACTGGCAACCTCACGGGCGCTGGTTTGGCAGACAGCGGTACGAAACTGATCGCGCGTTTCAACAACGTGCCGGCCGGTATCGTCCTCTATGTCAGCGTATCCCAGAACACCACTTCTTCCGCTGGCGCGGCTGCTAGCTTGATCAGCACCGACATCAACGGCGCAAACGGCTCACTCCCCAACTCCGTCGTCGCTCCAACCAACACTGCTACGGGCGGCCTGGCCGCTGGCGGCACCGCTGGTTATGCACCTGTCACACTCAACAACGGCACTGGCGTCGCAGTTTGGGAAGTCTCTGCTGCTAACTCCCAGGCAATCGACGTTCTCCGCTTCGGCATGTACGTCGCATTCACCGCAAACCCGGCCGCTAACCTGCCTGGCTTGGGCGCCTCCACGATCAATGGTACCTTTGCTCCTCTGAGCACCGTGACCACTGCTTCCGCTGGCCCCATCCCGCGCTTTGCTGACACCAGCACGGCAACCGCAGGCTTCACCATCACTGCTTGCAGCACGAACATCCTCTTCCCGTTCATCACCAATCAGGCCGGCTTTGACTCCGGCGTGGTTATCTCGAACACCTCGGCGGATCCGTTCGGAACCTCAGCTCAGGCTGGTCCTTGCACCTTGTACTACTACGGTGGAACGACTGGCGGCGGCGCAGCTCCGGCTGCTCAGAAGTCTGGCGTAGTTAACGCTGGTACCCAGTTGATCTGGACCATGTCAACTGGTGGTAACCTCGGTATCGCGGCAACTCCTGGCTTCCAGGGCTACATGATCGCATCCTGCAACTTCCAGTACGCACACGGCTTCGCTTTCATCAGCGACGTTGGTGCGAACAAAGTTTCAGAAGCCTACCTCGGCTTAATCATGGATGCAAACGGCAACTTCAACCGTACTGGCAACCAGGCCGAAACGTTGTCTCACTAAACGTAAGGCAGCATGTAACAAAATGGAGGGGGAGCTTCGGCTCCCCCTCTTTTTTTTGGTTTCCCCTTTCCGTTCCTGGTACTTTAGTGGTAGATTAATAGTTGTCCGCACCCACGTCCATCCATCCAAGTTCACTTGGCCACCGCATGGTTCATGCGAGGCCGGGGAATTCTATCTCCAACTACAGTCGCGAGGTTATCATGTCGATATTAAAGCAAGGCTTGTTTTTGACGGCTCTGTTTTCCATTCTGGGAGGCTCCACCCAGGCAGCGTCGAATGTATTCTTTCTGCCCAGCGGAAGTTCGCCCGGCGGGACGGGGGTCGCTAATCAATATAGCCCGGATCCGTTCACCCAGATCGCGTCCTTCCAGACTCCGCAGTTTGCCACGAACGTCCTGGCGACACCGAATGGCGCAAAATACTACGTAACCGCGCGCGCGGGCAGCGACACGCTGTGGATCCTGGATGGCAACAACCTGAGTAATACGCTGAAGAAATACAACCTCAACACGCAAGCGGAAGCTGCCGTGATTACCGGCGACGGCAAGCGGGTCGCCGTGGTTGCCGGACAGTTGCATGTCTTCGATACCTCGACCGACTTCGAAATCTCATCGTTCAGCAATCTCAATGTCGGCAACACGCCGATTGACGTTGCCGCCAGTCTCGACTCGCAGTACCTCTACGTCCTCAGTTCGAATTCCGGCACGCTGTATGCCATCAGCCTGGTCACCGGGCAGGTGACCAGCACATTCAACGTCCCTGGACAAAGCACCGGCGTCTCCGTCGGGCCGAACGGCAATGTATATGTGTCGGCCGTCAACCGCATATTCGAATTGGATGGCAGGGGTGGTGGCCTGGTGCAGCTCAACGCCATTCAGTTGAATGCCCGGCCTGGCAAGGTCTCCTTCTCCAACGATGGCCGTTATGCGGTTGCCGTCAACCAGACCACCGTCACCGGTTCCATCTTCCTGCTGATCGATCTGAACAACAAGACCGTTACCGGCATCACGAATCTTGCAGGCGTTACTCTCGATAAGCTTGCAGTGGTCAGCAACAACCGCGTCTTCGCGTTGTCGAATAACAACCAGCAGCTTTACGACATCAGCTTAAACCCGCTGAACATCAACGGGACATCGTTCAACAACAGCGGGAATATTCCGGGCATTACCGGTATGGGCATCTCCAATGAGTTGCCGGCCGCGCGCTTCCTTTTCGTTACCACGCCAACCTCCTTTTACCGCGTCGACCTGAGCATCAGTCCCGGCTCTCAAAATGGGCAGTTCGTCAATACGATCAGCGCCGGTGCGATCGCCGTTGCCGGTCCCACGGACAGCTATCCCGCGGTTGTGCCAACGCAGGCCCTGTTTTACAATACGATTCAAAGCGCTACACCGGGCGCGAATTATTCGTCGCTGATTGTGCGCGTGTTGAACTCCTTTGGCCGGCCGGTGGCGAATGCTCCGGTCACCTTCACTTCGAACAGCAGCGTATTGCAGGTGCAGGGCGCCAACCAAATAACCGACGGCCAAGGCTACGCACTGGTGAATGCCACCGCTCCCTCGGTGGCCGGAACCTATACGGTCACTGCCTCCATTGCCTCGACTGGTGTCACGGCGACCTACACTCTTTCCGTTGGCAGCACCACGAATCCTGGCGGCGGCGGCAATGGCGCGATTCAGATTGTTGGCGGAAACGGTCAGATTGTTCCGGAATTTTCCATCAGTGCCGACAATTTCACGGTAAAAGTTACGGATGCGAACGGCCAGCCGGTCGCGAACACTAGCGTCACGTTCAGCATTCCGGCCGGCGCGGCGACGCTGATTCCGCCGGTAACCTCCACCACGAGCACGACAAATAATGTGACCTGCGCGTCCAACTCCTGCACGGCTCAGACAGATGTCAACGGTTTGGCTGCGGTCGCGCTGTCATCTACGGCGGTAAATCCCGGTTACTCCTTTATTCAAACTACGCTCACTGCAGCCACAACTTACGCAACCACGAATTTTGTATTCACCACGGTTATCCGCAGCGATCGCGGTAATCAGGCCGCGCCTCCGCTGATCGAAGTCCTGGCTCCAACCGGACCGATCGTTGCCTCGGCCGGCCAGACCGTCCTCGGTGCGGTCAAAGTGCGCGTCACCATCCAATCCGGCCCCCAGACGGGAATCGCACTCTCAAACGTCGGCCTACGCGTCAGCTCCGTCACGAACAACGATCCGACGCAAGGTCCCACCGCGACTTGCAACGGCGGTATCGTGTTAACGGATTCCAGTGGTGTCGCAACTTGCGACCTGATCACTGGTGGGAAGATCGGTACCACCCAGAT
This sequence comes from uncultured Acidobacteriia bacterium, assembly GCA_903881085.1. Classification (GTDB taxonomy): domain Bacteria; phylum Acidobacteriota; class Terriglobia; order Bryobacterales; family Bryobacteraceae; genus CAIRSA01. The sequence continues at coordinate 5,640 of CAIRSA010000367.1, forward strand.
CATCGGCTATGTGGGATCCATCCAGCAGACCAATCCGATCACGCTCACGGTAACTCCGGGTGCGCCCAGTGCCATCCGCCTTGTGCAGGGGAACAATCAGAGCGGTCGTGCCGGCGCGCAGTTGCCGCTGGCGTTCGTCGCGGAAATCAGCGACGCGGCTGGCAACGTCCTCCCAGGCGCCTCGGCAGCATGGTCGGTGGTTACTCCGGGCTCCATCATTTTGACCAATATCGTCACTGTTTCCGACTCCAATGGACGTGTTTCGGCACTTGGCACGCTGGGCCTGTTGCCTGGACCGAATGTGGTCAAGGTCACCTCTGGAACAGGTAGTGCGAGTTTCAATTTCACGGTGAATATCACCATTTCCGCCATGAACAAGATTCAGGGAGATGGCCAGACCGCGTTTGTGAACTCCAGTTATCCGCAGGCTCTGGTGGTTGAGTTGCGTGACGACCAAAACAAGGTGGTCAGCGGTTCGCCGGTGAATTTCAGTGTGAATACCGGAACTGCCAGTCTGTCGCCAAACGGTGGCGCCGTGACCACCGATTCCAGTGGCCGCGCATCGGTCTCTGTTGTAGCGGGAAGTCTGGCGGGGACAATCGTAATTCAAGCCACGGCTGCAGGTTTTAGTCAGACGTTTACCTTGACCGCCCGGCCGCCCGGGCCGACGTTCGACGCTACCGGCATCGCCAATGGCGCTAGCGGCGCCGCCGGAGTGGTCCCTTGCGGCATCACTACCATCAGCGGTACGAACATCGTGCCAACCATACAAGGCACGGTGAATACGTCGTTCCTCGATGTTGGCTTGCCGTACTCGTTCCAGGGCGTCACGGTTTCCTTCAATAATACGCCGGCTCCGATCTTTAGCGTTTCGAATATCAACGGCGTTCAACGGGTTACGGTGCAAGCCCCTTGCGAATTGGCAGGGCAGGCGACTACTTCGGTAACGATTGTGTCCGGTGGCAGCACATCCGTGCAAGGCGTCAAGGTGTTCGCCGCCCAACCGGGGATCTTCCAGACCGATGTCGGATCCGGCCAGCAGGTCGCGATCGTGCTGAGGCCTGACGGCAGTCTGGTTACACCTACGAATCCTGCCTTGCGTGGGGAGGTTATCCGCTTCTTCACGACTGGCTTGGGTGTCGTCGCTCCGGCGTCTGGAACCAATCGGGCCGGACTCGGCGGACAGGCAGTCGTTGCCAACCTGGTTACGGGTTTGAGCGATCAGGGTGCGGACTATTTGACGGCCGAACTGAGCGTGGGTATGGTTGGTGTTTACACCATTTCCATGAAGGTTCCCGCGGACACGCCCACTGGCGCAAACCGCCACTTGGGACTTGGGGCATACCAGCCCGATGGCACTTTGCTGTTTAGCAATCCCAGCGCGGTTGCCGCCATTCAGTAAACACGTTCAGGCAACACGTTCAGTAAACCCAGGACCGGCGAAACTTCCTTCGGGTCGTTTCGCCGGTCACTTGCATTTGTAATATATTTCCTATCGGTTTATCAATGAGTTGGCGGCATTGAGCGGGCTGTTGTGCTTCTCCTTCGTGTAGATTGCAAGCGAGGAGAGTATACAATGTCTGCATTACCCATGGCCAAATACGGCCTGGATTCGCTTTACCTTTTCCCCTACTATCAGAGCCAGGATGATTACCAGAAAGCAACTGGTAACGCTGCTCCTGCCTTCAACCCCAATCGCCAACCGAAATACTGGTTCGACCCGGCCGCTGCGAGCTCAGTGAAACGCACGGTTGTGTATAACCAAACGCTGTCTGTTGCTGACAACGGCGCGCCACTGGTTGGCACGGACGGTAAGCCCATGCTCGATCTGCTTGCTTTGCAGAAAGACGAAGCATCGACGGTGAACATTCCGCCGAAGGGCCCAGGCGTGGCAAACGTTGCCGGCGCCAGCGCACCGGAAGTGCAGCCCCCGTTACGCGCGTTGGAAGCCTGTGAACAGCTGGACTTCGGTTTCGGCAATACTGTGTATGTCCACAACAGGAACTATCCGTTCGATAACACCGGAGTGTTCACGTTTGATGATCGCCTTCTGTTGCAGGCGATCGCCAGGAAGCTAGGCGTCTAGGACCGCTCCTTCAGAGCGTGTGAAAAGTTAGAATTTGGACAGGCGGATCGCCTGTCCAATTCGCGGTCAAACCGATTGCCACGATGAGCAATTAAGCCACAACCCGTCGTCCCAGCATTCCCATAATCTCCACCGCCGCCACCGTTGGGTTGCGAAGCGTCAACTCCATGTTATATTCCTGAGATTTCCCGTTCGGAAAATTTGCGGTAATCATGTTGTTGCTCCAGGAGCCGGTTGGGCCGGCAACAGGCTGCTCGGAATATCTCAGCCCCAGCGACGCGGGATCCACACCGTAGCTGGTCAAAATGGCGCTGAGTGCGTTGATGGCCTGTTGCGACGGGGGAAGCTGCGATGCGGCTGGTGCCGTCGTACTGGCAAGTGGTTTTGTTGAAGTTGAAGTGGCCGCTGGCGCAGGTTGCGAGGCTGGCGCGGTGGGGGCCGGAGTCGAGACCGGCGTTGCAGCGATTGCAGGCGGGATTACAGGTGTCGTGGGCAGCAATGACGTGGTGGCCACCTGAACTGACGGTGCCGGGGTTGCTTGAATGATATAGGCAATCGATTGTCCCCATGGCAAATTCGTGACGCTTTGAATCGCTGGTTGAGAGGGAAGATCCGTTGGGCCTGGTTGTAGCTGAGGCTGTTGCGGTGAACTTGCCGAGGTTGCGACAGTGTCTGGCGCAATCGCTGCAGCAAATTGCATTGCAAAGGGTTGTCCCCGCACATCGTACGCCGGACCGGCCGCGGACGGCGGTGGTTGGTATGGAAATAGCGAGATGGAATTGGAAGGCGTGACTAACATCTGGAAAAAGTCTCCGCTTCCACTAATGCACGCCGAGGCCCAATTAGTCGAGCTTGATGGTAACGGGGAAGGCCTGATTCGTTTCTGCAATCACAACGCGTGCCTGGAGCGTCGCAGTCCCATTGGTATTGCCTTTGAAGGAGAATACCACTTTGGTGTTTTCCCTGGCCCCCAGCTCAGAGCGCTCAAGTTTTGCCGAGAGGCCTTCAAACTTATCAAGCTCCAGTGTCAAATGAACGCTTCCAGGCAAGTCGTTGGTAATGGTAACTTCATCGGTTCCACCCAGACGGACGTTGCTCTTGTTCAACCATACGCCGGCGAAGACCTTGGATAGGTCAGCCCGTTGTGCTCCGACAAGGCCGCCCCCTTCCCCCGGACCCGCCTTCAACAGCCCGAAGGGCGACTCTTTCACGCCACGCGCACTTGCCGCGACATAGTAGAACCACTGGCCGTCATCGAGCCGCCAAGTATGTGCGATGGGAACCCGCATGAGGAATTCGCCCATCCTTTGTTTCAGCATTTGTTCGGCCAGGATGACCACGCTTGCCTGTTTAAAATCGTCGGAGTAGCTGATTTTCACGACTTCGAAGCTCTTGTACTTCGGCTTATCGGAATCGAACCACAGGTCCTTCGTGTCCTCGGCAACCAGAGCCAGTGCGGCACGGGTCTTGCCGTCCACATACGATTGGTAGAACTTGTTGAGGCGCGCACGCAGCGCTTGATCGACATCCTCGGGCGGCTTCTTGAATAGATCGGCCTGCGCGTGTAGCGATGCCGCGCCAATGCCTGCAAAGAAAAGAAGTTGAACGGCCTTCATACTGATTACTTGACGCATCTGGTACCTAATTAGTTGTCGCGAAAATCATTTTCACCACCACCTGCTCGCCGGTTGGCGACACGTTCACGTACAGCGGAACGGGTGCGGAAGGCGGCTTTTCCGCCCCATCGTATTCCAGAATGATATTTGTTGACTGTTTGGCGTGGAGCAGGGTGTCTTTCAGCGACACGCGCAACCCCGGCACATTCACAGGCTCCAGCGAAAGCGTCACGTCGCCGGGCATGTCGTTATTGATGCCAACTTCAAACTGCGGCTCTCCACAGCCGCACAACTTGATCTCATTTTTACTGGCCGTTACTTTGCCCAGCAATTCACCAGGGTCGGGAATGCGCACCGGGCGGGCCTTGACCTCTGCGGCATTTGGATCCAGATAGTAGCGCCATTCGCCATCTTCCACTTTCCAACTCGCCTTATAGGGGATCTTCGCTGGATAGCTGGCACCGCGGACCTTTAGGGCCGTCTCAACCATGCCCGAAATCATGGCCATGGAGCCGCTCTTGTCGATTTCGATCTTGATGATCTCAAAGCTGCCGTAGCGAGGTTTTTCCGAGGAGAACCACTTGTCACGGCTCTCTTCGACAACCATCGGCTCCAAAGTCCGCGCCTTGCCATCCACGTACGCTTGCAGGAATTTCGTCGCACGCGCACGGAGCACCGGTTCAGTTGTTTGACCGGATGCGCAGGATGTGGCAAGCAGGAGTAAAAGATACTTCACAAACTCTATTTTACACCCGTGCGGCAATGTCAGATCTCCGGATCTCACGCGGCGATTTTCGCGTTGCGTGGAATTCAGATTAAGCCCGGATGACCGCTCCCTTGGCGCAAGAGTTGAAAGCGCATTGACGGTCGCGGCTCGGTGGCATTGGGAATCTACCGAGCCGTGACCGCCAGGGAGCGGTTACTGAGAGATCAGGAGGTCTGAATCTACTGGTTAAACAGGAATGCGTTGCTGTTCAGCAGCGCCCATAGCAAGTCCTGCGCCCGCTCGCCGCGGTTTCCCTTGGCCAGATAAGTCTGCGCCAGATCGATCTCCGCGCCCGTCGGCGGCCGGTTCAACGCTGCCACGTAAAGCTCGTCTACCAGTTGGCGGTCAGATACGCCCTTCATCACCAGCTTCGCGATGCGCCCATCGGCGTCGGCAATACCATCCGCGATGGTGCCGCCGTTCAACAGATTCAAGGCCTGCACCAGGCTCACGTCGCTGCGCCGTTCGCACTCGCAGCTGGTCTGGCGTTCAGGGCGGCCGAACAGATCGAGGAAGCCGCCCTTGCCGATGTGCGGGTCGGGGAAGTCCTGCGCCTTCGATTCCACCGGGATCTCTTTGAACTTCACCTTGCTGCCAGTTGCCATGTAGACCGCATCGAATAACTGCTCGGCTGTCAGGCGGCGCGGCAGCGCGTGAGAGAAGTTTGTCTCATCTTTGGCGTTCCAGTTGTTGGTGCGGAAGCCCAGCTGATAAGTGCGGGATAGCACGATGGTGCGGATCAGATGGCGCAGGTCGTAGTTGTGGTCCTGAAAGTCCTTCGTCAGCGCGTCCAATAGTGCCGGATTCGAAGGCGGATTGCTGGCGCGGATGTCGTCCACCGGATCGATAATGCCATGGCCGAAGAAGTAGCTCCACATGCGATTCGCCATCGACTTTGCGAACAATGGATTCTCTTTCGAGGTGAGCCAGTCGGACAGGCTTTCGCGCAGGCTCGCTTCGCGAACGTTGAACTTGTCATTGCCGAAGAGGAACTTCGCACTCATGATGCGGCCGTCTTTGGGATGGTGGATCTCCGTGTCGTCGCGCTTCTCGTACACGATCTCCTCTTCGCTATCCATGCCAGGCTTCGTCGCCAGCGCGCCGAAGAACGCAGTCAACTGGTAATACTGATTCTGTGTCCACTGTTCAAAGGGATGGTCATGGCATTGCGCGCAGGTCATGCGAACGCCCATGAAGAGCATTGTCGTGGTTTCCATCGCCACCTTCGGCTCTTTGGTGAAGCGCAGGAAGTTGGCCGGAGGATTCGAAAACGTACTGCCCTTGGCGGTAATCAGTTCGCGCGCCATTTTGTCGTAGGGTTTGTTGTTGGTGAGCGATTCCTGCAGCCATTCGCGGAACGACCACATGCCCTTTTCGCCTAGCTTCACGCGGCTCACTTGTAGTAGATCGCTCCACTTCACGGCCCAGTGGTTCACGAATTCCGGACGTGCCATCAGTTGATCGATCTTGCGCGTGCGCTTTAGCTTCGTTTCGGATTTGTCGGCGAGGAAGGCCCGCAAGTCTTCAGGCGATGGCGGCACGCCGATCAGATCGAAGCTCACGCGGCGCAGGAATTCCGCATCGTTAGAAAGTTCGCTTGGCAGCAGATGCAACCGCTCCATCTTTGCGTTCACATGCTTGTCGACGTAGTTCCATTCACCTGGGTTCTTCCATTGAAAGCCCGGCGTATCGGCCAGCACCGTCATGTTCACTACGGCCAACTTGCCTTCATAGCGCACCAGCAGCGCGGCTTCGCCCTGACGGATGGTGGTCACCAAGCCGCCGTCTGTGACTTCCGCGGTCTGCGGCACGCTGCTCGAATATTGTGCTTCCTTGGTCACGTCGCGTTCGGAGCCATCGGCATAGTGGGCGACGATCTTCATCTGTTCGGTGGGGCCGGGCTTCTTCTCAAAGATCTCGGCCGGCGTAACATCGAGTTTGGTAACCTGCGCAGCTACCGGATTGCCATACACCGCGCCTTCGGAGAGCCACTGCAACATGATCTTGTAGTAAGGCGACGACGTGTCGAAGCGCTGCCCGCCGCCATGCGGCAAAGCGTTGGTCGGCTTCAGCAACACGAGGCTCTTCTCCGGTTCCGTGCGATTGAAGCGGCGGCCAGAGAGGTCATGCAGAATCGCGCGATAGTCGAATTCCGGATCGTAGCCGCGCAGCGAAAGCTTGAACCCGGCCTTGCCCTTTGCGCCGCCGTGGCATGGGCCGGACGTGCATCCCACCTTGTTAATTATGGGCATCACGTCTTTCACGAACGACACTTCGGCCGATGCGGCCGCGGCAAAGAATACGGACAGCAGTGACAATCGGATTCGCATGAACTTACCTCGCGGCAACCGTCAACTTCGCGTTGACGTCGCCGATTTTGTACTCTTCTTTGGTCCTCTGGCCGGTTTCCGGCGCAACAGAGGTTATCCTAACATCATACGTCCCCGCAGCGGCCTGCGGGGCTGCGGTGCAGGCGATGGTGAAACGCTTTTCGGCCGCGGGCACTTCGACGGTGGGGCAGGTGACGTTATCGGGAAGGTCCTGCACGGTGAGCTTGACCGTTGAGCCGAGGAACGTCGGCTCGCGATAGATCGTGCCTTTGAAGACCATCTTGTCGGCCGAATCGAGGCGCACCTGATAGCCGGCGACAATTTCGATTTCAACCGCCGGGGAACTTACCTGAGTCGGCATGCCGTCAATATCTGTGGTCGCTTCCAGAATCATGTCGAACGTTGTCACTGGCGTGCCGAAATTCGTGTTCACCAGGATCGCGCCGCTGTCCGGAGTCTTGCTCTTGCCGCCGTCGAGAATACGCAAATTTCCAACGGCTCCGGTGACAGTGCCACGCACCTTGCCGGTGGCCTTGCCCTTTACTTTATATTCGAGGGGGTATTCAAAGCCCTGCATGAATCGCGCGTATGGCGAGGCGGCGGCCAGCGAAATAGGAAGCGGTTTCGTAACGGCAATCGGCAGCGAGATGTTCAACCACGATGCGGTGAAGGCGCGTTGATTGACACCGCGCACCGCGACAATGGCGCCCAAGCCCTGCGCGATGCGCCGCATGCCTTCAGGCACTTCGGCGGCGATGGTGAGTTCTGTGAAATCAGCCTTCGCGTCCGCATCGGCGGTGATCGTGAGCACGCCGCGCGCTGCGCGGAAACCTGCGTTCGTCTCGTTGAAGTTCTGCGCGGCCGCCTCGGCCGGAATGTTGCCGCCCGCTGTGTGGAAGCCCTTCGGCAGGTTCAGAACTTTCAGTTTGAGCGGCCCTTCATAGCCACGGCGTTGAACTGTCACTGGCACTTGAACCGTTCCTCCCGCGGGAACATTCAGGAATGGAACGTTGATTGATGCGATAAAGTCCGGCGGCTCCTGTCGTGCTTCCAGCCTGTACGCATAGGCTGCACCGCCACGCCCGAGCAAGTCCTCAACTGCCACGGTCAGTTCCTTCACGCCCGCCGGGACGGTGAATGGAAATGCCGGATCGGCGCTTGCTGTATCGTCGCGCGATGCGAGCTTCTTGCCCTTCTCGTCGTAAAGAGTGATCAGTCCATCGAGCAAACTTGAACCAAGGCTGGACGCGGATAGCTCGAAAACCCATTGCTCGCCCGGCTTCACTGCCAGCTTGTATTTATCCACCTCGCCTGGTTTGGCGATGCGGCCGTTCATGATCGCGCCCGGTTTCAAGCGCTCCGATTCGAGCATCTCCTCTTTGTCGCTGAGCGCGAACTGCAGCGGAAGGCTCGGCGAATTGGGCAAGCCGACGGAGATGGTCGCGGCCTTCGCATCAGTCGATGGCTTCAGCTTCAAAGGCGTCGCGAGATTCCCGCCGCCCAATTCTACTTCCACAGTCTGGCCGCGCTTCCAACCCAAAGGATACAGGCCTTCGGCGAAGGAGTACGAGCCGATCTTTAAGCGGTAGAAATTCACGCCCTGATCGCTGTATCGCGCATCGTGCACGCGCAATTTGTACTGGCCGGCTTTGGCGAACGTGTATTCCACGCGCGGATCGATGCCCGCGCCATCGTCATTGCGCACCATCATCTTGCCCGCGCCATCGAAGATTTCAATTACCGGATCGAGTGCGGACCCCGCGCGACGTGCCTCTACTTCACATACCAACTTCTGCCCGGCTTTGGCCGTGAACAGATAGTCGTCGAGCTCGGCTTCCGCAAGATTGCCGTTCACGATTACCGGCACCGAAATGGCCTGTGCTTTGTCGCGCTCTTCTTTGGTCTTCACGTGCTTCTCGATCTCCGGCAGATCGCCAACGGAAAACAGCACCAGGTTCGACATGCCGTCATTCGTCAGAATGCGCACCGGATAGAGGCCCACTGGCGCGTCGGCGTTCAATGTAATCAAAAACGGCAGATCGGATTCCATGCCCGCCACGGGCACCAGACGCGAAATAGAAGCGGGCAGGGTGGTCTGCAGGCGCGCGCCTGCTTTCAGGCCGCTACCTTTGATGTGAAGGGTGACGCTCTTGCCGCGCTGTGCACCATGTGGCGCGATGTCGCGAATCACAGGAGCCGCGTGCAACGCCGCGGCCAACAGGAATAGAAATAGCCGCTTCATTTCGACTCCTTCTTTGAGAGTGGAACGGGCGCGAATGACGAGAGCATTTTGCCAGTCATGTCGTAGGTGCGCACCATGCCATCGAACCCCGCGGTAAACAGCCGTTTCCCATCGGGTTGGAACTGCACGGCATAGATGCCGCCTTCGTGTCCCTTGCAGTGGGCAACGGTCTCGCCGGTCTCGACATTGTAGATACGCACGTCGCCAGCTTCCGCGCCAGCCGCCATGAACTGCCCGTCGCTGCTGATGGCCAGCGTCAAAATCGGGCCGTCCATCTTTTCGTACTTGCGTATCAGCGTGGAATCGTCCGCGATGCGCATGGCGCGCGGCCGGTCCATTTTGTAGAGGTACGGCACGCGTTCGGCCCCGCCGATCGCCACCCAGTCACGCCGCGGATACCGCGCGATGGCCGTCAGCGGCTCTTTCAGCAGATTTACGTTCTCAATGAAGCGGCCGGTTTCGACGTCAGTCAACTTAGCCGCGCGGTCGCGGCCCACGGAGACGATGCGCTTGCCATCCACCCCAAATACTGTTGCAAAGACCCAGTCTTCATGATGGTCAGCGCGGCGAATCTCTTTGCCCGTTGCGGAATCGTAAATCCGGATCGATTTGTCAGCGCCGGCGAAGGCGATCTTCTTGCCATCGGGCGAAAACGAAACACCGAGAAACGTGTCCTTCGATGCGACCACCGAATGCAGCAGCTTGCGCTCCTTCACCTTCCAGATCTGCAGTTCGCCCATGCTCGCCGGGTTGCCACCAACGGCTGCCAACAGCGTGCCATCGGGCGAATACGCCAGACTGCTGATCTTCATGGAAAGCCCCGGTAATCGTGCCTGCAAAGCACCTTCCGTGCTCATCAGCAGAATCTCATGATGTCCCGATACCGCGATCTGATCGCCACCTGGCGAAAACACCAACGCGGTCACCAGTGGCGGAGCGTAATAGACGGTCTGCTTGCGTGCCGCGGTCTCGCTTGCGCCCGCGGGCGAATCGTCTTTGGCGCCTTCGGTGATCCACCGCTTCATCAATTGAATCTGGTCATCGGGCAGCGGCTTGCCGCCAAACGGCATGCGCGGCTGCATCGAACCATCCAGATAGCCGATGACCAGGCTCTTCTTCAAATCGCCGGGCACGACCGCCGCCCCCTTCGATCCACCGAGGAGGAAGTCGCGATGAGTCGTCAACATCAGCCCAGCCTGCTTGCTTGCAGGCTGATGACAGCCGACGCAGGAACGGACCAATATCGGACGGATCTGCTTGTGGAAGCTAACGGGCTCTTCCGCAGACACACAGGGGATGACAAAAATCCAGGCTAGCCAGCGCATAGGGACTCGCTGTGAATTATATCGCAGCCTCTTCGTTTTGACCAATGACGACGCGCAGGTCAGTGCGCACCTCAACTCGGTGAGTTCGCGCATCGCAGGCACCGTCAGCGCCGTCTATGTGGAAGAGAACCAGTTCGTAAAGGCCGGTGACTTGATTGCGGAACTCGACCAGGGCGATTACAAAAACGCTCTTGATCAAGCGGAAAGCCAGATGCTGCAATCGCAGGCGCAGGTCCGCGCTGCCGGCCCGAACGTCCCGATTACGGAGACCACCAACCGTGCATCCGTCACAGGCACGGAAGCCGAAATTGCAAATGCAATGGCCGCCATCGCCACGGCCCAGCGCGACGTAGAAGCAGCCGAGGCCAACGCGCGCGAATCGGAGGCAAACTACGCTCATGCGCAGGCCGAGGTGGCATGCTATCAGCCACTCGCCGCCAAGGATGAGGTTCCCCGCGTGCAGTTTGACCAGGTTGTGGCCAACGCCAAGGCGCTTGCCGCGCAAGTGGAATCGAAGCGCGCCATGGCCGCCGCTTCGCGCAAGATTGTTGACCAGCGCCGCGCTGTTTTGTCGCAGTTGCAGGTCCGATTGAGCGAAGCAAAGGAAGCCGCGCCGCAGTATCTGGCGCTGCGCAAGGCCGACATCGCTTCGCGTCAGGCGAGCGTAAAAGTCAACGCCACGCAGGTGCAAAAGGCAAAGCTTGATTTGAACTACACCAAGATCACCGCGCCTGTGGCCGGCATCATTTCGCGTCGCACTGTGGAAGTCGGCCAGCACGTCAACGCCGGTCAGCAGATGGCGCAGATCGCCCAGACTGGCGATTTGTGGGTGACGCCCAACTTCAAAGAGACGCAGCTGAAGAGCATCCGCCCCGGCCAGAAAGTCACGATCCACATCGACGCCTACAATCAGGATTGGAACGGCCACGTGGAGAGCCTGCCCGCTTCCACGGGTTCTGTCGTCAGCCTGCTTCCGCCCGAAAACGCTACCGGCAACTTCGTGAAGACGATTCAGCGCTTGCCCGTGCGCATCCGGTTTGAGCCCGGTCAGGCCGGCCTCGACACTCTGCGTCCAGGCATGTCCGCCGAGCCTTCGGTGCAGGTGCAATAAGCCGTGGCTACTCCCCACGCAGACGCGCACGACCGCGAATGGAGGCCCGCGCATAACCATTGGGCCGTTGGCCTGACGGTCACACTGGCCACGTTCATGGAGGTGCTCGATACCTCCATCGCCAACGTGGCGCTGCCGCACATCGCTGGAAACCTGGGCGCCACGCAGGAGGAGTCGACGTGGATTCTTACCAGTTATCTGGTATCGAACGCGGTCATCCTGTCCATCAGCGCGTGGCTTTCCACTCGCTCTGGCCGCAAGCGTTTCTACATGACCTCGGTGCTGCTGTTCACCATCAGTTCGCTGATGTGCGGTCTTGCGCCGAGCCTCGGCTTGCTGGTGTTGTTCCGTATTCTGCAGGGCGTGGGTGGCGGAGGTTTTGCGCCGAGTGAACAGGCCATTCTGGCCGACACATTTCTTGCCCATCAACGCGGTATGGGTTTCGCGTTATATGGGGCGGCAGTTGTGATCGCTCCCGCAATCGGCCCGACACTGGGCGGTTGGATCACAGACAATTACAGTTGGCACTGGATCTTCTTCATCAACGTTCCTATTGGCATTATTTCGCTATTTCTGACGCAGCGACTGGTGGAAGATCCACCGTATCTCAAGCGCGAACAGCAGCGCGTTAGGGCCGCGAAATCAAGTATCGACTATATCGGCTTCGCATTGGTCGCAGTGGGGATCGGCGCATTGCAGATTGTGCTCGATAAGGGCCAGTCCGAAGATTGGTTCGAATCCGGCTGGATCACCGTCACCACTATCTTCGCCGTCATCACGCTGATCATCTGGGTCAGGTGGGAATGGAAGCAGGAGAACCCGATCGTCAACGTGCGCCTGTTCAAAGGTCGCAACTTCGCGGCTGCCATGTTGTTCGCCTTCGTGCTTGGCATGGTTCTGAATGGCACTACTGTTCTGCTGCCGCAGTTCCTGCAGTCATCGCTCGGCTACGATGCTACTAAGGCAGGTGAAGCGCTCGCCGGCGGCGTTTTCATAATGCTGGTGATGATGCCGGTGGCTGGGTTCTTCGTAGCGAAAGTGGATCCACGAAAGATGATGGGCTTCGGCTTCTTCGTCACCGCCAGCGCGCTGTACTATATGTCGAGGCACCTGAACCCGCACATGGACTTCGCCACGGCGGCAACCATTCGCACATTCCAAACGGCTGGCCTCCCGTTCATTTTCCTGCCGTCGAACACGCTCGCCTATGTGGGTATTCCGCGCACGCAGAACAATCAGGTCTCAGACATGAACGTGTTTGTGCGCAATATCGGCGGCAGTATCGGCATCTCATTGCTGAGCGCCATGCTCACACGTACCACCCAGCAAAATCAGAATGCACTCATACGCCACACCTACACTGGTAACCCGGCCTTTGAGAATCTGGTGAATGGCATCAGCCAGCGTCTGAAAGCTGCAGGGCTTGATGCGGCAACTGCCACGCAGCAAGGCTACGCGCGCGTGATGCAGATGCTGCAACTTCAGGCCGCGACGATGGCCTACGTGCAGGTAATCACCCTGATGGCAATCGTTGTGGTGTGCCTGGTGCCATTGCCGATGATCATGCGCCGCGCTCCGAAGAACAATCCGACCGGGGAAATTCCGGCGCACTAGGGTCTATTCGGTCTCTCGGATCTGTTGCAGGCGAGCCTGTTGGTTGCCCGTCAACTCGCGTTCGACGGCCGCAGTAAGAAGACCTGCCGCATCCATTGCTCGAATATGGACCCGGTCCTTATCGCGATTCGATGTGAGCTTCATCTTGAGCAGATCGACGACTGGGATCACCATCACATCTTGTCCCAGAATCATCTTCGGCACGGGATTAATTGCTGGAGTGGGGGAGTCGTAATGCGGGCGAACCTTCTCGCCACTGAATACCAGATGAACCGCATTCCTGGCAGAGTCTGTTTCGCCGTAGACTAACATGTCCACACCAGCCTCATGGCGAAAACGAAAGCCATGCAAGTACGCCATCTCTTTTAGCCTTTCCAGATCAGCTCTGCGGATCATCAGGTCAACGTCGCGCGTTAGCGTTGTGTGCTCAGGGTTGGCTTCCTCTACGTGAATCAGCACGGCAAGTCCACCCACAACTTCGTAAGGAATGGCCTCGGTTGCTAAAGCACCGGTAATCTTGTGCATGATCCCAACAAGCCCGAAAAGCCATTCTTCAAACAAGATGTTTACCGCTTCCCCCTTCGTCGCCGCATCCGCAAGAAACTGCTCAAAGGTAACCATGGTGACGCTTCAATTCTAACGCAGAGTCCGAAGCCCACTCCAAGAAGGCTTCGGACGTTCTGTCGTTTGGGGGAGACTGTTTAAGCAACTGCGCGGAACAGTTCAGGCTGACGCGTGATGGCTTTGGCAGCCGGGCGCTCGACGCCTTCTACCATCGTTTCCAGGGTCAGCGCGTTGTACACCGAGTTGCCAGCGATGTTGTTGGTGAACACCACGAACGACGATGCCGCGTGTTGGTGAATACGGTCGATGCGCAGCTTCCATGCATTCAGTTCCTCACGTGTGTAGAAGTATTCGGCTGGCTGAACCGCGGAAGCCTCTTTGCCGAAATCGTTCAACCAGTTGTGATGATCGCGGCCATGCAACCGCACATAACCAACAGCGGAAGTTAAGAAGGAGGTGGGCGGCATCGCTTTCACATGCGCGGGTTGGTCGATATTCACAAACCCCACACGGTAGTCGATCATCGTCCCCACCGCCTCTTCCATCATCCAGCTGGCATGACGCATTTCCGCAACCAGGGGAAATTCGTGGAATGCCCTCCGCAACTGAATGAAAAACTCGCGATTTTCAGCCGTGTAGCGAAACGCCCACGGAAACTGCATCACAATGCAGCCCAGCTTTTTCGCGCTCATCAACGGCCACAACCCATCCTTGAATGCTTTGATGTCGGCAGAGTCGAGCATCCGGTCGTGGGTGAACTTCTTCCACAGCCCCGCAGTGAACTGGAAGCGCGGATTCTTGGCCACCTTGCTCAGCCACAACCGCGACGATTCCTCGCGCACTGGGCCGTTAAAGGTCTGGTCCAACTCCAGCGTGTCGAACGACTCCGCCAGCAAAGATAGCTGGTGGCGCTCTTTCGCCTCCCGCTTTGAATAGATGGTCCCGGTCCATTCCGGATGGGCCCAACCTGAGACGCCACAACGTAATTGAGAGATCATTTTGCCAGCTCCTTCGCTTTTTCTTCGATTTCGCTTTTTGTTCGCCTTCAGAATAGCGCAGGTAGGGAATCAGGTCAAGAATTATTTTTAGAAAGATTTTAGTGTGAAATTTCAACGCACCGTAACATTTGCTACTTGGGAAGCGTTCTAATATCAAATCCCCGTTACGACAAGCGGGCGCACTCACCCCTTTCACCCAAGAAAAGCGCCCGCTTAACTCCCTTTGAAAAGTTAAGCTTCCCTGGATTGGGCGAAGTGTGTCTGCTCGTCAGGCTTATTTACTTCAGTAACAAATTCAGGCGGAATAAAATTGGAATTCGGGAATGAGTGCACGGAAGCCTTCCTGCTCGAAATGCCGGTCGTTTGTGAGGGCTTCAGTGAGGCCTTCGCTACGCATCGTTTGCATGGAGATGCAATCGACTGGTCTGTAGTCTTTGTCAGGCCGGGCAGAGTAGAGTTGCGATCCTGAGAGGAAAGCTGATCTGTTCTTGAGAACGATGGGAATCACTCTTCTGCTGAGTAGTCCTCTAACGCTTGTTGCGCCAGATCACTGACCTGCGCAAGCGATGTCCCTATCACCACTCTAACAACTTCAAAAAGAGCTGGCAGGCCGGACAAGCCTGCCAGCTCCCCTCATTAAGCTTCCAAAACTACCGGGTTGCTCAAGCTGCCCAAACCTTCCACTTCCACAACGCACACATCGCCATCGCGCAGCAGCCGTGGCGGCTTGCGCGCGAAACCGACTCCAGCGGGCGTGCCAGTGGAGATCACATCGCCTGGTTCCAGCGTGATCACTTTCGAGATGTACTCGATCAAATCAGGAATACGGAAGATCAGGTGCTTGGTGTTCGAGCTCTGCAGCACTTCGCCGCTCACAATCATCTTGATGTCGAGGTTGTGCGGATCGGCCACTTCGTCAGCGGTCACAATATACGGGCCCATCGGCGCAAACGTATCCGGCGACTTGCCCATCAGCCACTGAGTGGTCGCCAGTTGCAAATCCCGCGCGCTCACATCGTTCAAGTTCATGTACCCGAACACATGCTGCTGCCAGTCGGCTGCGGCGATGCGCTTTCCGCCCTTACCGATCACCAGCGCGAATTCTGCTTCGTAATCGGGCTGCGTGGAATCCTTCGGAAGGATGATGGTCTCGCCCGATCCGATCACGCTGTTGGTGAATTTCGAGAAGATTGTGGGAACCTTGGGGATCTCCATGTTCGACTCAATCGCATGGTCGCGGTAGTTCAGACCAACGCAGAAAATCTTGTTCGGCTTGGGTACTGGGGCCAGCAGATGAGCCGTCGCGAAGTCCACTTTCGCGGAGGCTGGCGCGGCTGCAACATACTGAGAAATCTTGGTCAGGGCATCGCCGCCACCCTCAATGATCGAGACCACGCTGGAGAACCCGGCTCCGATTAAGGAGACGATCTGGCCATCGACAAGGACTCCGGGCTCAGCGGCTCCGGCGGCACGTTTGAAAGTTAATAATCGCATAGAAGGAGAAAACTATTGTATCATCACGTTTTCAGCATATTTTTATGAGTATTGAATCCCTGTTCTCCCTCAAAGACAAAGTTGCCGTCGTTTTAGGCGGCACCAGCGGTATCGGAAAGGCCATTGCACTTGGTTACGTAAAGGCCGGCGCTACGGTTATTGCCAGCAGCCGTGGCCAGGAAAAGGTGGACGCTACTGCTACTGAACTGGAAGCGATGGGTTCGAAGACCCTGCGCATTACCAGCGATGTGCATGATCGCGCCAGCCTCGACGCTCTTTGCAAAGCCACGGTCGACACCTTCGGCCGCGTCGACATTTTGGTTGTCACCTCCGGCGCGCTGTTCAAAGCACCTTCGGCTGAAATGTCGGAAGAAGATTTCTGCCGCGTGGTGGATGCCAACCTCAACGGCAGCTTCCGCGCCAACCAGATTTTCGGCCGCCAGATGATCGCCCAGGGTGGCGGCGTCATTATCGACACCTGCTCGCTCACCAGCTTCGTCAGCTTCGGCGAAGTTACCCCGTATGCATCGAGCAAGGCTGGCGTCGTCATGCTCATCAAGTCGCTTGCCTGCGAATGGGCCAAGTACAACATCCGCGTCAATGGCATCGCACCAGGCGTGTTCCGCACATCGCTGAACTCCAAAGCGCTCGATACGCCGGGCCGCAGCGACGCGATCATCGCTCACACGCCAATGGGTAAAATCGGCAACGTCGACGATTTGGCCGGCACTGCGATCTACCTCGCTAGCGATGCCAGCAGCTTTGTCACTGGGCAGATCATCGCCGTGGATGGCGGCTTCCTCGCCAAAGGCATCTAACGGTTCCGCACATGATGCTCGACCCACAGGGCGACCTGGAGAAAGAGTTCGTGCAAGCCGCCCTGGCCAGGTCAAAGTACCTGCGCCAGGGCGACGCTACTAAAGCTGGCCGCGAGCGCGAGAAATTGTTCTCAATTTCCAGCCGAATCCGTGCGCTGGAAGACCGTGGCCTAACCGTTTTGCGCCGCATCGCAGGCAGCCAGGATGCAGAATTGAAACTGCTCGCCGCCGCAGGACTTCTTGAAATCGATAAGGCTTTTGCCGTAGCAGTGCTACAGAAAGTTCGCCAGGGCCGCGACGAATCTAAGGCCTTCGATGCAGAAATGATGTTGAAAGAATGGGACTTAGGTATGAAGCCAGAGTTCTGGGCTTAGAATTACACAACTATTACATTTCTCTTGACAATTGCCTGCTAATGTGGGAATTGTGAAGGCAACAGTTACTACCATCGAAAACCGCTCAGCTGTCAACGGGGTTACGACCATCGCTCTGCTCTTCCTGCATATTGGGGCAATTGCGGCGTTTTTTTATGTGACGATCCCGGCCGTTCTTACGGGCATCGCACTTTATTGGATTTGCATCGGCTTCGGAATTGGCCTCGGCTATCACCGCCTGCATACCCACCGCTCTTATGAAGTTCCGAAGTGGCTGGAATACTTCTTTGCTCTCTGCGGCACCATGACGCTGGAAGGCGGACCGATCTTCTGGGTGGCCACGCACCGCGTTCACCATCAGAAGAGCGATCAACCCGGCGATCCACATTCGCCGCGTGACGGCCGTTTCTGGTCGCACATGGGCTGGATCATCTTCGGTGAAGCCAAGCACAACAATACGGCGGTGATGTCCAAGTATGCGCCCGATCTGGCGCGCGATCCATTCTATCGCTGGCTCAATACCTATCACTTTGTTCCACTGGTTCTTTCGGCCATCCCGCTGTACTACTTCGGCGGTATTCCCATGTTGCTGTGGGGCGGTCCGCTGCGCATCGTGCTTGGCCTGCACGCAACCTGGTTGGTCAATTCAGCCACGCACTTGTGGGGTTCACGCCGCTTCAAGACGCGCGACGATTCACGCAACAACTGGTGGGTCGCGTTCCTCACCATGGGCGAAGGCTGGCACAACAATCACCACGCTCACCCCACTTCCGCTCGTCACGGCCTTGTGTGGTATGAAGTGGATATCACCTGGATGACCATTAGTCTGCTCAATGCGATTGGCTTAGCCAAGAAGGTGAAAGTAGCCAAGGTAACGTCTGTTGTGAACGAAGAAGACGTTATCGCAGCTTAACGCCCCCAAACTCCGTTAAACTAAACGCTATGGATGCTGGCGGGCAACGCAAGTCCATAGCGTTTTTTATTGCACTCGGCGCGTGTCTAGTCGCGTTGGCGGTGACGCTGAATATTGGCTGGATCGTCATCAACTGGCGGACCGGCATCATGTTGGTGTTGGGAATTATCTTTTTCCCGCTGATTATTGCGGGAATGGTTCTGAATACAATTTTCCTAGTGCGCGAAATCCGCCGTAACGAACAACACGATAACTTCATCAACGCCATGACGCATGAGCTGAAAACGCCCATTGCGTCCATCCGGCTCTATCTGGAAACGCTGAAGTCTCGCCAGCTTGACGAATCCAAGCGCCACGAATTCTACGACATCATGCTGGCCGATAGCGACCGCCTGCTGGGCACCATTGAACAGGTATTGCGTGCCGGCCGCGTGCCGCGCGCCAGCAAACACAATCGCACTCGCATCGAACTGGCGCAAATGGTTCAGGAATGCCTGGCCATTACCCGCCGCCGTCATCACCTGCCGCCCGATGCGCTGAACTATTCCGGCGTCGAGAAGCCCACCGTGATGGGTGACCGCGAGGACCTCCAGTCGGCCGTGCTGAACCTGATCGATAATGCCATCAAGTATTCCGGCACTCAGGTGCGAGTCAAGGTGGAGGTCGCCCGCCTGGATCCCAAGCGCGTTGCCATCCGCGTGCGCGACCAGGGCATCGGTATCCCCGATACCGAGCTAAAACACATCTTCAAGCGCTTCTATCGCATTCCCGGCATGCGCGCAAAAGGTACCGGGCTTGGCCTGTTCATTGTCCGCTCTGTGATTCGCAAGCACGGCGGAAAGGTCTTCGCCGAAAGCGATGGCGCGGGACGGGGAAGCCTGTTCACAATTGAGCTGCCGAGTATACCAAGCTGATGAGTAAAGTCCTGATCGTAGAAGACGAAACACACCTTGCCGACGGGTTGCGTTTTAACCTTGAGGCTGAAGGGTATGAAGTAGTCGTGGTAGACAACGGGGAAGCGGCGCTGGAACTGTATAAGGGCGCCCAACCAGGATTCGACCTGATCCTGCTTGACGTGATGCTTCCTGGCTGTACAGGCTTCATCGTCGCCGCGGAGCTTCGCGCTGCGGGGCATTTTGTGCCCATCCTGATGCTGACCGCGCGCAGCCGGCCGGAAGACGTGCTTGCCGGATTTGAGGCAGGCGCCGACGATTACCTTCCAAAGCCGTTTGAACTGCAGATTCTGATTGCGCGCATCCGCAGCCTGTTACGCCGCACGGAATGGATGCGCCCTTCCGCGCCACCCGCCACGCGGGCCGACACGTTTGAGTTTGCCGGACGGGTGATCGATTTCAATGCCCTCGAATTACATGTGGGCACCGAAACATTGAAACTGACTTTGATGGAGGCGAACCTGTTGCGCTACCTGATTCGCCATGAAGGCAAAGCAGTTTCGCGCAAATCAATGCTCGAAGAGGTGTGGGAAGTGCGTGAAGACACAGATACTAGGGCGATCGACAACTTCATCGTTCGCCTTCGCAGGTATATCGAGAAGGATCCTTCCAAACCACAACACCTATTGACGGTGAGAGGGGTGGGCTACCGGTTTACGGCAAACCCGAGGGGGTAGGTCTTACGCAGCCTTCTGAACTCTATTGCTCTTAATGCAACCGGTGCAAACGCGGATCTTCTTGGTTGCCCCAGCCACGACGGCGCGGACAGCCTGAAGGTTTACGTTCCAACGGCGCTTGGTCACATTGTGGGCGTGGCTTACTTTATTTCCGAACTGCGGGCCCTTACCGCACAAATCACAAGTTTTTGCCATAACCATCCTAGTCTAGCAGCTAGGATGCAGTTATGGCAAGTCAGAGAATTGTTCAGAATGTAAATCGCAGCGCCAGTTGCATCACGCGCGGCGTCAATGTATTCGTCAACTGTCCGAACGACGCGTTGGACTGCACGCCGGTGGCGGAAGTGAACTGGGCGGTTGTATTCAATTGATAGAACGAAGGATGGTTGAAGATGTTGTACAGCTCCCAACGGAACTGCAGATTCTTCCGTTCGGCGATGCGTATATTCTTCGAAAATGTCATGTCGAAGTTCTCCCGCCCAGGACCGTGGATGTTATCCTGCGGGGCATTGCCTGGCGCAATGCTGCCTACAATCTGCCGCGCCATTGCGAAGGCCGATGTGTTGATGAAGTGGTCACGGGTCCGGTCGAAGAAGGAGAGATTTGGCGATGCCACCATGACCGCGCGGCTATAGTCGCCTCCGCCGGTGATGTTAGTGCCATTCAGTACGGAGTAAGAGACGCCGTAGGGCCGGCCGCTGGCGAAGGTGATCACGCTCGACGTTTGCCACCCGTCGAACAACCACTCCACCGGCTTAGCCTTGATTAAGCGGCTCGCCTTCGGAAGATCGTACAGATAGTTCAGTGAAAGCAGGTGCGTATGATCGATGCTCAGCTTGCCATAGTTCAAATGGTTGTCGTAATACTGGGCATAGCCCTGGTAGCCCATCGCTTTGCTCCACGTCCAGGCACCGCCGAACTGAATGCCCTTCGAAAAACGCCGCAAGACGGAGGTCTGCAGGCCATTGTAGTTGCTGGTTACCTGGCCAGGCAGCGAGATGGAGCTGTAGCCGATATACGGGCGGAAGAAGTTATCGGATAGCGTGCTGTTGTTGGTGGAATCATGGCTCGACGGCAGAAACTGTGCACCGAAGGGTACGGTGTCCACATTCGAATTCGTGTTCTGCAACTGCCGCGCCTGAGTGCCAACATAGGCAACGCTCGCCACCGTGCCGTGACCTAACTGGCGTTGGATGTTGAGGCTATAGCTGTAAATGGTCGGCACCTTGGCATTCGGATTCAGTCCGGTAATCGAGCGCGGAAACAAAGTCGCGGACAGACTGGAAAGGGAATCGAGCGTGCCGTAGTAATTCGTGAACGAGTTCTGCGTATTGTTCACCGTGCCCGTGATGACACCGGTATATGGGCGAATGTTGTAGGAGATGCCGAAGCCGCCGCGGATTGCCGTCTTGCCATCGCCGGTGAGGTCATACGCAAAACCGATTCTGGGGCCGTAAAGCACGCCTGGATTCTTTACGAACCCGCCGGGCACGGACGGATCGGCCTGCGAAACGGTGCCATTCAACGGATTGCCAACTCCAGGCACAAGGGCGCCGATGTAGATGGCGGGCACGGTCGCTCCGGTCAGCGGATTCTGCGCCATACGCACCCCGCCGCTCACCACAGGCCGGTACAACACTACTGTTTGCTTCGGGTCATACAGGCTTGGGATGAAGTTCAGAGATTTGTTGTCAGCCTGTCTGTAAGGAGTAAACCAGGTGAAACGCATGCCGTAGTCGAGCGTCAATCGCCGCGTTGCTTTCCACGTGTCCTGCACGTACCATTCAACCGTCATGCCGCGAATATCGTATTGCGGCCTGGCATCGGTTTCCTGATAGGACTGGTAGGTCCCAATCAATGCATTTGAAAACGCGTAGTTGGTTTCCAATGCGTTGTTGGTGTCGCGAGAGAACGCAATATTGCCCGCATAGTTGCCAGTGCTCGGCTGCACCAGTCTGGGCCTTTCGCCGAAACCTCCGGCCTTTAATGTATGGTTGCCGATGATCTTTGTTGCGCTGGGCATGATGGAAAGCAGTGGCTCGTTCCACGGAATGCCAAGGTTCAACAGGTTTGCGCCGCCGAAGGTTGGTCCGTTGGTGACTCCTCCAAACGACATCTGCGGCAGCAGGTTGTTCGGATTATTCTTCGGATACAACTGTCCTAACGCGACGCCAAGGGCACTGCGCTGTACCGGTCCCAGCGGGTCCTCGGGTGTGCGCCAGTTCGGCGCGGCGCGCAGACCGATGTTGAGTTCGAACACAAGCGTCGGGCTTGCTGTGTACGATACGTTGACCGATGCCGTGTGGAAGCGCTCCTGATAGTGGGCCCTGATCATCGGCCACGGCTGGCCGCCTTGCGCAAAGCCGATATCGTCCTGGCGCCACAGCGTTCCGCGGAAAAAGGCGCGCAACTTCGAGCTTCCATTCAGGTCGATCTTCACCGTGTCCACGTGCGTGAAGTGGCTGGGCGAATCGATGAAGTTGAAATTGTAATTGCCATTGGAAATGGCGCGGTTAGTGAAATTCGGGAGCGGAAATAGATTCAGCAGCGCCTGGCCCGCCGGGTTAATCCGCGTCTTAGGAATCACGTTGCCAGAGAACGGAGTGCGGTTGTTCAGCGGATCCCAGATCGGTACCTGCTTGCTGCTGACGTCGAGCGTCTGCGAAAAATCGCCGGTGCGCTCCAATGCGGTGGGCATCGTCAACTGGGTTAGCGGCTGCTGCGACGGCGATTTCGTTGGGCCCGTATCGGTAGCGTAGAAAAAGAATAGCTTGTCTTTATTGCGGTTGAAATTCCCGGCTGAGACCGGCCCCCCCACTGTTCCGCCAAAGGTGTTGTAGCGGTATCGTGACTTGGGGACCCCATTTTTATTGTTGATAAAGCTGTTGGCGTTGAAGAACTCATTGCGCTCGAAGCTGTACAGACTGCCGTGGAATTGCCGTGATCCTGACTTGATCACGGTCTTGATCACCGCCCCTCCGTTGCGGCCGTCTTCGGCTTTGTAATTGGATTGCTCCACTTTTACTTCCGCCACGGAATCCACGCTGATGTTCGTCGTGCTATAGTTCGGGTTCGCCACGCTGGTGGCCGATGCGCCATCAACAAACACGGAATTGGTGCCGCTCAGCAGGCCTGAGAAATTCGGCGTCAGATACGATTGCATGGCGTCGGTTTCAAAGAATCGTTCGTCCGGCGCCGCGCCAGGCAGCACATTGAACAGCGCCATGTAGTTTCGGCCACGGCTCTGCAGCTCCGTCAATTGATCTCCCGTCAGCAGCTGGGAGTTTTCATTTGTTTCGATTTCAACGGTTGTTCCATTGCCTGAAACCGTAATGCTCTCCGTTACTGAGCCCGTCTCCAGGCGCAGCTTGCCGGCTGAAAGCCGCTCCGCCGACGTGATGTTCAGATCCGATTTTTCAATCCGCTTGAAGCCCTGCTGTTCAACCACAAGCCGGTAGCGGCCGGGAAGAATCGACGTAAAAAGGAAATCGCCGCTGGCATCGCTGTGCATCTCGCGGTGATCGCCCGTCGTGTCGTTAATCAGCTTGACGGCGGCATTGGTGACGGCGGCCCCGCTGGCGTCCACAACGGAGCCGTGGATGATGCCGCTGATGGTCTGTGCTTGCGCTGAGCCTAATGTAAGCAGGGCGAACGTGGCAACGAATCTGACCAATTGCATCGGTTACTCCAATCCAGGCTGCATCATATACCAAATAATTGATCCCGTGTGGAATCATGTAGTATCTGCTTTAGGAGAGCACAGGTGAACAGGAGATACTTCCTTCAGAATTCCATGGCCGCGTCCGCCGCGGCACAGGCACAACCACCGGCGCGCGAAACGGAGGCGGGCGGAACAGGATCCACGTCCTATCAGGCGCGCGTTGAGATTGAGCGTCGTCAACCCGGACAGCCGCATAAAGGAAAAGTTTTCGCTGCTATCCAACCTCATTGCGACGACATTCCGATCTTTGCCGGCGGCACCGTGTTGAAGATGATCGACGAAGGCTACAGCGGGTATCTGATCACCATGTCCGATGATTCGATGGCCGGTGAGGGCGCTTCGGTTGGCGAAATCGTCCAGAAGAACGAGCGCGATACAGTTGAGGCTGCCAAACGCCTTGGTTGCAAAGAGGCGATCTTTCTGAAGTATCCGAACCATTCCATGGACTCGTGGCCTATCGTAGAAATGCGTGCCCGGCTGGTCTTCTTGTTCCGCGCGCTGAAGGTGGATACGGTTTTGGTCTACGACCCGGCAGCTCTGTATGAGCGCAACCCCGACCACTATGTGACGGCGCGCGCCGTGGAGTGGGCCGCGGCCATCGCCAGCAGTCCGTGGGATTACCCTGAGCATTTCCGCGCCGGCCTTGCGCCGCAAACCGTATCGCAACGATATTATTTTTCTCGTGGTCCGCAGATCGTTAACCGTGTGGTGGAGATCTCTGAATTCATTGACCGCAAGGTCGATGTGAATCTTGCCAACGTTACTCAGGGCCCTGCCGGAGACGCCGGCGCCAAACTGCGGCGGAAGTTGCAGGCTTCAGGAAAACGGCTGCCTTTGCTGGGTAATGACGATCTGACCGCGAACCGCCAGTACGCCAAACACTTCGCCCTGGCGCGCGACAAAAGCCGTGGCGAAGCCCATGGATTGCAGTACGCGGAATACTTTCATTACATCGGTCCCGATGAGTCGGACGTAGAGCGTTACGTGGAGCAAAACGCCATACCGCTTTAGTTCCATGGAGCATCGGTTCGACCGCAAATAGGGCAGGCGAATCGCCCGCCCCACCCTTAAAACATAGCGTTTCCATGGGTGGCGCAGGCGATTCGCCTGTGCAAAAACTAACTTTTCACACCTTCCACGGGAGTGGACTCAGCATGAGCTGTTTAGAGGTCGCGGTACCCACACAGCCGGATGCCGTTGGCCTCAAGCGCCTGCCGTGCCTGCGGTGCATTGAGCGCTGCCAGTTCATCCGCCCGGCTCTGCTTCAAGCGTGTAGGCGCAGCGTCCAAATCGCTATCGCGATAACCCGGGTGGCACATGAACTCCGTGGAGCCGGCCGGCAACTCAGCGAACAACTTCACCAGATCTTCCTCCGTAAACCGGCCGGTAATTTGGAAGCCGGCGAAATGATCGGTGAACCGGCATCCATGTTTTCGAAGCACGCGAGTAGTGCGTCCACGCAGCAACCGTAAAGCGGCGCCAATCAGTTTCTTCTTCGCAGGTGCGCGGTAACTCATCGGGACATCGAATGGCACCCGCACCCACGGGATGCCGGTTTCTTGAGAGATTCTCGCCACGGCATTCAGCACCTGTGGCAACATATGCGTGTGCTTATGGGTATCCAGATGCGTGGGTGCGATCCCGGCGGCCTGAATCCTGCGTACCTGCGCCAGCAGCTCTTTGTAGATTGGAATCTGGCCGGCCAGCACAGCGCGCACCAGCGCCGCGGGCGTAGGCGGCAATTCCAAATTGGGCGCGCTGATCATACTGCCGCCGATCAGCACCAGATGGCAACCGATGTCCAGTGAAGGTGTTTCATGAGCCAAACGCACCGCATCGACAAACGCATCGCCATTGGCCATCAAGGTTGTCGCCGTGAGGATTCCGTTCCTATGCGCGTCCGCGATGCCGGCATTCACGCCGCGCGTGAAGCCAAAGTCATCGGCGTTAACAATCAGCTGCCGCCCAGCCATTGCTAGAACAGCTTCAACTGAATCGTAAGGAATTTTTTAGGATTGGCGCGGAAATCCTTCATCAGGCCATTCATCTCTTTGGCTGTTCCATTCAGAGATTCGTACATCTGCGGATTCACCAGTAACTGGCCTAACGTGCCTTCACCCGAATTGATCTTGCCTGCCATAGTGTCGAACTGGCCTACCATCTTGTCGAGCTTCGTCACAAGCGCCGAAACCTGATTGTGCAGTTCGTCGCTCTTCAGTAGCTTGCCCGCGGAGCCCTTGCCGGCGTTCAGATCGTCAACCAACACGTTGATCTTGGCCACGCTCTTGCGCAGGTCGTCGTACAGGGCAGGATCTTTCAGCAGCTTTCCGGCCGTGCCGTTGCCATCCTGCATGCCCTGGATCAGATTGTCCACGCGGCCCAGTGACGTTTTCACCTGATCGTACATGGTGTCATCGTAAAGCAACTTGCCCATGGTGCCTTTGCCGTCGGAGACTACTTCGACAACCTTTTGCACTTCGCCAACGAGACTCACTACGCGCTTGTACAGTTCATCGTCCACCAGCAGTTTGCCGATTGAACCCTTGCCTGATTCCACCAACCCAACGATCTTATCCAGCCGCACGATGATGCTCTGCAGCGATTCCATCGCCGGATACGCGGCATTTACAAGATCTTGAAACTCGCGCGTGTCCCGGCTCTTGATCTCGCCACCCGCCTTCATTGCCGTAGGGCTCTTGCCCTTTTGGATATTCAGGTATTTGGTTCCGAGAAGGTTTTCAGCGCCCACTGAAACAATCGAATCTTGCGGGATCAGGGCCAACTTGTCCTCGCCCAGTTCCATGCTCATGCGAACGATGCGATTCGGCGAATTTTCGCCTGAAAGTTCGATTGCCGAGATCTTGCCGATGAGGATGCCGTTGAGCCGCACGGGCGCACCTTTGCCCATGGCCGCGGAATCGTCCATAAAGGTGTAGACAAGCACGCTCTTTCCGAACAGGCTTGTGCTCCCGCTCAGCAGGAAGACCAGCACGCCCATCAACACCATGGCGGCGATCGCCATTAATCCAACCCGCAACTGCGCCCAGCTTACTCGTTTGGCCGATGGCATATTCTCTCTCTATTGCCGCATGATGAACTTCGAGACATAAGGGTCTTTGGATGCGTCCAACTCCGCCTCCGTGCCATGAAATACCAGACGCCCCTCCCGCATCACAAAAAACCGCGTGCCGCTGTCTTCCCCAGTCGCGGTACGGACGACTGCTCCACTATCAGGATTGTAGCGGAAATTTGCCAGCATGTGCCCGTCCTGTGCGCGATGTGTGGCAATCACCGATGTCGTGTTGTGCAATTCGCGGTCCTTGATGATCAGCGAGATGATGCGATTCGCCGTAATCGGATCCAATCCTGCGGTAGGCGAATCGTACAGCAGCAGATTCGGTGAGGTCACCGTGGCGCGGGCAATGCCCACCCGGCGCCGCATGCCGCCTGACAATTCACTTGGGAATTTTTCCAGCGTGTGTTCCAGGCCGACGAACTTTAGCGACTCGCGCGCCATTTCCGGTACTTGTGCCCGCTGGCTCCGATGCGCTTCCTGATTCAGCAGCGGATACGAAACATTTTCTTCGATGTTCAAGGAATCGAACAGGCCGCCCTCCTGAAACAGCACGCCCACTTTTGCCCGCATCTCATACCACTGCGGTTCACTGAAATCCGTCACGTCTTGGCCGAACAGATGAATGCGCCCTTTGTCGGGTTTCAACAGCCCCAGCGCCAGCTTCAGCAGCACCGTTTTGCCGCTGCCTGCTGCGCCCAGCACGATGCGCGTGCCGCCTGCGGGAATTTCGAAGGAGACATCATCGAGCACCGTCTCACCGAAAAACCCCAGGCTTACGGCGTCGAAGCTTAGGACCGAATCGCCGCGTACCATACGAAAGCCCTTGTGATAAAGATGTCGATTACGAAGACCCACACGGACGATGCGACCACTGCCTGCGTGGTTGCCAGTCCGACGCCTTGCGTGCCGCCCGTGGTGCGCATGCCGTAGAAACAGCCCACGAGCGCGATTTCAAAGGCGAACAGCAAGGGTTTCAAAAGTCCTTGCGTGATGTCGTTCCATTCCAGCGCGGTGTAAGAGGTGTT
The DNA here is from genome assembly GCA_903881085.1 of uncultured Acidobacteriia bacterium. Taxonomy (GTDB): domain Bacteria; phylum Acidobacteriota; class Terriglobia; order Bryobacterales; family Bryobacteraceae; genus CAIRSA01. The sequence goes on from CAIRSA010000367.1 coordinate 33,343, forward strand.
CCAATACTGCGAGGTGGTGGTGAGTTCTAAAATCGGAACGGCCATGATGTAGCCGCCAATCATGCCGATGAAGTCGGCGATGATGGTCAGCAATGGCAGCACGAAGCAGGCCGCGATCAGCCGCGGTGTGACCAGCTTTTGCAGCGGATCGGTTCCCAGTGCGCGCATTGCGTCGATCTGCTCCGTAACTTTCATCGACCCGATTTCGCTGGCGATGCCGCTGGCGTTGCGTCCGGCAAATAGCAGCGCGGTCAGCACCGGTCCCAATTCGCGCACCAGTGTGATGGCCGTGATCATGCCCACTTGCCCCGCCGCGCCGTACTGCGCCAGTGCGCGCGACATCTGCAGAGCCATCACGGAACCGCTGAAAAAGCCTATCAGCAGGATGATCGGAAGGCTGCCGACGCCAACGATATCCATCTGCAGGCTGATGTCGTCAATGTAATGCGGCCGCCGCCAGATATTGCGCGTGGCACGGCCAGAGAGGATTATGAATTCCTGAAATGAGAAGATGGGCCCCTTCAGAATGTCGAACAAACAATAGGCTCCTGATTCACGATGCTACCATACAAGCAGTCACCAACTTATGAAAGGCTTAACGGATATTGATGGCATTCAGGTTGGCCACGCATCGGACTTTGACGCGCTGACCGGATGCACGGCGATCCTCTGCCCGCAGGGCGCGGTTGCAGGTGTGGATGTGAGGGGCGGCGGTACGGGCACTTCCGAGTTCGATACGATGAGCCCGCTGCATGTGACCGACGTGGTTCACGCCGTGGTGCTCGCCGGCGGCAGCGCCTTTGGGCTTGAGGCTGCGTGCGGAGTGCGGCGCTTTCTGGCACAACACAACGTTGGCTTCAAGACGGCGTACGGCCTGGTGCCGATTGTGCCCTCGGCTATTCTCTACGATCTTGGCATCGGTAAATCGACGGTGCGTCCTTCGCGTGAAATGGGTGAAGCCGCCGCTGCTGCGGCGACATCCAAAGCCGTGGTCGAAGGCTGCGTTGGCGCAGGCACTGGCGCGACGGTGGGGAAGTTGTTCGGCATGTCGCGCGCGATGAAGAGCGGCATAGGCTCGGCTACGGTCTTCCTGGAAGGTCCGTTTGCAGGCGTGAAAGTTGCCGCCATCGCCGCCGTGAATTCTTTCGGCGACGTTTTTGATCCCGAAGCGAACAAGCTGATCGCCGGCGCCCGTGAGTCGGAGAAGAGCATGGCGTTGGTGAACACCTCGCAGTCTTTGAAGAAGGGCTCCACGTGGAGCTACCAGCGTCAGAATACAACGCTGGGCGTGGTGGCAACGAATGCCAAGCTAACAAAAGTGCAGGCCACCAAACTGGCGCAATTGGCGCAGATCGGCCTGACTCGGACCGTGCAGCCCGCTCACACGATGTTCGATGGAGACATGGTGATCGCAATGTCGCACGGCACCGCTGAGGCCGATCTGCACGCGCTGGGAATTGCGGCGGCAGAGGCGTTGGCGACGGCTATCGTGCGGGCAGTGCGATTGGCGAAGACCATGGGCGGCGTGCCTGGGTTAGGATAACCGATAGGCTTCAGGCAAACAAGACATCGTAAGGATTCTCAGTGTCCGCGCTGCCAGCTCTTGGCTTGCTCTTCTTGCCAACAAGCGGTCCGGTCACTCGTCGTGAAGGTTTCGGTCTTATCCTACTTTAGATGGCATGTACTATCAGCGTACGAATCGTTGTTCCCTCTACTGCGGCTTGCTGCTTTACTGCTGCGTGAACTTTGTCCGGAAGGCTAAATGTAATTCTGACACTCATGAAATACCTGTCTCCCTTTGCTTGATTATAGCGATTGTACTCCAAGGTGAGCGGTTCCCCGTGTTTGCCGGGTTGCCGTACCGGTTGCAAGCAATCGATCTAAACATGATCGCGATAACAGTGAGACCCGGTTTGGTGTAAGGATCAGGTTTCACAGGTCGTACAGTACCGCAATCCTGCCCCCGAGTTTGACTCCCCACCCCAATCGCGATAGTGTGGACTCATGGAATTGACAATGGAGATTCCGGATGAAATTGCGGCTCACCTGAGCTCAAACGGCGGCGACTTATCGCGCCGGGCACTGGAATCTTTTGCCCTCGAAGAACTCCGCGCAGGCCGCCTTAGCGAAGTGCAACTGCGAAAGATGCTCGGCTTAGCGCGCATCCAATTGGATGGCTTCTTGCAAGCGCATGGAATTTATCAGGACTACACCATGGAAGATTTTGAAGAGGAGCGACAAGCTCTCAAAGAACTTGGGTTCTAAGTTGTGCAGGTGGTAATTGCCGATACCGGTCCCATCAATTACCTCAATCAAATTGGCCAAGTCGATCTTTTGCCGCGCATGTTCGCAAGAGTCGCTTTGCCAAGCGCAGTTCATGAAGAGTTGGCGGATGCTCTCGCGCCGCTAATAGTCCGTCGATGGATCGCTTCGCCCCCAGACTGGCTTGAAATCCAAGATGCCAGGGGCCTCCTCACAGTGTTGGGCTTGGATGAAGGAGAAACGGCAGCCATCGCGCTTGCGGAGTTCCTCGATGCCGAACTGTTGCTGATCGACGAACGGCTTGGATTTCGTGTGGCCAAGCGAAGAGGTCTCAGGGTTACAGGAACGCTTGGGTTGCTTGATCGTGCGGCAGATCTCGGACTTGTGGATTTTACCGAAGCCATCCGCAACCTGGAACTCACCAGTTTCCGTCGTCCCGTTGATCTAATACAGACTCTGCTCGCCAAACATAAAACTACTCCCCCATCACCTTAATGATCAGCCGCTTCGGCCGCTGCCCGTCGAACTCCGCGTAATAAACCTGCTGCCACGGCCCGAAATCGAGCTTCCCCGCCGTCACCGGCACAATCACCTGATGGTGCACCAGCAGGCTCTTCAAATGCGAATCGCCATTCGTCTCGCCGGTGCGATGATGCCGGTAATCCTCGCGGAACGGAGCCAGATTCTCCAGCCACTCATCGATATCGGCAATCAAGCCATCCTCGGCATCGTTCACCCAGACTCCGGCCGTGATGTGCATCGCCGAGACTAGAATCATCCCCTCCTTGATGCCGCTCTTGTGCAGCGCGGCCTCCACGTTGGGCGTGATGTTGATGTACTCGCGATGCTTCTTGGTGCGCATCGTCAGATGCTCGGTATGGAACTTCATCGTCTATCTTCCCTTGAATTCGGGCTTGCGTTTGGCTATGAACGCCGCGCGGCCCTCCTGGAAATCTTCCGATTCCAAGCACTCCTTCTGATGCACGGCTTCATATTCCAGGCACTCGGCCAGCGTGTGCGATGCGCTGTACGCCAGAGCCTTCTTCAAGCCGGCGATCACCAGCGGTGGCGCGGAGGCGAGGCGCTCGCAGGTCTCCTCGATGCCTGCGTCGAGCTTCTTAAACGGCACCACGGAATTGATCAGACCCATGTCCAGCGCGGCTTTCGCGTCGATTGCGTTGCCTGTAGTGAGCCACTCAAACGCCCGTGCATGGCCCAGCATGCGCGGCAGCAGAAAGGTGGAACCGCCTTCCGGCATCAGAGCCACGCGCACAAAAATCTGACCGAACTGTGCCTCCGCGCTGGCGATAATGATGTCGCAGGCTAGCGCCAGATTGCACCCAAGTCCCATCGCCGGGCCATGTACGCGCGCAATCACCGGCTTCTTCATTTCGCGAATGGAAAGAATCAGCGGGTTCACAACTTTGCGGATATACTGCGAAACATCCTCGCTGTGACTTGTGCTCACGTCTCCGCCCGAACAGAAGAAATCTCCCGCGCCGGTCAGCACTACCACGCGGCTTGTGTCGCTTGCGGCCTGTGCCATGGCGTCGCGCAGCTCTGCTGCGATGGCGCGCGTGATGGCATTCCGCTTCTCCGGTTCGTTGATTGTGACCCGCGTAACGCGGCCCTGCTGTTCGAAAAGGATCTTTGACATGCTGCTCCATCATGGCATATCCATGAATAGATGGCTTCCGCATTCCAAATCCTGCAGCATGAAATCGCCAACTGCGAAAAGTGCCCGCGCCTGCGTGTCTACTGTGCCGATGTCGCGCGCGAAAAACGCCGCGCCTATCGCGAATGGGACTATTGGGGAAAGCCCGTGCCTTCGTTCGGCGATCCAAAAGCGCGCATGTTGATTCTGGGCCTTGCGCCAGCCGCCCATGGCGCTAACCGCACTGGCCGCATGTTTACCGGTGACCGTTCAGGCGACTATCTGTTCAGAGCCCTGCATGCCGCGGGCTTTGCATCGCAGCCCGGCAGTTCGGCGCGCGAAGATGGCCTCGTTTTGAAAGATGCGCTGATCACAGCCAGCGCCCATTGCGCACCGCCCGATAACAAGCCGCTGCCCGAAGAGCTGAGAAACTGCCGCGGATATCTGGAGCGTGAACTCGACATGCTCAAGCGCTTGAAGGTCGTGGTAGCGTTGGGCAAGCTGGCCTTTGACCAATACCTGGGCATTCTGCGCGATCGTGGGGCGATCAAAAGCCGCGCCGAATTCGTATTCGGCCACAACGTTGCCCACTCGCTTTCACCGCTCTTAATCAGCTCTTATCACCCAAGCCAGCAGAACACGTCGACCGGCCGGTTGACTGACCAGATGCTGCTTGATGTCTTTCAGCGGGCCCGGCAATCGCTCTAGTGGGCCTTGGGGTGAGACTTGTCGTAAACCGCCATCAGTTCGGTGAGCGCAATCTGCGTATACTTCTGCGTTGTAGACAAACTAGTATGCCCCAATAGCTCCTGGATCGACCGCAAGTCGGCGCCATCGGCCAGCAGATGCGTCGCGAAGGCGTGCCGCAGCGTGTGTGGATGCACGCTCGCATCGCCGCTGACGAACCGCGCATAGAAACTCACGATGGCCCGTGCCCCGCGATCGCTCAGCCGCACCCCGCGATGATTTACGAAAACCGCGGTCACTCCCTCCGCCGCTTTGCGTTCCAGCAACCAAGCCTCCAATGCATCGGCCGCCTTCGAGGCATAGGGGACCTGCCGCTCTTTTTTCCCTTTGCCGCGCACGCGCAACCATCGATCGGCGCGATCGATGTCCTCCAGATTCAAGCCAACCAACTCGCTGATACGCACTCCGCAACCATACAGCATTTCGAAGATCGCCAGGTCCCGTTTGGGATATGGCCGGTTGAACTTATCGGCCGCAACGCCGTCGACAAGCGTGCCCGTCTGCTCCTCCGTCGGAACCCGCGGCAGTTTCTTCGCCGCCTTCGGCGTCTTCAACAGCCGGGCGAAGTTCTTGGTGACCGCGCCATTGCGCAAAAGAAACTTGAAGAACGAACGCAGCGCGGCGAGCTTGCGGCGCAGGGTGGCCGCTTCCAGTTCTTGCGCATAAAGGCCGCCCAGCCACTCGCGCAAGCCCAACATATCCAGATCCGCCGCGGCGAGCGTCTCTCCTCCTGGTGGCGTGAAATACGCAATCACTTGATCGAGATCGGTCTCATAACAACGCACCGTATGCGGAGAGACATTGCGCAGCCGCAACTCATCCAGAAACGCAGTTTTGTATTCCTTCAAGTCAGGCATTGGTTGCTAAATACTCATCCAGCGACAACGTCGCGCGAGCGCAGACCTCGGCGTGGCGGGCCTTTTTGTCATGACGCATGCGATGACGTGTTTCTTCGTCCAGCTGCGGTAACAGGTCAAAAGTGATGTTGGCAGGCTGGTAGTTCTTCGCGCTCGCGCAGGTTATATAGTTGCACAGCGAGCCCATCGCTGTTGCCCGCGGCAGTGGGCGCATAACATGCCCCAGTGCGAAGTCCGCCGCATGACGGCCTGCCATCAGCCCTGTGGCGATTGATTCCACGTAGCCCTCAACGCCTGAAATTTGCCCGGCGAAAAACACGCTCGTCGCCTCCTTCAATTGCAGGCAGGAATTCAAAAGCGACGGGGCGTTGATGTAGGTGTTGCGATGGATCTGCCCGAAGCGGGAAAAGGTGGCGTTTTCCAGGCCCGGAATCAGCCGCAGCACGCGCGCCTGTTCGCCAAAGCGCATATGGTTTTGAAAGCCGACCAGATTGTAACTATCGGCGCGAATGTTTTCCTGCCGCAACTGCACCACGGCATACGGCCGGCGGCCTGTGCGTGGATCGTCGAGCCCCATCGGCTTCATCGGGCCGAAGCGCAGCGTGTCACGTCCGCGGCGGGCGATCTCTTCAATCGGCAGGCACGCCTCGAAATACGGAGTGGCGTCCTCGGGAATATGAGCCTCGTAAACCTGCGCCGCCAGCAGTTCGTCCAGGAAGCGTTCATACTCTTCCTTATTCATCGGGCAGTTGACGTAGTCGTCAGTGCCGTCGAGCGATTTGCCGTAGCGCGATGCGCGAAAGGCAACATCGTAGTTGATGGAGTCGGCCTCAACAATCGGGCTGATGCTGTCGTAGAAGTAAAGCCGGTCCGAGCCGGTGATGCGGCTGATCTCCGCCGCCAGCGCATCGCTGGTCAATGGACCGGACGCGATGATGACGATTCCTTCCTCCGGCAGGCTGGTCACTTCCTTGCGGCAAACTGTGATCAGCGGCTGATTAGCGATGGCGGTGGTAATGTAATCGGCAAACAACTCGCGGTCCACCGTCAAGGCCTGGCCGCCCGGTACGCGGGCATGCGCGGCGGCATTGAGCAGCAGGGAGTCGAAGCGGCGCAACTCCTGCTTCAGCTGCCATGGCGCCGAATTCAGCGACTCGCTTTTCAGCGAGTTGCTGCAAACCAGCTCGGCAAAATCGGCTGTCTTGTGCGCGGGGGTCTGCCTTTCCGGGCGCATTTCATGCAGGGTGCAGGGCAAGCCGGAACGTGCGATTTGCCATGCGGCTTCCGCGCCGGCCAGTCCTGCACCGATAACTTGAATAGGGTATTTAGGGGCCAAACCACTATTCTCCCATGCCGTGCAAGACCGGGTACGGCTTCGGCAAAGCTTAGGGGTGCGCGACATAAAAGTTGGGATCAAGCAGCGCGCCGGTCAACCCAGTAATCCTCGAAACGGTTATTAAGGGTTGTGCAGCGAAGGGCTATGATAGCGTTGGCCCCGCGCAGCGTCCAGAACATGCCTGAGCGTTTGA